>CAZZBK010000093.1:0-24277 GCA_964652155.1 uncultured Planctomycetaceae bacterium | reverse complement strand
TCATCCTTCATCCTTCATCCTTCATCCTTCATCCTTCATCCCTCATCCCTCATCCCTTCCCTAAAAACCTCGACCTTGCCACCGGCTCTTGCTATGCTGTGGAGGAACTGGTCCTTACCCCACCCGCTCCCGGCCGGTCCCGGCCTCGTGATGAGGAGTTACTTGCATGCCTGCCTCGAATGCCGCTCGAATCGTGTTGCCCCATCGCCGTGATTTTGTGAAAGCGACCGGTGCTACCCTGGCCGGTGTTGCGGCCAGCCAAGCGTTTTTGACCCGCTCGGCCTACGCGGCGGGGGACGATGTGCTGCGGATCGGACTCGTAGGTTGCGGCGGTCGTGGCACCGGCGCGGCCGCCAATGCCTTGCAGGCCGATCCCAACGTCAGGCTCACGGCCCTGGGTGACATGTTCGCCGACCGCTTGCAGTCGAGCTTGGAGACGCTCAAAAAGTCTCCTGACCTGGAGAAAAAGGTCGGGGTCGTGCCCGAGAAATGCTTCACGGGCATCGACGCCTACAAGCAGGTGATCGACAGCGGAGTCGATGTGGTGCTGCTCTGCACGCCGCCGCACTTTCGTCCGGCGCAGCTCAAGTACGCCGTGCAGCAAGGCAAGCACGTGTTCGCTGAAAAGCCCGTGGCGGTCGATGGCCCGGGCGTGCGAAGCTGCTTGGAGACGGTCGCCGAGGCAAAACGCAAAGGACTGTCGGTCGTCAACGGCCTGTGCTGGCGCTATGACCCCGGCAAGCGCGAGACGGTGGCCCGCATTCACGACGGTGCGATCGGCGAGGTGCGCGCCATTCAGGTCTCGTACAACACGGGCTCGCTGTGGATGAAGCCGCGGCAGCCCGAGTGGAGCGACATGGAATGGCAATTGCGCAACTGGCTGTACTTCGCCTGGCTTTCGGGCGATCACAATGTCGAGCAGCACGTGCACAGCCTCGACAAAGGGGCCTGGATCATGCACGACGAGCCACCGGTCAAGTGCATTGGCCTGGGCGGACGCCAGGTGCGGACCGGGCCCGAGTATGGCCATATCTTCGATCATCATGCGGTGGTCTACGATTTTGCCAACGGCGCCAAGATGTTTAGCTTCTGCCGTCAGCAGGCCGGCTGCGCTCCGGAAGTGGCCGACACCGTCATCGGCAGCACCGGCGTCGCCACGCTGTTGCCGCGCGACACGATCAAGGGGGAACGGGTCGTCGTCAAGCCGGGCAATATGTACCAGATCGAGCACAACGAGCTGTTCGCCTCGATTCGCAAAGGAACGCCCATCAACAATGGCGACTACATGGTCCGCAGTTCGCTGATTGCGACCATGGCACGCATGGCGACCTACACGGGCCCGGTGGTCACGTGGGATCAGGCGCTCAACTCGCAAGAGGACCTGACGCCGCCGAGCTACGCGCTGGGGCCGTTGCCGACGCCGCCGGTCGCATTGCCCGGCGTGACTCGCTTCGCGTAGGACCGACCGTGTTCGCCGCGATCCTGACACGCGCCGCGATCCGATCCGAGCCGGGGGCGTGAGCCCCCGGATATCGTCGCCTAGGACAGGGCCCACTAACCCGCGGACTCACGTTCGCGGCGTGGAGTGTATCACATCATCTCGCTTGTCTCGGCTGACTAACACGCGTAGATTATGCCCATGCTGTTGGCCATGCACATCCCTGATGGGTTTCTCGACCCGATAACGACCGTGGTTACGGCGGGGCTCGCGTTGCTGGGCTTGGCTGTGGCCTTGCAACGGCTTCAGCAGCAACTGGGGAGTCGCTTGGCACCGCTGCTCGGGGTGATGGCGGCGGCCATCTTCGCCGCCCAAATGGTCAACTTCCCGCTGCTCGTCGTCCCCGCCTCGGGACACGTGCTCGGCGGGGTCTTGGCGGCGGTGCTGCTCGGCCCCTGGGGTGGGCTCATCGCGATGACCGCCGTGCTGATCGTGCAGTGCCTCCTGTTCGCCGACGGAGGATTAACCGCCCTGGGCGCAAATATCGTCAACATGGGCTTAATAGGCTCTTGCGTTGGTCATCTGTTCTTCACCTGGCTCCGACGGCATTTGCAAGGGCTGCGAGGGACGGTAATTGCCGCGGCAGTCGCCTCGTGGCTGGTCGTGCCCCTCGCGGCATTGGCCTTCGCCGTCGAGATGGCCGGCAGCGGCGACTATGACTTCGTGCCGCTCGCTTGGCTGCTGCTGTGCGTGCATGTGCCGATCGGCTTGGGCGAAGCCCTGATCACCGGCCTGACGCTGACCGTCGTGGCCCGACTGGAACCCACGCTGCTGCCGAGAGACGAGGCACCGATGACGACTTGGCGGCCGCGTTACCTGACCGCCGCGGGCCTGAGTGTGGCGCTCGCCACGGCCGTGTTCGCCGCGCCCTGGGCCAGTTCGTTGAGCGATGGCTTGGAGTGGGTCGCCGTGCGGTTGGGTTTCGCCGAACGAGCGACGAGCCTGAATTGGGCACCGCTGGCCGACTACCAATGGCCGCACATCTCGACCCGCGTCGGCACCATTCCGCCCGAATGGTCGCATAGTGCGCTAGCCACCATGTCGATCGGCGTCGCGGGGACGCTCGTCACCTGGGTGTTGGGGCATCTCGTCTCGCGCCGCGTCGCTTGGAAGGACGAATTGACCGAAGCCTGAACGGCGCTACGCCAGCCTCTTGAGCACGGACCATCCCGCCGCGAGCACGAACGATGGCGGCGTGTCACGCTCCAGGAACGTAACGAGCGGATCGCGATCACGATCCTCGGCCGCGAGTGGAAACGCGAACAAATCGGCACGCTGGCCCGGCGAGATGATCCCACGCGGCTTGGCGAGCCCGAGCGCCTCGGCTCCGTCGCGCGTGATCATCCGCAGCACGTCGACCACCGGCACGTCAGGAAATTGCCGATGCACGAGCCGCGCCTCGCGGGCCACGTTCAAATCGGGGTTCGATCCCCGGCCGTCCGTGCCGAGCACGACCCGCACGCCGGCCGCGAGCAGCTTGCGCAGCGGATAAGGCTCATGCGCGAAATAGGCATGCGTTCGCGGACAGTACACAACGCTCAGCCGCTCGCGATGCTGGCCAATGAACGCGATCTCGTCGTCGCTCAAATAGTTGCCATGCACAACCAGCGCGCGTGGGGCGAGCGCCAACTGCTCCAGGTAATCGCGGAGGCATGTCAGCCGCGCGTCGCCAAGCTGCCGAGGGTCAAACCCAAGCGCGGCGAGCCGGTCGCGAAACCGGCCCGTGCCGTGCTCGAGGAGCTGCAATTCGTCGCGGGTCTCGGCCAAGTGCATGGCCAGCGGACGCTCGTGTTGCACCGCTCGCTCGACCAACTGGGTGAGCAAATCGCGATGCACCGTGTACGGCGCGTGCGGGCTGATGCCCCAGAGCGGCTCGGCGTGCTGCAAGAAGGCATCGACTTGCGCGAGCGAGTCGCCGATCGATTCACGGAGCAGCGCGAGGGCTTCTTGAAACACGACGAGGTGCGCCGGTGTGTCGAACGGCGCGCGCCAGGTGTCGCCCGTGGCGATTTCGCCGAGCGTGGTGACACCCCAACCGAGCGACTCGCACAATCCTTGCGACACGGCCTCGCGCGGCGAGGCGCTCCGGCTGCGCTTCCAAGCCACGACCTGGCCAATCCAGTCGGGGAACGGCATCCCCGGTTGCCCGATGGGCACCGCCAGATCGCTGAATTCAAGATGCACGTGCGCGTTGACGAGGCCGGGGAGCACGACGGAGTCCCCCAAGTCCAAGTCCACGTGGGCATTCGACGATTCGACGCGGAGGACGTGTTGTCCGTGCAGCGTAATGACCCCGTCGCGCAGCACTGTGCCATCGCCGCACACGACCCATCGCGCGCGGAGCGTCCAGGGCTCGACGCGCGGCGGCTCAACGACTCCGATCACTGCACCTCCAACGCGAGCACAAACGTGTCGAGGTCCTTCTTCTTGGCCAGGATATCGGCTTGCAACTCGTTGACCTGCTTGCGGAGACGCTCGACCTGGTCCTCTTGCTCGCTGAACTTCTTCACATAGCGCGCGTAGAGATCCGAGTTGCGGTCGAGTTGCTGCATATTCTGGCGAATGCGGGCTTGCTCCTGGTCGATCGTTTGCAACTCGGCTTGCAGCCCCTTCTGCTGGTTCAGCAGTTGCTCGATGCGGCGTTTCTGCGAGACGATCTCGCCCAGGGCTTTTTTCACCGCGGGGCTGACGGACTGCGCGCTGATATAAAAGCTGACCGTGCCATCGTCGAGATTGTTGGCCGCGTAGCTCTGATAGACGGTCTGCTCTTCGCGAACCGTGAGCAGGGCGGGCTTGCCCGGCTCGGCCTGCACCGCGAAACGATACAGGTCGCGCGTCTTCTCATCGCTCTTGGCGGGCTCGATCAACTTCCAGTTCGGTTGCAGCGGCTGCTCGATCAGCACGGTCTTCACTTTGCGGCCCGAGTTTTTCACCGTGTAGAGTTGGTGCCGTTCCATGCGACGCGAGACTTGCAGCGTGCCCTTGGCAAGCTTGACGCTCACGAGCTGCTCGGGCACCCCTTTCCCCTCGATGGCCACTTCGGTGTCGAGATCGAGCGCGTAGCTCAAGAGCCGCTCGCTGTTGGGAGTCAGATCCTCGATGCGCGCGTCGCCGGCATACGCGCCGTCGTCAAAGACCGTGATCGGGCCCTGCATCAAATGCAAGCCGCTCGTGTTGGTCATCCGCAAGCCCGAGAGCGGGTGCTTGGGTTGCACGGCCGGGTTGTAAATCGAAACCTTCTCACCCTTGATCGAGGCGTTGACGATTGGCAGCATGGCCGACTGCTGACGGGGAAGCGTGACAGGGGTGTCGATCTTGTACTGGAAATACTCGCCGACGTTGCCCCCCTGGGCCACCGACTGGACGCCGCGCAACATTTGTTGCTCCTTCTCGGCGAGCTTGTCGGCGTTGCCTCCTCCGAAACCGGCCGCGAGGCCGTTGGCCTGTTCCAACCGCCGAGCGGCGGCCATCGGCGCGGCGGCCGCTTTCATATCTGCCGACTTGCGCAAGGCGTCGGTCGCGGCCAGTTCGCGCGACCGATTGCTCTCGTCCCGCTTGGCAAACTCAAGGTTCGCGCGGTCCATGTCTTGCCCGTAGGTTTGCGGCCGCAACGAGGCGAACAGTTCGGGCTCGACCCAGGGGCGCGGCACATACAACGGCTGATACATGTTCATGACGAACGAGATGGGTCGACCGCTGACGAGCGTCAGCGCGACTTGCTTCCAATCCTCGTCGCTCGTGTTCTCGACGATGGCCCAGCCTTGCAATAAGATCGGGTCGTTGTCGCGGAGCACGAGCCGATAGCTGGTCTTCCAGATGGGCGATTCTTGCACGTAGCCCACGAGCACCTCGCGTGCTCCCTGCCCTTGAAAGTTGATCGACACCGTCTTTTTATCGTTGGCATGGCCGAGCGCGAGCACCTTGAGCGCCTGCCGCAACTCGCCGTCGAGCTTGGCGTTGGAGAGCTTGATCTTGTTCAGCGTGGCCAGCGGAAAGCTGCGGATGCCCTCCTCGGTGAGCAATGTGAGATACTCGATCTCGACCGCCTCCTTGTCGGTCACCTGCTTGCGACGCTCCAGGCCGACGATCGTGCCGGCGACTTGACTGGGGGTCTCGACGGCCACCTGCTCGCCTCGCACCTGCGAGAGCAAATCGAACAGCGACGGGTTGGTCGTCAGGTCGATCGCAAAGCTGCGAAGCGTTTTGGTGATCGGGTCTTGCGAGCCGTAATTGACGGTCGAGACCGAGCCGCCACCAAAGTCTTGCACCACCAAACTCTTGAGCAGGTCGTTGATGTTGCCGGCCGGGAATTGCAAATCGACGACTTGCGTGCCTTGAATTTTTGCGTCGCGCTGGAAATACCCAACGCCCGAGTTAAACAGCACGATTTTGGTGACCGGCAAGGGGGGGGCATCGGCGGCTCGAAGAGGCACGGCGGCAAACAGCATGGCGACTGTCATGAGTCGCAGGAGGTGGGTGAGCATGGTGGCAAGTCCCTCGAAAGTCAGCGTGACAGGCAAATCGCACATACGATTCTAGCTTTTTGACGCGGGCTAAGTCAGCAAAGTTCCTGGCGAGAAGGCAGTTTTTGGACGACCCCGCCCAAGAGTCATCTTCGAGCCTGGGCCGTGAGTCCCAGGATAAGCCTGCCTCGCCACGCGGGTGCAGCCTCGCAGGGCTGCCGTCAGCGGGTGGGAAGTGCTACGATCAGGCACCGTAACACCCGTCTACCGTCGACCTTTGCGGAGAAGCCGATCATGGCCCGAACGCCGAGCACCATGTTGCCGCTGGGGACTGTTGCCCCGAGCTTTTCGTTGCCGAGCACAAGCGGTCGAACGGTCACCCTGTCCGAGTACGCGGGCAAGCCGGCCCTGCTTTTGGTGTTCATGTGCAACCACTGCCCCTTCGTGAAGCACTTGGCCGGTGCGCTCGCCCAGTTGGCACGAGACTACCAGCCGCGGGGCTTGGCGATGGTCGGCATCAGCAGCAACGACGTGGCTGCGTACCCGGCCGACTCGCTGGAGAACATGCGGCTCGAAGCGCAGCAGCGTGGCTACACGTTCGAGTATGTGTACGACGCGACCCAAGCGGTGGCCAAGGCGTATCGCGCGGCCTGCACGCCCGACTTCTTCTTGTTCGACGGCCAGCGCAAACTCGTGTATCGAGGACAGTTCGACAGCAGCCGCCCCGACAATGGCCAGCCGGTAACGGGAGCCGACTTACGAGGGGCGATCGAGGCGGTGCTCTGTGGCAAGAGTGTCTCGACCGAACAGCGCCCCAGCCTGGGCTGCAATATCAAGTGGATCGCCGGCAACGAGCCGGACTACTCCAGGTAGTTGTGTAAGATTGCAGTTCCACGTTAGCCGCGACGCACAGCGGAGCGCGTCAAGGTTGCGTCATACCGTGCGACGATTACGCGCTCCGCTATGCGTCGCGGCTAACGTGGAACATTGAATACGGTGGCGACGCGCGGCCGGAGGAATGGCATGCGACCGCGCGTCGCACCGGTACCTGTATCACTGCGGGTCGAGAATACCGGCCCCAAAGTTGTCTCGCTTCAAGTTCGAGTGCGGGGTCGCCGGAGTTGTGCTGGGGAGCTTGTCGGTGTCGGAGCGATGCGGCGGCGCGACGGTGGGCTCGACCCGTTGCGGCGGTGTCGGCGGGCGATGCAACCCGGCCGGGCGATGCGCCTGGTCGTGCCGCGTGCGTCCGGAGACGGGCAGTTCGTCGTCCAGGTCGTCGTAGCGCGACACGTAGCCGGGGAGCTTCGAGCGTTCGATCTCCTCGTAGAACGCGTGGATGACGTGCTCCTGGATCAGCTCGCGGCAACTGGAGTTGATTGGGTGCGCGATGTCGGCGTAGAGTTTGGCGCGGCCGTCGTCGTCCTTGGCGGCAGAGATTTCCTTGAGCCGCGAGCCACATTGGTTGCAGTACACGGCCCGCAGGTGATTTTTGCAGTGGCACTGGGAGCAATGGGTGGTCAGCTTACGGCTGGGCATGGCCACGAAGGGCCCGGTCGTGCCGTCGATGATCTTCAAATCGCGAATGACGAAGCAGTCGTCGAAGGTGATCGAGCAGAACGCCTGCAGACGCTCGCCGGCGTCTTCGACTAACTTGATGCGAACCTCGGTGATTTGCACGGCCGCTCTCCCTCTGTGTGTGTTAAACCACGGAGCTGATGGCAAAGACTCGTCCGACACCACGCTGACTCAACCGCGCGGCGAGCCGCCGAGCCTGCGCCGCATGAGCGCATAACCCGAAATAGCTCGACCCGCTGCCACTCATCTGATGCGCCATCACGCCCAGCCGCGTGAACTCATCGCGCAACCGCTCGATCCAAGGCGTGAGGCGGCTCGCGGCAGGCTGGAGTGCGTTGTAAAAACAGCGCCCCGCCTGCGACAAACAGCCGCGCTGCAAGGCATGAATGAGTTGGCCACAATGACGCGGCTCGGTGGCCGCGCGGCAGCCACGATACACCTCGGCGGTGCCCAGCCCGATGGGCGGACGCACGACCACGAAATGCAGCGCCCCCAAATGCTCGACGGGTTCGATGATCTCGCCCCGACCGCGACAGACTGCCGCGCGACCGTCGAGGAAGAACGGGATGTCGCTGCCGAGTGAGGCGGCGACTTGCGTGAGAGCACCTCGATCAAGTTCGAGGTTACAGGCCAGATTGGCACCCACGAGCGCGGCGGCAGCGTCACTTGACCCGCCGGCCAGACCGGCCGCGAGCGGAATGCGCTTCCAAAGTGTGACATCACAGCCGAGCGGACGATTGGCAAACGCTCTCAAGCGGCGAATGGCGCGTACAATCAGATTGTCTTCGCCCACACTCAAGGGCTCGGGCGACGCATGATCGAAGCGACATTGCAGCGTGATCTGCTCGTCGCGGCGCGGCGCGACATGCAGCGTATCGTAGAGGGACACCGGGACCATGAGGGTTTCGATGTCATGAAATCCGTCGGCACGCTTGGCCAGCACCTCTAAAAAGAGGTTCAGCTTGGCCGGAGTCTGAATCTCGACCCCTGTCTGCGAGCGCCGAACGTGCATCCTACCCATCCTGGGCTTGATTGCGTCGCGGGACTCAATTCCCCGCTGGTGTCGCCTCAATGCTCGAAAAAAAATGTCAAAGTCGGAACCGACGTGCACTGGACAAGCACCTGCGGTGAACTGCCTGGCGGCGGTAAACTGCCTGGCGTGCGAGTCGTTCGTTTGCCGAACGTGCGAGACTGGGGCCATCGATCCTCGACCGCCACACTCATCGCGTCGCACATGACTGACTTCACGAGCAGGTCTAACTCCGCATGCTACGTCGTTTTCAAAAATTGGTCAACGGAAGTTTATTGGCCACCATGCTAGCGTCCCGCACACTCCCATTATCAAGCCCAGCATTCATTCCAACTCAGGGTCAATTCTGTGTGTGTTGGGGCGAAAAAGAGACAACACACTTCCTTGATTTAGCAAGCCACATCGAATGCGTGATCTGATTGAAATAGGCAAGTTACTGTCGCTTGATTTTCATCTGATCCAGGTCGGCCCAAGGGTCGATAGACCGAGTAGGGCTGTAGAAACCGAAGCCTACACGAAGGCGTGCGCGCGATGATGGGATGGCGAGTCGGATGGATGTTCCTGGTCATGAGCGCCAGCGCCATGGGTGGCGAGGCGACGAAACTGCCTGCGCCTCATGCTCCGGAGGCGATCAAAGCCCGCCCGCCGTGGTTCCTGCCGCAGATAAAAACGAATGGCCTCGTGCCGGCCACGCATCGTTATCTGGTCGTCGTACCACGTCCGTCACTGCCCCCCCCGCCTTCGATCTGCATCAAGCCGGACCGCTGGATCGCCGAGAGCGTCACGGCGTCACCGTATCCTTACGGTTGGTTTGGGGCCGGCTCTCATGAGCAGGCTTCGCGGCGTGGCAGCTACTACGGCGACACGCGCGACTACATGCGATTACGCTCGAATTAAGAGCACGAGCCTCAAACCGAAATGCGAGGGGGGGCCAGTCCCCGTCGGTTTTATAGCGGACTGCGCAGTGAATGAACCAGAGGGGACCAACGGAAGCCCGGTGTTTCCCGGCCTTGATGTGCTCGTCGGGGCTGATTTGCCGCGCAGACCTCAATAAGATCAGCTCTCAACGCGCGTGGCGCGTTCGATCTAGCGTGCGTAGCCGATGAAGAAGCTGAAGTTCTGCACATGATCGCCGCCGCGCATGCTGACCGGTCCGGCGAAGTCGAGTGCGATCGGACCGGGGCCCATCGCGGGAATCGAGATGCGCAAACCGGCACCCAGGGCGACGCGCATCGGACCATCGAAGTGCAAGTTGCTCTCGACCGAGCCGAAGTCGCAGAACATCACGCCCCGCAGCATGTCGTCGGCCGTGATGGGGAACAAGTACTCGAGGGTGTTGAGCCAGCTCAGTCGACCACCGACCTGCACGCCCTGATCGAGCGGCGTCACGCCACGGAACATAAAGCCGCGGAGCGAGCCATAGCCGCCGGCATAAAATCGCTCGTAGATCGGCGTGTCGGTCCCTGAAATACCCAGCTCGGTCACATACGACAACACATGTCGGCCAGACCGGTCGGGACGCTCGTGCAGCAGGAAGTACTGGCTGCCGGTGGCGGTGAACTTTGGAAAGCTAAACGTGCCGAAGCCCTGCTCGAAGGCCAGATTGATCAGATGCCCCTGCGTGGCCAGGAACGTGCTGTCGCGCGTGTCGTGCTGGATTTCCCACTTGGCGGCGTACAGTGCCGTGTTGCCTAACACATCGGCGAGGTCGCTGGGCGTCGGCTGGGTCGGATTGCTAATGCCGACGTTCTCGGCGCGCATCGAGACTGTGCTGCTCAGGTCGGGCGTGAGCTGGTAGCCCAGCGCCACGCGGCCACCGGTGCGTTCTTCGGTCCAGTCTTGATAGAACCGCTGGAAGTAATAGCCGCTGAGCGTGTAGCTGATGCGTGTGTCGAGGAAATAGGGGTCACGATACGTGGCCGTATAGCGCGAGACCTGCGTGCCGGGAAAGGCCTCGATGCGAAACTGCTGTCCGCCGCCACGAAACGCTCGGCCGCTGCGAATGTCTTCCCACGAGGTCGGCACGCGTCGCCAATCGAAATTCTGCTCGTCGATCATCACGCCGCCGACCAAGCCCGCGCTCGAATTGACCCCGACGTTCAACTGAATGCGGCCGGTTTGGGTTTCGGTGACGATCGTTTGCACGTCGATCGGACGTGTCGGTTCCTGAAACGGTTGGATGGCTCCTGGAAAGCCGCCATAGACGGGGCCCGGTGGCACCGGCTCGTAAAGATCGCCTTGCGTGTAACCACCTGCCGCGGGTGATAACCCCGGCGGGAGACCGTACCCCGGCGTGCCGTAGGGCGTGGCGTTCGACGGTGAGGGGAGCACGGCAGCCGGTGCGCCGTAGGCCGGCGCGATGGTCGATGTGCCGCTCGGATAACCGGTCGCCGACGGTGCCTGGTACTGGACGGGAGTCGCATACGGTTGGACCGGCGCGGCTTGATACGCGGCTTGCTGAACGGCGCGAACATTCGAGTCGGGGCTGGTCCGATTCATCGGCACTTGCCCCACGCCGCCGTTACCGTACGCAGCGGCGGGACCGTAGCCCGCGCTCGGTTGTCCGTAGCCGCCATAAACGTTGGGCTGAGTGTATCCCGCCGGCACGCCGTAGCGCTGATCGGGACTTTGGTAACGAGCTGTGTCCGCCTTGGGGACTACAGGAATGTGCGATGGGCTGGGGGGCGCGGCCACGCTCGACCGAACACGCAACGGCTCATCCGCCACCCTCGTCGTGGGATTCCACTGCCCCTCGGCCACGACATCGATCCACCGCTCACCGTGCGGCAACGGCGGGCGAGGTTCCGGATCGGGACTCTGGCCGCGTATGTTTCCGCCGCGGCGACCACCGTCGCGCCCCGCGGTCGACGGGGCACTGCGACCGCCACCGTCGTCAAAGTCGGGCTGTTTGAAGCTCACCTTGGGCGCATCCCCTTGGGCCGGATTGCTCAGAAATAGCCCGGAGGCTTTGAGCCGCCGTTCGCTATCGCGCAGTTCGCGAATATCGGCGATTTGGCCTGGATAGACGCTCATCCGATTCAGGATGACGTTTCGTTTGGTGCGTGGATTATCGCCATTGATCACGACATCGACCCGGCCGATGTGATAGCGATCTCCCTCGGCAATTTGATACACCATGTCGAGTTGGCCGGGCTCTTCGAGGAACCGCGGCTCGGCCTCGACGGCGGAAAAGATGTAACCGATCGTGCCGTAGGCGTCTTCGATCTGATAGATATCTTTTTTGAGTGTTTCGCGATCGAAATAGTCGCCGCTCTTGAGCGTCGTTTTGGCGATCAACTCGTCGGTGCCGATCTTCTGGTTGCCCACCACCGAGACGTTGCGGATTTTGTAGCGCGGCCCCTCGTCGATGACAAACGTCAGCGTCAGCCAGTCCAGGTCCTCGTCGAACTTCATCTCACGGCCGATCCGCGCGCGGAAGAACCCCAGTCCGCGGTAATAGTTCAGCAGCCGATCGACATCCTCGTCGATCTTTTTGCGGTCCACCTCCCCCTTGAACAACATCAGCACGGGCGGCTTGGACTGGATTTGCGTCTTGAGCCGCTGGCCGCTGACGATCGTGTTACCGACGAACTCGACCGACCAAACCTTCTGCTTGGCCCCTTCGTTAATCACAAACACCGCGCCACGGTCACCCGGCTTGTTCCCTTCATGAATCGTCACGCGGGCATTCGGGTAACCCTTGCCCTGGTACCATTCTTCGAGCTTGCGACGCGACTCCTCGACCGCATACGGATCGGCCGCGTCGCCGTCCTTGACGGTCACGTGCTTCTTGAGCGTGCCCTCGCGCACCGTGTTGCCCACGAACTTGACGTACTTCAGGATCGGCCGCTCGACCACGCGGAAGATCACGATTTTGCCCCCCTTGGGGCCTGTCATGTAGGCGACGTCGACGCTCACAAATTTGTGCAGCGCGGTCAGCTTGCGCACGTCCTCCTCGACCATCTGTCGATCGAACGGACGATCGGACCGGGTGCGAATATGCGCGTGAAACTCGTGCAACGGCAGCGACTTGTTCCCTTGAATGCGAACGTCTTCAACCAACTCGCTCGGTGCCGTGGCATTTCCCGATGTAGTCGTGGAACCTCCGAGCGGCGGCGAAGGGGTGGGCAACTCTTCACTTGGGACCGTGGGCGAACCGAGCCGCGGAAGCGTGTTCGGCGGTTGTGCCCGCGCAGCACTGGCGCAGCTCAACACGGCGAGCACCGCAGTCCACACGAATCGAGACCGACGCTGAGCGGTCATCCCGGTGCGTTTCCCACGAGGAATAAATAGTTGAAGAGGAGAGTTGGGGCGGTAGAAATACTGGAACTCTCCCGCCGGGACAAGGCGAGTTCGCCAGAAATGTCCGCGGCCGAAGATCGGCCCGAGGCCGGCTCATCGCCGTGCTAGCAGTGGCAGCCGTGTGATTGGCTTGAGCCTGACAGTGTGCCCCCTCGCTCCTAAGCGAATTGAACAGCCCACGATACCGAAACGATTGCGGGTTCAGCAGCGGGATGAACAACGCTGACAATAAGCCAATCCAGCGCTGATCGGGTACCCCTGCGCTGGTTCAGGGCGCGGATTCAAACGGTTAGGCAGGATCAACTGATTAAGCCATTGCTCCGGAGGGGTAGCCTGACCCGAATAGGCAGATTATCAGGCTGGTTTTTAATTGACCATCGCTAGGCGTGATTTAGATTCTCTTGTCACCTTCAATGAATTCACACCTAGAGCGTTTAGTCAACATGATCAATCTCGTTATTTGGGGAGGGGTTGGGGATGGGGTATGCACCCGAGTTGACCGAGTTGGGAAACATCCAGGCAACCGAATCGCTCCAGACCGCACTGGCGGCACTGTCGGCCCGCTGGGTCACCGAAGCCGATGTGCGTCGCGCCGAAGCCTGGCGACACGATCAGACGCCGCGATTCGGCAAGCTGGCCATGACGCAGGGAAAACTCAGCATGGGGCAAGTGTTCGAGATCCTCGGGCAACAAGCCACGCGCGGCGGACTGTTCGGCGAGATCGCCATCGAACTCGGCTATCTCACGTGCAGCGAGGTCTACGAGCTCATGGTTCGACAATCGAAGTTGCGTCCTTCGTTGCTCGACGCCCTGGTGGCCTTGGAATTGCTCACGCCCAGCCAGGCACTCAGTCTTAGTCAATCATCCGTGGCGGCTGCTGTAACGTAAGCGGCCACGCTCGTAGCTACCACCCTTCGATCCGTTGCAAATCAACTCGCAAAACAATTCTATGGAACTCGCCGACGCAGAACTCATCGCCGAATTCGTGATCGAATCGCAAGAAGGCCTCGCCAATATCGAACAGCAAATGCTGGCCATCGAGGCGGGCGGAGCAAACATCGACGTCGATCTGGTCAACTCCGTGTTCCGCACGATGCACTCGATCAAAGGCGCATCTGGGTTCTTGGGACTCGATCGGATCGGCGCGCTCGCCCATCGCCTGGAAGAGGTGCTCAATCACATGCGCAATCGCGAGATTGCCCCCAGCTCGCAGTTGGTGACCTCCGTGCTACAAGCGGCCGACTACATGAAAGGCCTGATCGAGGCCGTCGAAACCTCGAACGATGCCGACATCGATGAATACGTGACGCTGTTGCAGCAATATCGTCCCGGTGCCGAACCGGTCGCCGCGGCAGTAGTCGCTGCGACACCCGTGGCAGCCGCCGCGCCCATCAAAACCGAGGCACCGGCTACGACGCCGCCAAGCACGGAGCCATCGTCATCGACCATGAACGAGGCGGTTCGCGAGTTTCTGGTCGAGTGCTACGAGAACCTCGATCAAATGGATCGCGACCTGCTCACGCTCGAACATGAGCCCGAAGCCAAGCATCTGGTGCGGGGCATTTTTCGCACGATGCACACGGTCAAAGGTGGGGCGGGCTTTCTCGGACTCGGCAACCTCGAACGACTCGCCCACACGGCCGAGAACCTCTTGGTCAAAGTACGCGACGGCAGCTTGGTCCCGTCGCATGCGGTCATCAGCGCCCTGCTGGCGACCGTTGAACACTGTCGAGCCGGTCTGCGGCTGCTCGAGACCAACGGCAGCGATGCCGGCTTTCAGGCCGACGAGATCGTTGCCCAACTGCGCGCCGCCGAGCAACCTGACGCGACGTCGCTGACACCCAGCACGCCGACCCCATCCACTCCGGCTAAGGCAGCCACCCTCGCAACCGTGGCGGGTACTCCCAGTGGCCCAGCCGCCAAGTCGATCACGGAGCCGACCAAGTCCTCCGCGGATACACCTGCCGCCGATAAGAACTCCCCCTCGGTCGGCGATACGACCATCCGCGTCGATGTCGAGCTGCTCGACAAACTGATGACTCGGGTCGGCGAGTTGGTGCTGGCCCGTAACCAGATTGTGCAATTCACCAGCAAGCTCGAAGACGCTGCCTTCATCAGCACCGCGCAGCGACTCAACCTGATCACCACCGAGCTGCAAGAGAGCGTGATGAAAACACGCATGCAGCCGATCGGCAACGTGTGGGCCAAATTCCCTCGCGTTGTCCGCGATCTGTCGTCCCAGTTGGGCAAGCAGGTGCGGATCGAGATGGAAGGCAAAGAGACCGAACTCGACAAGACGATCATCGAAGCGATCAAGGATCCGCTCACGCATTTGGTGCGCAACTCGGTCGACCACGGCGTCGAGCCCCCCGAGGTGCGACTGGCCAAAGGCAAGGACGCCGAGGGTCGGCTGTTGCTGCGGGCGTATCACGAGGGGGGGCAGGTCAACATCGAAATCATCGATGACGGCGCGGGCCTAAACCTCGATCGCATTCGCAACAAGGCCGTCGAGAAAGGCTTGCTCTCGGCCGAACAGGCCGCGCGGATGTCCGATCGCGACGCGGCTCAGCTCATCTTTGCCCCGGGCTTCTCCACCGCCGAGAAGGTCACCAGCGTGTCCGGTCGCGGCGTCGGGATGGACGTCGTCAAAACGAACATCGAGCGGATCAGCGGCACGATCGACCTGGAAAATCGTCCCGGCCACGGCACGACGGTCCGCATCAAGATCCCGTTGACGCTGGCCATTATTCCCGCGCTGATCGTGACGAATGACAGCGACCGCTATGCAATTCCGCAGGTCAGCCTGCTCGAATTGGTGCGCCTCGATGGCGACGAGGTCAAGAAGAATATCGAGTACGTGCATGGCGCGCCGGTGTATCGCCTGCGTGGCAAATTGCTGCCGCTCGTGTATCTCTCCGAACGATTGGGATTGAACCCCGAGTTGCAGGAACAGGACGAACCCTCTAGCGATCGCGTCGTCAACATCGTGGTGCTTCGCGCCAACGATCGGCAGTTCGGCCTGATCGTCGACAAAGTCAACGACACAGAGGAGATCGTGGTCAAGCCGCTCAGCCGGCAGGTAAAGGGCTTAAGTGAATTTGCTGGCGCGACCATCATGGGGGACGGCACGATTGCCTTGATTTTGGACGTGATGGGGCTGGCCATCGCCGCGGGCTTGGCCGGCGAGATGCGCGAACAACCGCTCAAGGGCGTATCGAAAAGTGATGGCTCGGCCGGCCAGGCACAGGAGACGCTGTTGGTGGTCGATCTTGGAGACTCGCGACGGTTTGCTTTGCCAACCTCGATGGTCTCGCGTTTGGAGAAGATCCCCAGCTCGTCCGTGGAATTTGCCGATGGCAGCGAGGTGATCCAGTATCGCGACGCCATCATGCCCCTCGTGCGACTGTCCGAAGTCTTCGGTTCCACCGCCGACTGCGCCTCGAACAGCGATGAAATTCAAATCGTCGTCTACACCGATCAAGACCGCCAGTGCGGATTCATCGTCAACAAGATCATCGACATCGTCGAAACCGAATTGCGCCTCTCGGCCCCCAAGTCCGACGGCGACAATCTGCTCGGAACCGCGGTGATTCAACAGCGCGTCACCGACGTGCTCAACCTGTGTCGCCTAGCACGGCGACCAGCGACGCCTCGTTTCGTCACCCAATAGCTCCAGCCAGCAACCGACGCTTTGCCGGTCCAAGCTGACGTCTACCCAGCGATTCTGTTTAGGAACACCGAGTTTTCCATGAACCAACTCACGCGACAGTTCTGCACTTTTTTCGTCGACAACCTGTTTTTGGGAATCGACGTGCAACAGATCCAGGAAGTGATCCGCTATCAGTCGATGACCCGGGTACCGTTGTCTGCCGCCGCCATCAGCGGGCTGATCAACTTGCGCGGCCAAATTGTCACCGCGATCGATTTGCGCTGCCGGCTAGGATTGCCGCTACGCAGCGCCGAGGTGCCGCCCATGAATGTTGTGGTGCGCGACGGCGAGAACGCCGTGAGCTTGCTCGTGGATCGCATCGGCGATGTGCTCGAAGTCGATGAAGCGCTCTTCGAATTGCCCCCCTCGACGGTCCGTCCAGAAATCCGAGGATTGATCGTGGGGGCGTACAAATTGCCCGAAAGGTTGTTACTCGTGCTCGACACCCAACGCGTCTTGTCTGAAAACGACACTCGAGTCGTGGCCAACAGTTAAGCCACGCGAATGCAAATTCCTGAAATCTTATTCCCTCTTTCACCACTCGTTTACCACGAATAAGGAAGCCTTTTCCATGCCCACCACGCTTCGTAAACCCAAGCCCTCCGCCACGTCATCCAAGCAACATTTCGAGAACGCGGCGTTGCTGGCTGCCATCAGCAAGTCACAAGCCGTGATCGAGTTCGAGTTGGACGGCACGATCATCACGGCCAACGACAACTTTCTCAAAACGCTCGGCTACTCGCTCGACGAAATCAAGGGCCGGCATCACAGCATGTTCGTCGAAGATTCGCTGCGCAATAGCAGCGAGTATCGCGAGTTCTGGGCGCGGCTCAACCGCGGCGAGAATTTGCCGGGCGAGTATCGTCGCGTCGGCAA
This sequence comes from uncultured Planctomycetaceae bacterium, assembly GCA_964652155.1. Lineage (GTDB taxonomy): Bacteria > Planctomycetota > Planctomycetia > Pirellulales > PNKZ01 > CAZZBK01. The sequence goes on along the minus strand of CAZZBK010000093.1, from coordinate 6,824 downwards.
GGGAGGCAAACTGGTTGTCATTCAGGCCTCGTACAACCCCATCGCCGATGCCTCGGGCAAGCTCGTCAAGGTCGTCAAGTTCGCCTCCGACGTGACCGACATGGCCCTCGCCCGAGTCGAAGCCGCCCGCGTGCAATCGATGATGGAACAGGCCCCGATCAACGTCATGTTCGCCGATCGCGATCTCAAGATTCGCTATGTCAACCCGGCGTCGGTCAAGACCTTGAAGTCGATCGAGAATTTGCTGCCCGTCAAGGCCGATCAGTTACTCAATCAGTCGATCGACATTTTCCACAAGAATCCGGCCCATCAGCGCAAGATGTTGGCCGATCCGGCCAACCTGCCTCACCGCGCGAGCATTCAGGTTGGGCCCGAGACGCTCGACCTGCTGGTCAGCCCGATCTACGACCAGAACAAGCAGTTCCTGGGCTCGATGGTCACTTGGGAAGTGATTACCGCCAAACTCAAGATGGAGCGCGATGTCAAGGAGAACGCCGAGCGCGAGAAGCAAAAGGCCGAAGAGATGGCCCTGATTCTCGATCAGGTCAACGCCAGCGCCAACACGCTGGGCTCGTCGGCCGAGGAATTGACCGCGGTCAGCACGCAAATGGCCGCCAATGCCGAAGAGACGGCCGCGCAGGCCAACGTCGTCTCGGCCGCGTCGGAGCAGGTCAGCAAGAACGTGCAGACCGTCGCCACCGGCGTCGAAGAGATGAACAGCAGCATTCGCGAGATCGCCAAAAACGCCACCGAGAGTGCTCGCGTTGCCGGCCAAGCCGTCTCGGCCGCCGAAGTCGCGAACAAGACCATCTCGAAGCTCGGCGATAGCAGCTTGGAAATCGGTAAGGTGATCAAGGTCATCACCTCGATCGCCGAGCAAACCAATCTGTTGGCCCTCAACGCCACGATCGAAGCGGCCCGGGCCGGCGAGGCTGGCAAGGGCTTTGCCGTCGTGGCCAACGAGGTCAAGGAACTGGCCAAGGAAACCGCCAAGGCGACCGAGGATATCGGTCACAAGATCGAGGCGATTCAGTCCGACACGCGCGGCGCGGTCGACTCGATTCAGCAAATTGGCAAAGTGATCGCCCAGATCAACGACATCTCGAACACGATCGCCAGCGCCGTCGAGGAGCAAACGGCCACGGCCAACGAGATGAGCCGCAACGTGGGTGAGGCGGCCAAGGGGACGTCCGAGATCGCCCAGAACATCACGGCCGTCGCGCAAGCCGCGCAGAACACGACCCAGGGTGCCACCAACTCGCAGCAAGCTGCGTCTGAGTTGGCTCGCATGGCCGCCGAACTGCAACAGCTTGGCGCTGGCCAAGGTGCGGCGCGGCGCTAGTATCCACATGCTGATTCGATGCGTGTCGGGGCGGGGCTTCCGCCCCGACACGTTATCGGCAACCTAAGTTTATTCTCCATCCGTTCATGCCTATAGATTGGGAAGATCATTTCATGCGGGCCCTCATCGTCGACGACTCTCGCCCCATCCGCCGCATCGAAGGGGAGATTCTCAAGGAACTCGGCTTCGAGACCAGCGACGCCTGTCACGGCAAGGAAGCGCTCGATCGTTTGCAAAACGGTCCGCTTCCTGACGTCGTGCTCGTCGACTGGAACATGCCCGAGATGAACGGCCTCGAGTTCATCAAGGCTGTCCGCGGCGACGCCCGATACTCGGGCCTCATCATCCTGATGGTGACCACCGAGACCGAGACCGATCAGATGTTGCGGGCGCTCAGCGCCGGGGCCGACGAGTATCTGATGAAGCCGTTCCAAAAAGATGGCCTGATCGACAAGCTGCGCTTGGTCGGAGTGGTCAACTAACATGCGTAAGATTCGGGTACTGATTGTCGACGACTCGGTGGTGATCCGCCGCTTGCTGAGCGATGTGCTCAGTCAAGATCCGCAGATCGAAGTCCTGGGCACCGCGCCCAACGGCCGCATTGCGCTGGCCAAGTTGCCGCAGCTCAATCCCGATCTGGTCACGCTCGATGTCGAAATGCCCGAGATGGATGGCCTTGAGACGATCGTCGAGTTGCGCAAGGTCTATCCGAAGCTGCCGGTGATTATGTTCAGCACGCTCACCGAGCGTGGCGCCGAAACGACGCTCGATGCCTTGTCGCGCGGCGCGACCGATTATGTTGCCAAGCCCGCCAACATCGGCAGCGTGGCCGCGAGCATTCAGAGCGTCAAGGACCAATTGCTGCCCAAGATTCACGCGCTCTGTCCGTTCGCCTCGCCAGTGGAATCGGTCGCGAGAACATCGCTCAGCGCACCGCGACGCACCGTCCCGACGAATCCTTTGCGGCGCTGCGAGGTGTTGGTCATCGGTTCGTCGACCGGGGGCCCCCAGGCGCTCGCCACAGTCCTGAAAGGCTTGCCAGCGAACTTCCCGCTGCCGATCGCCATCGTGCAGCACATGCCTCCGGTCTTTACGCGTCACTTGGCTCATCGGCTCGATCAAGAATGTCCGCTGACGGTCATGGAAGCGAGCGAAGGGAACATCCTGCGGCCCGGCACGGTGCTGATCGCGCCCGGTGGCTCGCATATGGAACTTGAACGACGCGGCGTGTTTGTGCATGCCGTGCTGCATCAAGGTCCGCCAGAGAACTCCTGCCGACCGGCGGTCGACGTGCTGTTCCGCAGCGCGGCCAAGGTGTATGGCGCGGGGACACTGGGGCTGGTGCTGACCGGCATGGGACAAGATGGCATGCGCGGAGCTGAAGCGATCGTTCACGCCGGTGGCCGGGTATTGACTCAAGATGAAGCGACGTGCGTCGTCTGGGGCATGCCCCGCGCCGTCGTCGAGGCGGGCCACTCGGAAAAGAGCCTGTCGCTCGCAACCGTGCCGCTGGAATTGCAACGTCTGGCCGCCCTCGGACAACGTTTGACTCTTACGTGTTGAGTATTACCATGAGTACGACCACCCTGACGCCCGATCTGATCTCGTATGTTTGCACGCTGGTGCGTGGACGAGCGGCCATTGAATTGGAAGCCGCCAAGGCGTATCTGATCGAAGCTCGGCTGACGCCGTTGGCGAAACGGTCGGGCTTCGCCTCGTTGGCCGACATGATCCGCGGGCTGCAAACCAAGCCCCAACCCGATTTGCAGCAGCAAGTCGTCGAGGCGATGACGACCAACGAGACCAGTTTCTATCGCGACGCGCATCCATTCGAGGCGCTCCGCACGGTGCTTGTGCCCGAACACCTCAAAGCCGCCTCCCAGCGACGCACGCTGAACATTTGGTCGGCCGCCTGCTCGACCGGCCAAGAGGCCTACTCGATCGCGATGTTGCTCGACGATCAATTTCCGGAACTGGCTTCGTGGAAGGTGCAAATCGTCGGCACGGACCTGAGCGACGAGGTGCTCTCCAAGGCCCGATCGGGCTGTTTCTCGCAAATCGAAATCAACCGCGGCCTGCCAGTCAAGCTGCTGACGAAGTACTTTCGTCGCGAGGGTTTGCAATGGCAGATCGCTCCGGAAATCCGCGCCCGCGCACAATTCAACAAGCTGAACTTGATCGAGAACTGGCCTGCGATGCCGCTGATGGACATCGTATTTTTGCGAAACGTGCTCATCTATTTCGCCCCCGAGGTCAAACGCATGATCTTGCAGAAGATGCGCAAGGTCATGGCTCCGCGGGCGGCACTCTTTCTTGGCGCGGCCGAAACGACGCTGGGAATCGATGATTCGTTCGAACGTATTCAAGTTGCCTCCAGTGTCTTTTACCGCCTTAAATAACTCCAATGGGTGCGCAGATGTCCACGACTTATGACTCCACCGCGGTCGAGCAGATCGTGCAGTCGGTTTTCTCGACGATGTTGCAAATCGAATTAACCCCGACTTCGCCGCTCGAACTCGCGCAGGCCGACGCGCTGGTGACCACGATCCAAATCACGGGTCAATGGGCTGGCGGGGTCGTGCTGGCTCTCTCGCCCGATCTGGCACGCGAGTCGGCCGCCGCCATGTTGCAGGTCCCAACCGGCGACGTGACCGATGCCGATCTACGTGACGTGGCGGCCGAACTGGTCAACATGATCGGCGGCAACCTGAAGAGCATTTTGCCCGCCCCCTCCTGCCTGTCGCTCCCCACGATCGTCTCGGGGCACGATGTGGGCGTGCAGTTCCATCACTCGCATCAAGTCGACGAAATCTTCTTGGAAGCACCCGTCGGCCGGCTCTCGGTCCGGGTGTTTCAAAAATCCACGTAATGTTTCAATGTCCTACCACGTCCGTCTCGCTATTGCTGAATCAGAGGTGTCAACATGGGAAACAAGGTATTGGTTGTCGACGACTCGGGCACGATGCGCAAGATCATCATCCGGGCCCTCAACTCGGTCGGTTACACCGATGTGGTCGAGGCGGCGGATGGCTGCGAAGGCTTCGCCGCGTTTCAGGCCCAGCCGTTTGACTTGGTGCTTACCGACTGGAACATGCCCAACAAGTCAGGACTGGACCTGACCCGCGACATTCGCGGAACCGGCTCGGATGTGCCGATCTTCATGATCACCACCGAAGGGGAAAAGAGCCGCGTGCTCGAAGCGATCGCGGCGGGCGTGACCGACTACCTGATGAAGCCCTTCTCGGCCGACACGCTCCGCGAGAAACTCGACAAGTTCGTGGTGGTCAGCAATTAAGGCACCAGGCACGTCCTGCAAGGTTCATCCGGCTAAAACGCATCGCTGGCGTCGACCTTAAGTTTTTCAAACTCAAGGTCGACGCCAGTCACACCTCGTGGTACGCTTTAGTCGGATGAACCCAACGGGGGGGGCTTTATTCTTCATCGGACCGCAGTTTGGCGAGCACGCTGTAATCCTCGAGCGTGCTCGTATCGCCGACGGTTGCTTTGCCGCTGGCAATGTCCTTGAGCAGCCGACGCATGATCTTGCCGCTGCGCGTCTTGGGCAGCGAACCGGTGAACCGCACGTCGTCTGGCACGGCCAGCGCGCCGATCTCTTTGCGAACGTGCGCCTTCAGAGCCTTCTTCAAGGCATCGTTCGGTTCGCCGCTCTTGAGCACCACGAACACCGCAACCGCCTCACCCTTGATCTCGTCGGGGCGGCCCACCGCGGCGGCCTCGGCCACGTTCGGATGGCTGACCAGCGCGCTCTCAATCTCGATCGTGCTCAGGCGATGGCCCGACACATTCAGCACGTCGTCGATGCGCCCCATGATCCAGTAGTAGCCGTCCTTGTCTTTGCGGGCGTTGTCACCAGCCAAGTACATGTGCGCTATCTTGCTCCAGTACGCTTCCTTGTACCGAGCATCGTCGCCCCAAATGCCACGCAACATGCCGGGCCACGGCTTGGTCATGACCAACCAGCCGCCGGCACCGTCCGGTACCGGCTGACCTTTCTCGTTCACGATCGCCGGCACAATGCCGGGCAACGGCTTCGTGCAGCTACCGGGCTTCGTCGCGATCGCGCCGGGCAACGGGCTCATCATGATCCCGCCCGTCTCGGTCTGCCACCAGGTGTCGACAATCGGGCAACGCTCGGCACCGATCTTCTTGTGGTACCACATCCACGCCTCGGGGTTGATCCCCTCGCCCACCGTGCCCAGCAGTCGCAAGCTCGACAGGTCGTGCTTCTCGACATGGTGGTCGCCCCACTTGATAAACGCGCGAATAGCCGTCGGGGCGGTGTAGAAAATCGTCACGCGATACTTCTCGATCATCTGCCAGAAGCGGCTCTCGTCGGGCCAATTGGGTGCCCCTTCGTACATGACAATCGTCGCGCCGTTGGCCAATGGACCGTACGTGATGTAGCTGTGGCCGGTGATCCAGCCGCAGTCGGCCGTACACCAGAACACGTCTTCGTCGCGCAGATCGAAAACCCATTCGGCCGTTTTCTTCGTGTACAGGCAGTAGCCCGCCGTGGTGTGCTTGATCCCCTTGGGCTTGCCGGTCGAACCGCTCGTGTAGAGGATGAACAGAGGCGCTTCGCTATCGAGCGGCGTGGCCGGGCACTTGCTCGAAGCCTCGTTCATCAGGTCTTCCCACCAGAAGTCGCGCCCCTGCTTCATGTGCACTTCGCAGCCCGTGCGACGCAGCACGACACACTTTTCGACCGTGGGCGATTTGTCCAGCGCGACATCCACGTTGTGCTTGAGCGCCACCTGCGCCCCGCGTCGCCAGCCGGCGTCGGCCGTGATGACCAGCTTGCTCTTGGCGTCGTTGTTGCGATCGGCGATCGCTTCGCTCGAAAAACCGCCGAAGATCACCGAATGGACCGCGCCAATGCGGGCGCAGGCCTGCATGGCGATCACCAACTCGGGGACCATCGGCATGTAGATCGAGACAACGTCTCCCTGCTTGACGCCCAAACCCTTGAGCACGTTGGCAAACTTGCACACCTCGTGATGCAACTGCTGATAGGTGAGCGTGCGCGTGTCGCCGGGTTCACCCTCAAAAATCAGTGCGGCCTTATTTTGCCGCGGGGTGCCCAGGTGCTTGTCGAGGCAGTTGTACGAGACGTTGGTCTCGCCGCCGACAAACCACTTGGCGTAGGGCTCGTTCCATTCGAGGACTTTGCTGTACGGCTTGAACCAATGGAGTTCGTTGCCCATGCTCCCCCAGAACTTTTCGACGTCGGACGCCGCTTCGTTCCAGAGCTTCTCATAAGCGGCGAGGGAGGGGATGCGGGCTTTGGCGGCAAACTCCGCGGTGGGCGGAAAGAGCCGATCTTCTTGCATGACTGTCGTGACCGCACCGCTCGCTGGCTGAGACATGACCTAACTCCGCACGGGCTTGAAGGGTTCGCCGATCCGAAGGGGATCGAAAGCCCGTGATTTTAGGTCTGCCAAGAGCGCGTGTCAAACCGCCG
>CAZZBK010000092.1:0-24345 GCA_964652155.1 uncultured Planctomycetaceae bacterium | reverse complement strand
GACACCGCCTCGAAGTGAGCCGGGGTTTGCAGACGCAAACCGCCAGCCACCCGCTCAATGATGCCCTTGATGCCAGATCCTACGATTGACCAACTTTGAAGACGCTCACACCTTGACCGTAAGATACTGTGGTTCGTTCGCTGCTGGCGCGCCAGCGGCGATTGAAGTCGGCAAGACAGCTTACCCAGTTTTTGGCAAATCGGCCGGTTTGGGCGGCGCTCGCCGAGCGGGACATTCGTCGCGGCTAGCTATAACGCCATACACGGCCGTTGTTTAAGAATTGTCATGTGCCGCAGCTTCCTTTCCTGCTCGGGGGGCTTATCTTAGAAGCTGTCAACCTACCTGGAGCTAACCTACCTCTCCGCCCAACCTTCGGTGCTGTCGGTGCGCTTTCGACGTTTACTCGAAGGCGGCCCTTCGTGTACTGTTCCCGCCGGTCGAGGCCCCCCGGATACCGTGGGCCGGCAGTTCGACCCACGGTCGTCAGACATTTACCGGAAAAATTGTGGATAGTGGCGTCGAGTCGGTTACTCCATAATAGGTGAGACCAGCAAGGAGTCGTCGAGCCCATCTCTTTCGACGACCGACGCTTGAGAGGCAGGAACTCCGAGTTGCTCGCGGACTCGCGGAAGCCGTGTGGATGATTTGACGGCCGATGTCGATGTTAGGGGAAAGTCTCCGGCTGAGCGCTGCGGGTGGTAGCGTCGCTCGCAGGGGGTATGACCTGAGCGGCTGTGATCGTTGCCGAAAAAATCGTCGAACCCGAAACCCGATTTTCGCGTATAGCAAAGCGTCTTGAGATTATGACACCCGCGCGGCTTGGTATCTTCTTTTATCGCGGTGCCCGTCAGGGCACGGTCAATCATGGGCATCGGCGTGACTTTATTGTGTCGAGCGGCGACCCACATTCGGGCGGCTGACAATCTCAAAAAAATGAGTTCGCGGCGCAGTAACCTTTCGCTCGCCAGCGACAATTTCTCTTAGACACCTTCGACTGAGCATCCCTTCGTATGGACATTCGCAAAGTTCTTGCCCTGCGTGGTCCGAATATTTGGGCCAACTTCCCGGTCCTTGAGGCCTGGGTACATCTGGGTGAGTTGAAAGACACTCCCAGCAATGCCATTGCCGGCTTTGTTGATCGGCTCAAGGCCGCGCTGCCGTCGCTCATCGAGCACCGCTGCGGCTTGGGTTATCGTGGAGGGTTCTTCGAACGCCTCGACGACGGAACCTACTTGGCCCACATCCTCGAACACGTGATGATCGAGGTGCAGACGCTCGCTGGCAGCAACGTGGGCTTCGGCCGGGCCCGCGAACGGCTCGGCGAGGGCTACTACAAGGTGGCCGTCGAGTTTGAGGAAGAGTCGCTGGCCCGCGAGGCTTTGCAAGTCAGCCGCGAGCTGATCATGGCGGCGGTCGAAGATCGCCCCTTCGACATCACCGCCGAACTCAAGCGGCTGCGCAGCTTGTATCAGAAGGTCTGCTTGGGGCCGAGCACCAAGTCGATCGTCCGCGCCGCGCAGGTCCGGGGCATACCCGTTCGCCGCCTCAACGAGAATAGCCTGATCCAACTCGGTTACGGTTCGCAGCAGCGCCGCATCTGCGCCGCGCAGACCGACCGCACCTCGGCCATCGCCGAGGAAATTGCCCAAGACAAAGACCAAACCCGCGCCATGCTGCGGGCCTCGGGCGTGCCGGTCCCCGAGGGGCGGCCGGTCGAGAGCGCCGAAGATGCCTGGGAAGCCGCGCAAGACATCGGCGTGCCGGTCGTCGTCAAGCCGCAATACGGCAACCAAGGGCGCGGCGTCGCCACGAACCTCGTCACCCGCGATCAGGTGGTCGCGGCCTACGAGGCCGCCTCGCGCGAGAGCCGGTACATCATCGTCGAAAAATTCGCCCCCGGCGGCGACTACCGCCTGCTCGTCATCGGCGATCGGCTCATCGCGGCCGCCCGCCGCGAGTCGGCCCATGTCATCGGCGACGGGGTCAACACCGTCCAACAGCTCATCGACATCGTGAACCTCGACCCGCGCCGCGGCGAAGATCACGCCACGTCGTTGAGCAAGATCCACATCGACGCCGTCGCGATGGGCGTGCTCGCCGATCAGGGCATGAGCCCGTCGTCGGTTCCTCCGGTCGGTCAGCGTGTGCTCATCCGTCGCAACGCCAATCTGAGCACCGGCGGCACGGCCGAGGATGTCACCGATCAGGTCCATAGCGAGGTTGCGGCCCGCGCCATCGAAGCGGCCAAGGTGATCGGCCTCGACATCGCCGGCATCGACGTGGTTGCGGTCGACGTGAGCCGTCCGCTCGAAGAGCAGTCGGGCGTGATTGTCGAAGTCAACGCCAGTCCCGGGCTGCGCATGCACCTCGAACCCTCCAGTGGTTCGCCGCGACCCGTGGGCGAAGCCATCGTCAGCATGATGTTTGGCGAAGCGCACAACGGCCGCATCCCGATCGTCTCGGTCACCGGCACCAACGGCAAAACGACCACCACGCGATTCATTGCCTATCTGCTCAAGCTCTCGGGCAAGCGGGTGGGCATGACCTGCACCGATGGCATTTACGTCGACGGTCGCCGCATCGACAACGGTGATTGCAGCGGTCCGCAAAGTGCTCGCGGCGTGTTGGCCAATCCGATGGTCGACGCCGCCGTGCTCGAGACCGCCCGTGGCGGCATCCTCCGCGAGGGCCTGGGCTTCGACCGTTGCGACGTGGCCGTGGTCACCAACATCGGCTCGGGCGACCACCTCGGCCTGGCCGGCATCGACACGCCCGAGCAGCTCGCGGTCGTCAAGCGCTGCATTGTCGAGGCCGTTGGCCCACAAGGGACCGCCGTGCTCAAGGCCGACGATCCGCTCACCGCGTCGATGATTGAAAAATGCAAAGGCTCGGTCACCTACTTCTGTCAGGATGGCGAGCATAAGGTGGTCGTCGACCATCGCCTGCGTGGCGGCAAGGCCGTGTACGTTGAAGACGGCATGATTATGGCCGCCGAAGGGGACATGGAAGAGCCGATCATGCCCGTCGCCGGCGTCCCGCTGACCCACGGGGGCCGCATCGGCTTCCAGATCGAGAACACGCTCGCATCGGTCGCCGCCGCCTGGGCGCTGGGCCTGCCGCGCGAAACCATTCGCGCCGGACTCGAATCGTTCGGCAGCGACATGGACAAAGTGCCGGGCCGCTTCAACCTGCTCGACATCGGCGGCGCGACCGTCATCATCGACTACGGCCATAACCCGTCGTCGCTCAAATCGATGGTCGCCGCGATGGAGTCCTTCCCACACGAGCGACGGATCGCCGTCTACTCGGCCGCCGGCGATCGTCGCGATATCGACCTCGTCGAACAAGGCGAACTGCTCGGCGACGCCTTCGATCATGTCGTGATCTACGAAGATCACTACCTCCGTGGCCGTCAGCCCGGCGAGATCATCCGCCTGTTCCGCGACGGGGTGTCAAAGGGCTCCCGCTGCCAGCAGGTGAGCGAGATCACCGGCAGCGTCAAAGCGCTCGAGGCGGCGCTCAAGGTCGCCAAGCCCGGTGACTTGCTGTTGCTCCAGGCCGACACGATCGACGAGACGATGGAGTTCATCCGCAAGTACCTCGAGGCCGCGAAGAACTCGGGCCGCGAGATCACCATTGCCGACGCGCTCAACCAGATCTCGCAGGTCATCGCCTACGCCACCGAAGTCGACTAGGCGCCGATCGTAAAACCGACGGGGACTGTCCCAAATTTGCGAAGTCTGCGACGCAAATTGGGACGGTCCCCCTCGCATTTCTATAGGATAGGCATGTAGTGCGGCATGTCAGAGCGACCCGGTCGTTGCCCAACCGGTCCGAGACGGACCGGCGATCTGATTTGCACCTCCGGTCCGAGACGGACCGGCGATGAATGCGTGAGTCGCCGCGCTGGGCGGGTCTATCGAAACAACGCGGCCTCGGCGGTCAGGCCGGGCCCGAAGGCCAAGGCCACGCAGGGCAGCGGGGCCGACCGCTGACGCAATCGGTCCAGGATGAACATGACGGTCGGGCTCGACATGTTGCCGTACTCACTGAGGACCTCGCGCGAGACGGTCGTGGCGTCGCTCGTGATGCCGAGCGACTCTTCGACCGCCCCCAGCACGCGTGGCCCGCCGGGATGAATCGCCCAGGAAGCGACTTGATCGACGGTCAGCCCTTGGCTGGCAAGCCAGGTTTGCAACCAGGGTCCTAGTTGCTGCTTGATCAGATCGGGGACGCGCGGCGAGAGGTCAATCTCAAAACCATGATCGCCGACGTTCCAGCGAATCCCGTCGAGCGAGTCGCTGAGCACGCACGAGCCGCTGGCCACGCAGCGCCACGCATCGCCCTCGCGCGAGGGGCGCGCGATCATCGCGGCGGCCCCATCGGCAAAGATCGCGTTGCCTATAAACTTGATCGGATCCCATTGCGTGCGGTAGTGCAGGCTGCACAGCTCGACGGCGCACAACAACACACAGGCACCGGGGTCGGCCGTGGCGATCAGTCGCGCGACGCGCAAACCGTTCAGCGAGCCGTGGCAACTCATAAAGCCCACGTGCGTCCGCTCGACGGTCCGCGGCAGCTCCAGTCCGTTGATCAGCTCGATGTCGATGCCCGGCGCCGAGAAACCGGTACACGAGACGGTGACAATATGCGTTATTTCGGGGGGCGTCACGCCGGCGGCGACCATGGCGTCTCCGGCGGCGCGCAAGGCGAGCGGTCCCGCTTCGTCGCGATAAATTTTCATTCGTTCGGCGGTCGTGCCCCCCAGGGTCGTCACCTTGGTGGCAACTCCCTCGCCGCCAAGGTGTTCTTGGGCGGCCCGATACCAGGCCAGCAGCTTCGCGCTATTGAGCTTGGCGTAGCGCATCTTGACCCCGGCGCGGCGGTAGAGCACCTTCAAAATCGCCGCTTGCTCGGCGGTCTGACAGCAGATGTGCTGCGCGGTTTCATAAGCCTCGGCCTGCGGCAGAGTCTCGACGGGGTTGGCCGTGGCCAGTGATTGGATGGTGAGGCTCATCAGGGCAATCCTTTGCAGGCGTCGTCAACCCACGACAGCAACCGGCCACAGGTCCTGTCGGCGATCGCAAAACGAATGACCAAACTCTAGGGCATACAGGGCTGTGGAAGCAAGGCCGCTGGAAAAATTGTCGCATTTAAGCGACAATCAAGTCGGCGGGGTTCGATCATCGTTGGGGTGCTGATTTTAGCTCAGTCGCGGCCGTTTCGGCGATCGCAGGAGGAACCCCCTTCATCCTCCCGCGGGTCGCTCGTCGGTCGCCAGGAATCGTTTGCTCATGCCTCTTCCGTGGCCGGTCGCTCCCGGGCTGTTGGTTCAGCACAGGCGATTCGACGAACTCGATCAACTCTGCCAACAACGCTTAGAGCTCGCCGCCGACGATGCCGAGGCCTGGCATTTTCGCGGCGTGGCCGCCTTCCAGCGGCAACAATATCCCGCCGCCATCGAGTATTTCGGCCATGCCGTGCGCTGCCACCCCCTCGAGCCCGACTACGCCAACAACCTCGGACTGGCGTGCCAAGCCGTGGGACACTACGACGAAGCCAAACGCCACCTGACCCGAGCGGTCGAGCTGCGCGGCGAAATCGCCGTGCATCGAGTCAATCTGGCCAACGTCTTGAACGTGCTCGAGGACTATGACGCCGCCGAGTCGTTGGCCCGCTCGGCCATCGACCGCGAGCCGGACTACGCGGACGCCTGGCTCGCGCTGGGCGCGGCGCTCTCGTACCAGTCGCGCGCCCAAGAGGCGCTCCGGGCGTTCGAGCAGACGCTGGCCCTCGCCCCCGATCATTTCGACGCCCGCCGCAACTTGGCCCATACGCGGCTCGAGTTGGGGCAGTTCGTCGCCGCGCGCGACGATTACGAGGCGTGCTTGCGAGTCCACCCGACCGATGGCGAGTCGTGGTACGGTCGCGTCAGCACCGAGCGTGTCACCGCCAGCGGAGCGGCCATCGTCGAGCGACTCTCGACGGCGCTGGCCCAAGCCCCCGATGAGCCGTTCGTTCGCAGCGACTTGCACATGGCATTGGGCAAAGCACTGGACGACCTCGAACGCTACGACGAAGCCTTCGAGCACTTCGCGCTCGCCAAACAGGTGCCGCATCCAGCGTTTGACGCGGGGCTGTTGCGCTCGCGCATCGATGGCTGGATCGCGGCGTTCGATCGCCCGCAGATGCAAAACGCCGCGGTCGAGACCGTGAGCGGCAGCGAGGCACTGGTGTTCATCGTCGGCATGCCCCGCAGCGGCACCACGCTGATCGAACAAGTGCTCGCCGCGCATGACGCAGTCTACCCGAGCGGCGAGGTGCCCGACCTGATCTCGATCATGTCGGGTCATCAAGCGCCGGCCGACTGGACCGGCATCGATCCGCAGGCGTGGCAAGCCCCTGATCCGCGGCAACTTGAGCACTGGGCGCGCTGGTACATGCAGCGACGACGCGACCGCGCCCCCCACGCGCTGCGGATCACCGACAAAATGCCAGCCAACGGCATGTTCCTGGGCCTGATCGCCCAGCTCTTTCCGCGCTCTCGGATCATCCATTGCCGCCGCGATCCGCTCGACGTCGGAGTGTCAATCTACATGCAACGGTTCGGTCGACCGCCGGCCTACGCCTATTCGCTCGGCGATATTGGCACGTTCTACCTTGAGCACGAGCGGCTGATGCGCCACTGGCACGACGTGCTGCCGCTACGCATGATGACCCTCGATTACGAACGCTTCGTGGCCCAGCCCATCGACACGACCAGGCAACTGCTCGACTTCTGCGAGCTCCCCTGGGACGACCGTTGCCTCCGCTATTACGACACGCCCCGGGCGGTGCAGACGGCCAGCAGTTGGCAGGTTCGGCAAAGCGTGCATGGCCGCTCGGTCGGTCGCTCTCGGCACTATGCCCGCCATCTAGGCGAACTCATCGCCACGCTCGACAACGCGACACGAACGCCCCGAGCAGCACCGGCTTGAGAGGGTGACCCGTGCAGATGAGCGACGCACCCGGGAGCCACTGGGTGAATATTCACCGCGACCATCGCCCCCTCAGCCCGACATACTAGCCTTTTCTATCAATTATGTGCATAATCCCTCCCGGTTAATGGACGCTGCTTTTTACACTCCACGTTCGTGGCTCGTTCACGCGTTTTCGCTCCGCCAGTGATTTTCCGTGGTTCGTCTCCCCCCTTCGACGACACACGGAGTTGTTCCAGAGGATTGGCGCGGGTGCTTCCGTTAGTTCCATCTTCTTTTCAGACGATTCCTAATCAAGATGACATTACCTCGCGGACGCAAGCAGGGCTCGCGTCGTCGATCGAGTGCGCTCGATGACGCCGTTTCGTATTTGGGGCGGGCTTACTTCAGTTATCTCGGGTTGCTCGAACGATTGTTGCAGGAATTGCAACTCGATCAGTATCTGGCACCCGGCATGAGTCAAATCCTGCTCGCCCTCTTCGAGCACGAAGATTGCATTATCAAAGACATCGCCGATCGCGTCTGCCTCTCGCAGTCCACGCTCACCGGCATTCTCACGAAAATGGAACGGACCGGGCTCATCGAGCGGCGACGCGACGATCAGGACGGTCGCGCGCAGCGCGTGCGGCTCAGCCCGTTGGGGCGGGCACTCGAGCCCAAGTGCTCAGAACTCGTCGAACGCGTGGCCAAGCGCCTCAAACACTCGATCAGCGACGATGAACTCGACGACCTCCGCGCCGGCTTGGTCAAGCTGACCGAGGCCTTGCGACCCGAGCCGAAGCCGTTGGTGAAGGGGACGTAACGACCGGCGGCTCGGAGTGCGGCAACGGAGCGTCGAACGGGACGACGCACCAACGCCCCGCTTCCTCGCACAGTTGTTCGTCCTCGCGCACCTGAAACCACGCGCCAAACTCCCGTTCGGCTGCGCCGCCGATCGTGTTGCGCGCCAGTTGCCACAGGCCCAACGGCAAGGCGATCAGCGCCAGCAACACGACGTAACCGTCGAGCGCATAGCCCGCGGGATCGATGAGCCAGGCGACGAGGGCGATTGCGCCAAGCATATTGACCACGACATGCCACTGTGGCAGCATGCGCACGAGCCGCGCGGCCCAGCGCCACGGCTGGCGAGGCCAAGGGGCCGCCGGGGTCGGTCGCCCGCCGCCGCCGCCGATCACGCGCAGCTCTCCTTCGAGCCGCTTGAGTCGCGAGACGAGCGCTTTGCAGCGGACGTCATGTTCGCTGCCGAGCAACCAGCCGCCGAGGGCCCAGGCCAGCCCGGCCGCCAATAACCACCGCGCGTCGTGGACCGCGAACCGGCCATAACCCGCCGCCAGCGGTATGAGCAAATTAAGCGTGTGATGCATCTGATAATCGAGCTGCACGCCGTCGAGCGACGCGGTGCGGTAATAGCGGGCCAACTGTCCGTCGACGTGATCCAATAGATACGACAACTGCAAGAGCCCGGCCGCGACGAGCCAGCTCTCCGTCGTGCCCCAGGCCAGGGCCGCTGCCGCCGCCAGCCCCGCGCTCCAGGCCAGCAAGGTCATCGCATGGGCCGACACGCCGCTGGGGACCACGACCCGCGTCAGCCGCAAAGCCAGCGGACGCATGACCCGCCGCGCGTACCAATTGCCGATCGTCCGGTGGTCGGGTTTCTGACAGCGCAGCGCCCAAGCTTGCCAATCGTCGGGGGTCATGCGTCCTCCCGGGGCGAGTTTCGCGCCGCGCGCCAGACGAGCCATCCGACGCAGCCGACCACGGCCAGCTTGGCAAGCACGAGCTGCACGTCACGCCAGTCACGAAGCACGGACGTCGGCCAAACGGTTTCAACGACCATCGCCACGAGCAGTGGCGGAGCGAATCGCGCGAGCTGATCGCCGAGCACGCGAGTGAAAGACACGCCGGAGTGGTGCGTGAGTTGACACCAACTCGCGCCCCAGTACACGAGCTGCGCGAGCGACATGGCCGCGGCGAGCCCTGCCAGGCCCTTGTCGCACAGCAGCGCCGCCCCACCAAGCAGCAGTGCCGCGAGTGTGCCGAACACGAGCCCCGCCAGGGCGGCGCGTTCGCGTCCGCAAGCGATCAATGCTTGAAAGGGGACCAACGCCAAGGCGGCGGCCACGGCCCCCACCACGCCCCAACGCATCGCCATGAGTCCCGGCCCGTAGGCCGGCAGCAACGTGCCGAGCACCGCCGGAGCGGCGACCAGCGACAGCGACGCGAGAATGACCAGACTCGCGGAGGGCTGCTGGCCATGTGCCAGCGCCCAGCGTGTCACGCTCCGCGAACAATTCGTGCGGCCAAACGTCTCGGCCAGCCGCGGCGCAAGCACCGTGGCGGTCATGTTGCCCAGCCCATAAAGCTGTCCGGTCACCAGCAGCGCGATCGAGTAACAACCGCTGAGGAACTCGCGATCGTCGCACCAGGCCAGCAGCAGCAGGCGATCGACCGAGCGAAACAGCGTGGTGACCGCTCCGCAGGCCAAGATCGGCGCTCCGCTCGCCACGAGCGAACGAGCGGTCGAGCGGTCCCAGGCCCAGCCAAGCGGCCGCGCTTGACCGCGCAACCAGACGAGCGACACGGCCACGACCACGAGCGTCGCGCAGGCCAGGCCGCTCAATCCCCAGAACCAGGCCGCCGAGCCGCACAGCACGAGTGTCAGCGCGCTCTCGACGATCGCCTGCTGACTGACAAGGTCGAAACGCCGCTCGGCCCGCAACAGACTAATGCGGAACGTCAACGCACGATGCAGCAGGACCCAAAGCGCGAGCAGGCACCAGAGCGCGGCCCAGGTGACGCGCCATGGCCCGCTGCCGCAGAGCCACTCCGCGCCGCCGACGGCCAATAGCACCGCCGCGTACCCCAGCGACGTCAGGCTATTGAGCGTGTGCGCGACGTTGAGTTCCGACTCGATGGTCGCTGATGTGCCTCGTCCGCGCGCCACGCTCAGCTTGCGGGCGGCCGCTTTGCTCGCGCCAAGGCTCAGGTAGTTGCCGTAGCCCAAGAACAGCCGCAGGGTTTGCCAGATGCCCATCATGGCGGGCTCAAGCGCGGCGCGGAGCAGCAGGCTCGTGACGACCCCCAGCGCGTGCGTGATCGCGGTCGACCCGCCGACCCAGGCCAGATCGCGTCCCAACCCCACCGGCGCGTGCGCCGTCGGAGTCGATTGCGAAAGGCTCGCGTGCGGCGGACTCGCAACGACGCTCATGGCTTGCTCCTCGACACCACTCCGCTCGGTTCGGTCTGCGCGAGCCTGTCGCGACCAACGTGCGGTTCGAGCGAGTGAGGCCAAGGCAACGAAGGGTCCAACAGCGCGTCGACGATCTGCGGCGCCGCCGCGCGGTCGATCTCCCCCACGATCGAACGCCAGGCCGTCTCGTGTGCCGCGCTCGTCGAGCGGGCCTGCGCGATGAGCGCGCGCAACTCGTCGCTCGACCGGGCCGTGCCGAGCAATCCCCAGGCCGAGCCGTCGATGAGATCGTTGCTCCCGGCGGGCATCATCTGAATGACCGGCGCTCCGAGCGCGGCCGCCTCCACGCCGCTGGTCGACGCGCAGCTGATTACACAGTCGGCCCGCTGCACGAGCCGGGCCAGCGAACCGCCGCGCACCAGCCGGGCGTTCAAACGCGGAAATTCCGCCAGCAGCTTGGCGAGCAACCGCGGCGGCACGTCGCGCGGGTGGGGTCGCACGAGCAACTCGACGGCGGGCAACTCGGCAAGCGTCGCGAACACCGTGTGCAGCAACTGCTCATACGACGCGCTCGTGCAATGATACGCTTGAGCATCGGGCCGATCGTCCCGTGGCGCAACCGTCGGGAGCAAGACGAAGCGGCGTGGCGCGGCCGCTCGCGGCTCAACGGCGGAGACCAGCGGACGGCGCGGGCGAGGCAGCTCGGCGTGTTGCGGCGAGCCGGTGATCAGAATCCGTTCGTCTTGCACATCCCAGCGGAGCAGCGCGTCGCGCGTGCTCAAGCCCCAGGCGCAGAAATAATCAGCTTCGAGCGGCGCGTAACCGAAGCGGACAAAAGGGACGCCGTGCTGGACGACGAACGACTTGATGCGTCGCTCGCGCGCCGCGGCCACGAGCAGACGGTTGAGCGGCGTCTGGTCTTGATCGACCACCACGACGGCCGGTCGTATCTCTGCCAGCGCGTGGCGCACTTGTTGCCAGAGCTGTTGCTGACCTTGCCCAACGCCGATCGCCTGGGCACTCAGCCAATGCTCGATGACCGGCCGCAGCTCGATCCCATGCCAGGCGCAACTCGACTGCGTGGGGACCACCGCGCGGCAGCCGCCGTCGCGCGGCAATGCGCGGTCGCAGACCCATTGTCCCACGCCACGCCAACGCCAGCGGCGCCAGGCATGCAGCGCGAACCGCTCATATAGCCACCACGGTCGCGCGCGACGGCGGAGCAATTCGCCACAGACGGGTTCGAGTATCCGAGGATTGCCGCAGAGCACGACACGCTGTTCGTTTTGCAGCGTGTCGGCCGTGCGAACGTCGGTGTGGCGGTTCAACCATGACAGCCCTTGTCGCCAGCGTGCCGCGTGGGGCGTGAGCTGCGCGTCGTTCGCGACCACGCGCGGCTCGTCGCGCCAAATGAATTGCAGCGGCGTGCGCGTGTGTCGCGACCAAGCCTCGAGGATCGTCGCATAGTCCGTGTCGCGGCCGCTCTGCAAGATCGCCTGCAAGGGTTCGCGGCGCGGGCCCACGAGCGTCTCCAGGCCGGCGAGCACGCGCAGCATCTTCACCAACCAGTAGCGAAATCGCGGCGCGTTGAGCCAAGCGGCGTTGAGTTGCCGGCCAGACTCGCCAAGCCAGGGCTCCGCGCCCCAGGCGTGGGCCATCTGCTCGGCCTCATCGTCGATCCACGACCAACGCGCATCAAGTTCCGCGTCGAGCGACCGATGCCGCTCATCGTGCTCATGCGCGGACCAACTCCCTTCGAGCAGCAAGCTGCTGTCGGTCGTCAACGACGGAACCCCGAGCAACGCGCGGCGAGCGACGATGTTCATCGAGTCACGCAGCCTTCCGAGTCGAGGGGTCGCCGCCGGGCGAGACGTTAAACACCGTCAGGAGTTCGTCGATCTGTCCCCAACGCAAGCCGTGCTGTCGCAAGAACGACGCGAACGCCTCGTCGAAGGCGCGGCGACCAGTCCACACGCCGAGCAGGCAATCGCGGGTGAGCCGCCGCGAGAAACCATCGTAGGACTCGACGAGCCCCGTGCGGCGCAGACCCTGCCAGACCCAACGCTGCCAGGAACTCTCGTCGACCAACACGCCCCCAAAGTCGAATACGACACCCCGCACGGCGCGGAGCGCCGCACGATCGGCCGCCGTCAAGTTCTGATTCGCGACGGAATCCATTCCAGTCACGTGAGGCACCGGGGAGAAAGGAACAACGTTCGAGACGACCCGCCAGGCAATCATCCTGATTGCGCGACTCACGCGCGTCGAGCGGGGGACTCGAACTCGCGGGCAGTGTATCGCCTGGCGAACCGCAGGCCAAGATGAAGCACTGCTAGCAAGCGGCGGTTGACCCCTTCCGCCCTGAGTCGCGCCAACGACCCATCGAGCGCCGACGAAATGCCTTTCCGACAACCGACGGGGACGGTCCCATCGCATTTCGGTTGTATTGACCCCTGCGCGGCGATGGAGCCTCGGGCGAGCAACGCGAGGCCCTTAAACATCGGGCTTCCGATGGTCGCCCTGGCTCAATGGCCGCGCAGACCTCCCTAGGATTAGCTCGCATCACGCGCGATGCCCAGCAGGGCATAGAGTCGGTCGTCGGCCAGCGAGTCGGCGATGAAATGCGTGCCGCTAAAGTCGTGATGTCGGCTGTGGTCGCCGGGCACCGCGACGGTGACGGCCCCGGCCGCGACCGCCGCGCGGCAACCGTTTTGACTGTCTTCGAGCACCAATATCTCGCCGGGCTCGACCCCGTGCCGCTCGGCCGCGGTCAGGTACACTTCCGGATGCGGCTTGCCGTGCGTGACATCCTCGGCGGTCAGAATGAACTTGAATCGCTCGACCAACTCGAAGCGGCCCAGCACGTCGAGTGTGAACCAGCGGTTGCTGCTCGTGGCGATGCCCTTGGGGAGCGCGTGCTGTTCGAGGGCCGCGAGCAAGTCGGAGAGGCCGGGCATGAGTTGCAGCCGCGTGTTGAGGATGCTGGGAAATATCTCGGCCGTCTCGAAGATCAACTGCTCGACGGTCGCATCCAGGCCGTATTCGTCGATCATCATTTGCAGCGCGACGGGGGCGGGGCGGCCCATCATGCGATTGAGCAACTCACGTTTCAGCTCGCAGCCGCGGCGGCGCAGCAACTCGCTGCCCACGATCGGGTACAGTTCTTCCGTGTTGAACATCAGGCCGTCCATGTCAAAGACGACGGCACGAATCCTTCGGGGCATGGGCAGGTTCTCGGCGCGAGCCATCGTCAGGGCGGCCTCCAGGGCGGGGCCTGTCATCCTACGCGCCGTGGTTATAATCGCTCGCTCCCAGGTTCGTCTACTCACGCCTCCGTTCGCCGCGGCCGTCGCTCCCCGTGAGTCCAGGCCACGCGGTGCTCTCGTCACAGTCGTTGCGACCGGCCTCGCAAAGTGCTCGTCGAGCGGCAGATGGTCACGACCACCGGTCCGGACATGAAGTAAGTTTCTCTAGGGTGAGGCTCGCGCGCTCGTCTGGCGCCGACGTTCCACCTCGCGCCGCGCACGTTGAGAGAAGGACCGCTGCATGTCCCGTGACCTGATCTTGGATCAACTTGTCGCCGCCTCGCGCGAGTTGTTCAGCGTTCCAGCCATTGCTGTGAAGCTGCTCGAGGTCACCGCACAGCCTCGGGCCGACGCGGTCCAGCTCAAGCAATGCATTGAACAAGACCCGGCGCTCGCGGCCAAGGTGCTGCGCGTTGTGAACAGTTCGATGTTTGGGTTGGCCAGTCCCGTCGCCGACCTGGCCCAGGCCATCGCGCTGCTGGGCAACAAGCCGCTCGAACTATTGGTGCTGGGGTTCACATTGCCCGAACAGTTGCAGACGGGGGTGTCGGCTGACGTGCTCGCGCGCTATTGGGATCGCACGTTCACCAAGGCCGCCGCGGCCCGCGAACTGGCGCGGCTCTCGGGCCTCAATGGCGACGAGGCGTTTCTGGTCGGGTTGCTCGGCGATATCGGCATGCTGGCCATGATCCAGGGGCTCGACGACAGCTACCGGCAATTCGTGTATCGGGTCTGGTCGACCGGGGGCGACATGATCACGCTCGAGCGCCGCGCGCTGGGCTTCGATCATGTGCAATTCACCGTGCGGCTCTTGAAGCAGTGGCAATTGCCCGACGTGATTTGTGATCTCGTGGCCTCGACGACCTCCGCCGCGAGCGACCTGCCCACCGCAATTCCGGCGGCGGGGCCACTGACCGGCGTGCTGCAACAAGCGCAGCGGTTCCTCGACGCGCTCAACGATCAGCGCCCCGACGCGCCGCCGTTGTCACCGGAGTTCAGCGCGCTGTGGGACGCGGTCAAGCAGCAGGTCGCCCAGTTGTCGGAGGTGTTTGCGGTTTCGCCAGGCGCGCCGCGCAGCCATCGCGAGGTGCTGGGCGAAGCTCACCGCCGACTCGTGATCGCCTCGGCCAGCGCGGCGGCGGAACTCGCCTCGCACACACGCAATCTAAATTTGCTCGCCGGAGCGGACGACGACGCCGAACAGCACCTCGTCGACGATCTCGACGCGCTGACGGACACCGTCCGCCGGGCACACACCCCGACGGAGTCGCCCGCCGTGACGCACAGCGGGACACATCGCGCGGCGACGACAAGCACCACGGCCACCGAAGCGGTTGGACCCAAGCTGCTCTCGGCGCTGCGAATGACCGTGAATATCTGTCGCCAATCCCGCTTCGGATTCAGCCTGCTGCTCATCGAGCGCCGCAATACAGCGGCGTGCAGGCAGATCGATGATGAAGAAATCACACAGGCGTGTCAGCAACTCGACCACACGGGCAAGTTTGCGCTCCCCTTGGGCAATCATCGCTGGGGGGTGATCTTCCCACGCTGCGATCAACAAGCGGCGGCCGGACTGGGACAAGACTTGATCCGCCGCTTGGGCATCGATCGCGTGCCCAGCGACGAGCGCCCTGTGGTGAGCCTCGGAATTGCCAGCGTCGCCATTCCGGCGAAGAATTTCGAGGTCGAGCGAATCTTTGACGCGGCCGAGCGATGCCGGCATGCGTCGGAAATGGTCGGCGGCGCGATCGTCAAGTCGATCGAGATCTACTGAGCCGCAACGCCACGCGCGGCGGCCGATGTATCGAAGCAGCGCGACCTATGGTATCCTGGCACGCATGAGTTCCAGCGAACCCAAGTCGATCGAGCATGAGCCTCCCCACGTCGAGTGGATGGTGAGCGACGAGGTGCAGATCGACACGGGCCCGGCGACCGCCACGCGCCGGCGGCTGCTGATGCCCCTGGTGCTCTTCGTGCTCACGTGCCTGTCGACGTTCTGGGCCGGCGCGTGCCGCGGAGGCACGTTCACGCCGTTCGCCTTGCTGGCCGGACCCGAGGCCATCGCGGAAATCGTTAGCGACGGTTGGCGCGACGGCCTACAGTACATGGGGGCGGTCATGGCCATCCTGCTGGCCCATGAGTTGGGGCACTTCGTGCAGGCGGTACGCTACCAGGTGCCCGCCAGCTTTCCGCTGTTCATCCCCATGCCCCTCACGCCGCTCGGCACGATGGGGGCCGTCATTGCCCTGCGCGGCAGCAAAGCCGATCGACGCGAAATTTTCGACATCGGCCTCACGGGCCCCTGGGCCGGACTGCTCGTCGCGCTCCCCATCGCTTGGCTGGGCGTCAGTCGCGCCGTGCCCGCGGGAGCGGGAGAACTCTTCCCAGACGACCTGGTGTTCAATTACCCGCTCGTCATGCACTGGATGTTCGAGTGGCTCCATCCGGGCGTCCCCAACCACGCGGTGTACGGTTTCGATCCGGTGTTGCGCGCCGCCTGGCTCGGCATGCTTGTGACCGGTCTCAACATGATGCCGGTTAGTCAGCTCGACGGCGGGCACGTGGCCTACGCGCTCTTTGGCCGCAAAGCCCATCTGCTGGCGCGCTGGTTCATGGTGCTTGCCCTCACGCTCGTGCTGTACGGCTACATCGTTTACGGTCAGATCACCTGGCTGGTCATGCTGATTCTGGTCTCCATGATGGGCATCGATCATCCACCGACCGCCAACGACGCCGCCCCGCTGGGCTTGGCGCGGCGGATCATCGGGCTGCTGTCGCTCGCCATTCCGGTGCTGTGCTTTACGCCCATGCCCGTGCGCTGAACGCCCTGACCCTCTCATGCCCGCGCAGGCGGGCATCCAGTGGACATAGTGGCAGGAATACACAGCGTGCGGACCTTACTTCTTCTTCGCCTTGCCGATGTTGATCGTCGAGCCATCGCCTAGATAGTCGCGGTCCTTGTTGACCAACGCGCGATCGTAGACCGTGCCGAGTTGCACGTCGGTGTGCGCCGCGGCGGCATACCGTTGCATTTGCGCCAACACGGCACTCTGCTCGGCAGCCACATTACGTGACTCGCTGATGTCGTTGCGCAGATCGTAAAGCTCCCAGGGCTTGTCGCTTCCGCCGACGCGAATCGCCTTCCACGAACCCATCCGCACGGCCGTGTCTTTGTTGTGCTCCCAGTATAAATACTCGTGCTGAGCTTGTTTGCGGCCGGCGGCTTGCTCGCCGAGCAACTCGGGCACGATCGAGATGCCATCGGTGTCGCTGGGGCACTTGGCGCCGGCCAACTCGGCGAGCGTGGGCATCATGTCGGGATAATAGCAGAGCAGATCGCTCGTGCGGCCGCCGTCGATCTTACCGGGCCAGTACACGACCGCCGGCACGCGCAGGCCCCCTTCATATAACTGCCCCTTGAAGCCGCGAAACTTCGCGCCCGTGCGCGGGTCGATGTTCGGCCGGAATAGCCCGTCGGGATGCTCCGCGTCTTTGAAGTAGCTGAACGCGCCGTTGTCACCCGTGAAGACGAGGATCGTGTTGTCGG
The DNA here is from genome assembly GCA_964652155.1 of uncultured Planctomycetaceae bacterium. GTDB lineage: Bacteria > Planctomycetota > Planctomycetia > Pirellulales > PNKZ01 > CAZZBK01. The sequence goes on along the minus strand of CAZZBK010000092.1, from coordinate 7,326 downwards.
TCAGCTTCAGTTCGGCGAGCAGGTCGCGAATTTCTTGCAACTGACGATCGACCAGATTGACCATCGCGGCGTATATGCGTGCGTCGCGCGTGTTGTTGGATCCCGCCTTGAAGTCGGCGTCTTTGTACAACTGCCACGAGGGATCGCTCTCGGGGATTCCCCAGCGGCCGTGCGGCGGGGTCCAGGCCATGTAGGCGAAGAACGGCCGGTCTTGGTTCGCGCGAATGAACTGCTTGGCCTCGTCGACGATCCGGTACTGACTAAAGGTTTCGCCCTGTTGCGGATTGCCCGTGTTCCCCGCGAGCGGCACTTCTTGGCTGTTGCGAATCAGGTACTTGGGAAAGAACGTGTGGGCGTGGACCTGATCGTAGTATCCGAAGAAGACGTCGAAGCCGTGCTTCTCGGGGACGCCCGAGGTGCCGCGGCCGCCGTTGCCCCATTTGCCGAACCCGCCCGTGGCATAGCCGGCGCGTTTGAGCATGGACCCGAGGGTCTCTTCCCCTTCGCGCAACGGCTCGAAGCCGCCATTGCTGCGGACGCTCATGTGTCCGGCGTGTTTACCGGTGAGCAGCGAGCAGCGTGTCGGCGCGCAGACCGCGCCGCCGGCTAGGCACTGCGTGAAGCGCACCCCTTGGCCCATCAGGCGATCGATGTTCGGCGTGCGGTGCACGCTGTGCCCCATCGACGAGAGCTCGTAGTAACCCAACTCGTCGATGATGAAGTAGACGATGTTGGGCTGTTTCGCCTCGGCGGCGTGTGAGCCACTCGCGATCAGGAGCAACGCCAGGGTGAGTAAAGCAAGTCGCATGATGATTCTCGCACAGGGTGTTTCGCTTCCGTCATGTTAGGCCCAACGGCGCACGCCACGGCACAAAATTGGGGCCAACTGGAAACGCATGGGCTTGGCAAGATTCTCCCCTCGGGCGAATCCAATTGCAACGCGACGAGTCGCTCGAGATCGGTTTTGTGGGTGCTGAGGCTGCCGTGGCGGCCTTCACGGGGCGCTCCATTCACCCTTCCAGATCGGACCGTGATCGATGCCGCGGCTGTCGCGGTATAGGCTGAAATGAGATTCCATCTCGTGCAGAAATTTCGCAAAGGCCGGGTCATCGCGGTGGAAGATGGAACGGGCGTTGTCGGCGATCAGGCCGGCCTTGCAAAGCGCGTAGTGGAGCTGCGTGAGGTTATGACCGAACATGGCGAGCCGTTGTCGCTGTGGGTCGGTACGGCAGCGCGCAAGGGCGTCGAGGTAGTGCCGCTCGAGACTGGGAAAGAACGGAGCGTAGAGGTTCTTCATCACGTCTTCGTTCACTTCATACTGGCTCCCCTTATAGACCGGCGACTGCGATTCTTTATGCGCGAGCATTCGGGCATCAAGTTCGTCGTGGAGTTGACGAATATGTCGCCAGCCCGGTCCATAGGCGCGCTCGAGCCACTCGTCGAGCGTCGCGCTGACATCGAGCTGAGCATTCCACATTTGCTTGGCAAGCAGGTAGTTGATGGGCGCATTGACGCCCCAAGCGCTGGAGCCGACCATGCGTGCTCCCCAGGCATGGTTGTTGGCGGCGGCAGGGATCTCGCGCTTGATAATATCGAGCGATACCGGCAGCGGAGCGCCGTGAAAACTACGCATCCAGGTCGAGTAGTTGTGATAGTAGAAGCGCGGCGCGATCTCGCTCCAGCGCTTCATGACCGACTCGAACTCGGCCCGGTAGAGCGGCTTGAGCAATCCGTAGCCGTAATAGTTCAGCGGTGCCCAGCAGAGCGAGAGATTGTCGGGCAACGCGGGGGGCGCGGGGGGCGGGTATTGATAGTTGTAATACACGAATCCGCCGAGCCGTCTGCCAGGTCGCTCGCGCTCAATGACCTCGGCGACTTGCTTGTAGAAGGTCAGGATGGCCAAGGCGTGGTTCTTCTTGCCGTGCGGGTCGAGACTGATGAGCGGAGCGCATCGTTCGCAGGCACAAAAACCGCCGCCGTCGGTGGGCGAAATCGAAATCATCTCGCGCGTCGGATAGCGGTCCATGCTCTCGATCACGCGCCGTGTGAACGTCTCGACCACGCCCGGCGCCGTGGTGCAGAAGAATTTCACCTTGCCGTTGCGCACCGCCTCGCCGTTCGAGGACCGCCATTCAGGATGCGCCTCCATGTCGGCCGGCGTCAGATAATCATCCCACGCATGTCCGTAGCCGGTCACGAACGGATGAAACGCATTCGTGAGCCGCTGCCGTTGCATCCAGGTGGTGGTCGCCGACTTGGGCCTGCCCACGGTGCTCGGATCGCTCTCCCCCACATACGCCAGCGAGCGCGTGGCCAGGCTCGGTGCCCCGCGAACGGGCTCTCTCATCGCCAGGCGCAACACGGCACACTGCGGAACGTCCTCGCCCAGTGGACCTGGAAACAGCCAGCGTGCTCCCACAAATCGCTCCAGGAACTCCTGCACGCCAAAACGCGTGCCGTGACTGGGCACGAACCAGACGTCTGGGCTCGACGGTGCCTGGTTGTCATTGCCCCTGATGACCACATTCTGTCCATCGATCCGGATCTCGAAACCGTCATGCGGCAACGTGCCGTCCGACTTAAGCGAGATTGCCGGCGTGATCGAGGCATCGCTCGTGATCGGCAATAGGACCCCGGTGGACTGCTGGATCGTGTGCTGAAGTTCCCGCGCGGCGAGCTTGATCGTCTCAGGGGCATCCGCGGCAAGGCCGATCACATAGTGGCTCTGGCGGTGCTCGACGAGGGTGACTTCGCGCTCGGCGGCCGACAATGCGGGCAACGACGCCAGCAGCAGCACGGTCAACACCGTGAGCTTCTCAACACCCATTCGGTTCATGCGAGTTCCGCAGCGGATACGAGTAAGGGGCATTCAAGGCGTGTAGACGGCACGACACGCTCCGTCAGCCGACCATTGTACCGACACTTTTTTCCCCATCACAATTGATTCCGCGGCTACCACGGTGTCAGCGATCGTCCGACAACCGGGCCGACGCTGACTCGATGGGGTCTTATTGTCGCGCCCAGCTCACTCGCTTCACGCAGGCTTGCAATTCGCCGCGCGGCGCTTCAAGATATCGGTTCTCTTCCCAACGCTTGTCTTCAACCGTCGAGTAGCTCATGAAAGCCGCCTTCATTCGCCAGAGCGGACCCCCCGAGTCGATCGAGGTTGGCGATCTGCCCGACCCCAAGCCACAGGGCCAACAGGTGCTCGTGCGGGTCAAGGCCGTCGCGGTCAACCCGATCGACACTTACATTCGCGCCGGCAACATCAAGATGAACCTGCCCTGGCCCTACATCATCGGTTGCGATCTCGCGGGGGTCGTCGAGCAATCGTTCCCAGGGAGCCGGTTCCACGTGGGCGATCGCGTCTGGGGCAGCAATCAAGGGCTGTTCGGCCGGCAAGGCTCGTTCGCCGAGTTGGCGGCGGTCGACGAGGGTTGGCTCTACCCCACCCCGGCCAACGTGAGTGACGAGTCGGCCGCGGCGGGCGCGCTGGTGGGCATCACCGGCCACTTGGGACTCCGCCTGTTCGCACAACTCAAACGCGGCGAGACCATCTTCGTCAACGGCGGCACCGGCGGCGTCGGCTCGACCGTCGTGCAAATGGCCAAGGCGATCGGCGCGCGGGTCATCACCACCGTCGGCAGCGCCGAGAAAGCGTCTTTCGCCCGCGGCCTGGGTGCCGATCAGGTCATCAACTACAAGACCGAAAACGTCGACGAGCGGATCAAGGAATTTGCCCCCAGCGGAGTCAACGTCTATTGGGAGACGCTCCGCGAGCCGGACTTTGAACGGGCCGTCGCTCTGCTCGCGCCGCGCGGGCGCATGATCCTGATGGCCGGGCGCGAAGCGCGACCCACCTTCCCCGTGGGACCGTTCTACGTCAAGGATTGCTCGCTGCACGGCTTTGCCATGTTCAACGCCAGCCCCGACGAGCAGCGTGTCGCGGCCGAGGAGATCAACACCTGGCAGAGCAACCGCGCGTACCGCCCCCGCATCGATCGTGTGTTCGCGCTCAGCGAAGCCGCGCGGGCTCATCAGTTGCAGGAAGACAACACCCTGCGCAAGGCCGGCACGCTGGCCGGAAAAATTGTGCTGCAACCGTGAGCAACTCCACGCGACTCGCCGCCTTGTCGATCCTCATGGGCCTGACGCTCGTCGTCTGCCCCGCGCTCACCCTCTCGGCCGACGATGTGCTCTCGCCGGCAACCGTGCGCGCCGCGGCAAGCAAGGCGCTCGCACTCATTCGCAGCAGTGCGGCCGAGTATCAGCGGCAGCGACAGTGCTTCTCGTGTCATCATCAGGCGCTCAGCGCCATGGCCGGGCGCGTCGCGTGGCAGCATGGAATCGACACTGCCCCGCAAGGCAAACTGAGCGAGGCCCAGTTCACGCACGACTATTATCTCGGCCGAAGCGAGCAACTCATCGCCGGACAGGGTGCGCCCGGCGGACCGTACTCGGCCGGCTATGCCCTCCGCACGCTCCACGATGCCGCCTGGAGCGACCGCGCCGCGGCCGACGCCCTCGTGCAGTTCTTGCGCAAGCGACAGCGTGACGATGGCGCGTGGCATATCCAGACGCATCGCCCACCCCTGGAAGACAGTCACTTCACCGCGACCGCGCTGGCCGTGCAAGGCTTGATGACCCAACCGCGGCGCGATGCGGCCGACGTGCAGCGCGTCGAACGGGCTCAAGCCTGGCTGCTCGTCACGCAACCGCAACACACCGAGGACGCCGCGTTTCGCTTGCTGGGACTCACTTGGTCGCTCGCCGAGAACGAAGACCTCCGCGAGGCAGCCCAACCGCTGAAAGAATCGCAACGCGACGATGGCTCGTGGAGCCAGACAAAAGACCTGGACGGCGATGCCTACGCCACCGGGCTCGCCCTCGTCGCACTCGCCGAGTCAGGCCAACTCAAGACCAACGACGCCGCGTATCAGCGCGGGCTCGCCTATTTGCTCAAAACGCAACACACCGACGGCTCGTGGCTCGTCACGAGTCGCTCGAAGCCGTTTCAGACGTATTTCGAGAGCGGCTTTCCGCACTCTAAGCACCAATTCATTTCCATCGCCGCGAGTGCCTGGAGCAGCATGGCGCTCGCGCTCGCCTTGCCGCTCACAGCCGACCCCGCCGTGCTCGACCGCGTGAGCGTGTTCACCGCTCGCCAGCACGATTATCACACGTTCCGCATACCGGCCATCGTGCGAAGCAAGTTGGGCACGCTGCTCGCCTTCGCCGAGGGACGCAAAGAGGCCGGCAACGACACGGGCAATATCGACACCGTGCTGCGGCGCAGCACCGATGGCGGCCTGACATGGGGACCTCTGCAAGTCGTTGCCGACGAGGCCGACAACACGATCGGCAATCCGTCTCCGGTGGTCGACGACAAGTCAGGCACAATCTTCCTACTGCTGACACGCAACCTGGGGAGCGACAAGCAAACCGCGATCGAGCTCGGCACGAGCCAGCAGCCGCGCACCGTCTGGCTCACGTCGAGCACCGACGACGGCCAGAGTTGGTCGCCACTCGCCGAAATCAGCGCCACGACCCGCGATCCGCATTGGGGTTGGTACGGCACCGGGCCTGGCAACGGCATTCAACTCTCGAGCGGACGGCTCGTCGTGCCCTGCCATCACTCGCTGAGGAAGTCACACGAGCAAGCCGCCCATGTGATCTACAGCGACGACCAAGGGCGCAGCTGGCACTTGGGCGGCTCGACCGCGAGCGGCGGCGGCGAGAGTGCCGTCGCCGAGTTGCATGACGGCTCGCTGCTGATGAGTATGCGACCGCATCCCAAGGGAGAGGGGCAACGCCTGCACAGCCTCAGCCGCGATCAGGGACTGACCTGGAGCGCGCTCGAAAAGCAGCCCGCGCTCGTCGACCCCGGCTGCCAAGGAAGCCTGATCCGCTCGGGCGATCGGCTCGTGTTTAGCAACCCGGCCCACGCCAGCAAGCGCGAGCAGATGACGCTGCGCGTGAGCCGCGACGACGGCCGCTCGTGGATCGCGCGCCACTTGATCGACACGCGACCCGCGGCGTACAGTTGTCTCGTGACCTTGCCCGACGATGTCGTCGGCTGCTTGTATGAGTGCGGCCACGCTCGGGCCTACGAGACGATTGCGTTTGCCCGAGTGCGTATCGAATAGCTGAAAGAGTGTCGGATGCCGCTCTCGCGCGATTTGTTGCAAGCCTTGCTGCTGCTCACATTGTTGCACTTTGTTGTCGATGTGTACGCGCTGTTTCTTGGGCCACTCGCTCCTGATCTGCAAGCGAAGCTGCGACTCTCCCCGGCCGAGATGCAATGGTCGCTGGCGGCTTGGGGACTGTCGCAGAGTTTGTTCCAATTCTTCTTTGGTGTCTGGGGCGATCGGTATCACAGCCGCTGGCTACTGTGGGTCGGCCCGCTCTTGGGCATCCTGGGGGCCAGCAGCGTCGGACTGGTCGACTCGGCCCCGGCACTCATCGTGCTGCTCGTGATCGGTGGCATGGGGATCGCCGCGTTTCATCCCGAGGCCGCCGCCACCGTCGGCTCGCTCGCCCCCGAACACCGTAGCCGAATCATGTCGATCTTCATGGTGGGTGGCTACGCGGGTCAAGCGGTCGGGCCCACCTATAGCGGCGAGGTCGTGAGCCACTGGGGGCTCAGCGCTCTGGCCTGGAGCGTCCTTCCCGGGCTTGTCGTGCTCGCGCTCATCTCGCACTGGGTCCATTCGCCTAAGGCGTCGGCCGCCCAGCGCGTGGCCAAGCAGCCCATCGCGCTCGCCGACCTGCTGCGCGGACGCTACACGGCGCTGGGCGTGCTCGTGCTGATCGGCATGTTGCGGGCCGTCACGTCGGTCGGGCTGCCCCAAGCCTTGGCGTACATTTTGAAGGGGGCCGGCGAGTCGACCGCGACCATCGGACAAGTGCAAAGCTGGTACTGGGCCGGTATCGGCCTGGGTGGCCTCGGCTGCTCGACGCTCGTCCGCCGCTCATGGGAGCGAAGCGTGCTGTGGATCATGCCGCTCGTGGCGACCCCCGCGCTGCTGTTGGCCGCGCACGGAGCGAGCCCCGCGTGGCTGCCGATCCTGATGCTCTCGGCCGGTGCCAGCTTGGGAAGCTCGTTTCCGGTGCAGATCAGCTACGGGCAGCAACTCCTGCACGAAGCGCCTCGCGTGGCCAGCTCGCTCTCGATGGGGGTGGTGTGGGGGCTCGCCGCGCTGGTCGTCGCCGCCAGCATGGCCTGGTTCAACGAGCATGGCCGACCCGATCAAGCGGCCATCACCTTCGCCTGGTGCTGCGCCGTGTCGAGTCTGCTCTGCGTCTTTCTCCCCCGGCTCAAGCCAC
>CAZZBK010000091.1:0-24358 GCA_964652155.1 uncultured Planctomycetaceae bacterium | reverse complement strand
ACTTACGTCTGCTTGGCGGCGTCGGCTTGGGGCAGATCGAAAAGCACAAGCTGCGACCAGTTGCCGGGATACTCTTTCGAGCCATCCTTCGACTTGGGTCGGCCGTTGCCGCTGCTGTTGGCGTTCGTCACGCTCACGGCCAGACGTTTGCCGTCGGGATGAACGCTTAGCGCATGGCAATTCGAGAGCTTCACCTCGAAGAACGGCTTTGTGTCGTCGAGGTGGACGTAGACCAGCTTGCCCGAGCCAGGGTTGCCGCTGACGGCGAGCATCAGAAAGCCGTTAGGGTCGAAGCGGATGTCCTCGACAAACACGTCGCCGCTGAGTTCGATCGTCTTGGTGAGCTTGCCGGTGGCCCAATCGAAGAGCAACACGGTGGGCGCGCCTTGCACGTTGCCGCCATTGGCGGGCTTGACCCCGCCGACAGCCAGGGTCTTCGCGTCACGGTCGAACGAGAGCACGCGAATGCCGCCGATGTCTTGCAATCGGGACTGGCTAAAGAGCACGCTGGCGTTGAACTCGCGCGTCGACTTGAGAGTGGCCAAGTCCCATTCGCGGCCGATCCCTTTGTGGTCGCCGGTCACCAGGCTCTTGCCGCTCTTGTGCCAGAGGACGCAAAACAAATCCTCGGGGCTCTGGAGCTCGTGCAGTTTTTTGCCCGTGGCGGTGTCCCAAATGCGGAGCATGTGATCGCGGCCGCAGGTGGCGAGCTGTTTGCCGTCGGGGCTCACGGCCAGATCGCGGAGCCAGCCGTCGTGGGCTTGTTCGATGTCCCACTTGGGCTTGGGTTGTTCGTCGCTGTAGGACCAAGCGCGGAGTCGGCCCCAGGAGTCGCCCGAGTAGACCAAGCCCCCTTGCTGCGCATAGGCGAGGACGACGTAGCCGTGATGACCGGCGAGCGAGGGGAGCGTTTTGTACTCGTCACTCGTGGCGTCCCAGCGCAGCACGGCGCCGGTGTAGCTGCCGGCGAGCAGGTACTTGCCGCAGGGGCTAAACCGCGCGCCGGTGTGCTGCTGCTTGTCGCACTCGAACGACTGCTTGAGTCGTTTGGGTTCGTGGAGCTTGAGGAGTTCTTTTGCGTCGATGGCCATATCACTAATTCCTAAGCGGAGAGGGGGACAGTCCCCCAACCATTTACACCCCTCACCCCCAACCCCTCTCGCGCAAGGGGCGAGGGGAGTATTAAACGATCGCTTCCTTGATTCGGTTCATGTCGTCGTGCGCCAGGGGCAAGGGCTGCCCGTTGTTGTCGTACTGATGCAGCTTCGAGTCGATGCCCAGGCAGTGGAACCAGGTGTGGAACAGGCAGCCGATGTCGTGCTCCTCGCTGTCGACCCAGGTGCCTTTGTCGTTTGTTTTGCCGACGACGGTACCGGGCTTGAGGCCGACACCAGCCATGGCGACGCTCCAGGCCTCGGGCCAGTGATCGCGTCCGAGGTGGCCATTGATGCGCGGCGTGCGACCGAACTCGCTCATCGCGATGACCAGCGTGTGCTCAAGGCGACCGGAGGCGGCGAGGTCTTCAATGATCGCGGCGAAGGCCTGATCGAAGCGGGGCACAAGACTGGCCGAGCCGTTGAAATTGTCGCCGTGGGTGTCCCAGCCGTAGCTGTTCACCTTCACGAATCGCACGCCCGCTTCGAGCATCTTGCGACCCAAGAGCATGTGTCGGCCGATCTCGTGGGTGCCGTAGCGCTCTTTGTCCTTGGCCGAGATTTTCGATTCGTCGAACAGGTCTTGCCGCTTCATCAACTCCTGCGCCACGTCGTAGCAAAAGCTGTTCGCTTCGACGAGTTGCGGACGGTGCTGTTTGACGTAACGCTCGTTGAGCTTGGCGCGCAGCTCGTTGCGGAGCGCGTCTTCCTCGGGCGAAATGTCCGGGTTGCGGAGCAGGTTCTCCGGCGGCTTGCCGTCGCCAAAGGCCAGCGCCCCGTACTTGGGGCCCAAGAACCCGGCGTCTTTATAGACGAACCCACCACTCATCGGCTTGATCCACACATACGGCGGCAAGCCACCCAGCGGGCCGAGCAGTTGAGCCACGGCCGACCCGAAGAACGGATAGACCACGCCGCGCGGCTTGGGGTCTCCGCGCTGGATACGGTCCACGCCCGAGCTATGCGCGTTGTCCTTGGTACAGACGCTGCGGACCACGGTCAGGTGGTGCATCTGCTTGGCGGTGCGTTGCAAGAGTTCGCTGACATGCACGCCCGGGACGCTTGTGGGGATGCTGCGGAACGGCCCGCCGAACTCGGTGTTCGGCTTGGGGTCCCAGGATTCGAGCTGACTCATGCCGCCGTCGAGCCACACGAACAGCACCTGCTTGTCTTTCTGCTTGATCGCCTCGGCGACAGCCGGATGCGCCAGCGGTCCGAGCCCCAAGCCGCTCGCGCCCAGCGCCATGCCGCCGAGCACCGAGCGGCGCGAGAGACGGTGGTCGTTGGGGCGACACAGGTTCGATCGGCCAGCCATGTTCTGCGTGTTCATGTCTGTTCTCTCTTTTATTCCTATTAGCCTCTAGCGCTTTCGCCAGGGGTGTATCTCTGTGTCCGAAAAGGGGTCAGGTACCGTTGTGTTAAGCACCCTTTGGGCCGTTCCGGCAACGGTACCTGACCCCTTTTTGGATCCCGGATCGTGGTTTAGTGGTTCAAACAAAATTCGGTCGAGGCGAGCAGCGCCCAGGCGATGTGACCCATCGTGCGAGCCCGCTTCTCGGGTTCAGCAGGTGCCTTGGCCACGATCTCAATGATGTCCTTGGTCTCGTCGGCAGTTGGCAGCCGCGTGAGCACGGCGAGGTAAATTTCCTCGGCAATCTTCTGGGGGTCGGTCATGGCGGTGACGCGCTCGACCAAATTGCCCTGGGCGGGCTTGAGCCGCTCGAAGATGGTCTTCTCGTTGAGCACGAACAACGCCGCCTTGACGCTCGGCGAGAAATCGATCTCGGGCTCCTTGGGCGGATTGGCAAACGCAGTCACGAACTTCTTGCGCACATCGTCGACCCCTTCGAGCTTGCGCGGGTCGTAACCGGCTTTGCCGCTGTCGGTCGCTGTCAGCGTGCTCCACAGCATTTGCTCGGCCCACAACGGCCGCTCGATGGCCACGCGGTAGCGGTCGTCGGCGGGACGTTCTTGTCCCGCGGCCACGGCGCTGCTGCGCTGATAGGTTTTGGTCAGCGTCAGCTCTTTGAGGTAGCCGCGAATGTCGAACTTGCGCGCGATCAGATCGTCGGTCAGGACCTTGAGTAGTTCTGGGTGCGAGGCCGGGTTGGCCGAGTGTCGCATATCGAGCGGAAACACCAGCCCGCGCCCCATTGCCGCGTACCAAAAGCGATTCGCGGCGTTCTCGGCAAACGCCCGGTTTTTGTCGTTCGCCAGCAGTTCAGAAATCTGCTGCAAAGGGCTGAACTTCGGCGCGCCGGGAAAGCGGGTCTTCTTGTCGGGCGGGGTCAGGTATTCTTCTCCCTTGTCGAAGGTCTGAATGCTGACCTCCTGGAAGAACGGTACACGCGGACCGACATCGAGCGGCTTCTTGTCAAAGACACTCTGGAAGTCGATCTTCTTGGTCATCAGATTCTCGCCGACCGCCGGAAACTTCACATCGCTGCGAATGGCCGTATTCAGGTACACCGTGTAGAGCCCCTGGAACTCGACCTGCTTGTAGTCGTCGACGAACAGGTGGTTGTGGCACTGCGCACATTGCAGGTCGACCCCCAAGAACAGCCGTCCCACGTCGCGCGTCAGGCCGGGATAGTCGGTCTCTTGCTGGCCGACCTTGTTCAGCCGGTTGACGTAGAAATGGGCCGAGCCGCGCGTCGTCTCGTCGTCGGCGTTGGGCTTGAGGATTGCGCGGACAAACTGATCCCAGGGCATGTTGGTCTCGGTCGCATGACGGACGAACTTGACCCATTCGCCGTCGTCGCCACGGCGCTCCATGAGCATTTGCGTGAGCAGCTCCTCCATGCGACGCGGCTGTTCGGGACTGGCGAACAGTTGGTCAATGAGCTTGGTGCGCTTATCGGCCGACTTGTCGTCGAGGAACCCGCGGGCTTCGGTCACCGTGGGGATGCGCCCCAACACGTCGAGATAAATCCGCCGCAAAAAATCAGCGTCGGTGCATAGCGTGCCCACCGGGCCTTTGGCGTCGCGCTCGATCAACCGATCGACCGACACACGCAAGGGCTCGGCCGCGCTGAGCGGCGAACGATCGACCGCGACCCAAAGCGCAAGCAGCGCCGAGACAACGACCCAGGTGCGTGCAACCATCGCGAAACTCTCCGAACACAGGTAGGCAAAACGCTCAGGCGGGACGGCTCAAGGTGGGATGCCCTGCAAAGCGAGCATGGAGCAACTTTCAGTATAGAATCATCGGAAATCGAGGGGAAGGGAATTCTTCTCTTTTTTGACTGTCCTAAGTGCTTTTGTTACAGAAGGTTGTGTTGTATCGTGAAGGCCTGCTCGCACGTCGCGCCCGCAAAGTTTCGCGCATCCGCACACGCTCCCCGTTTCGCTGCACCACCACGGCTCCAACTCATGAATCGCTTCACGACTCGTATTGGTTACACGATCGTCGCTTTCCTAACGGCCGCAGCTTGGGTCGCAGCCGACGATTACCTCGACTCAACCGTGCCCATCCAGCGGGTCGTCAGCGACTGCCGCTTCACCGAGGGGCCGTCGGTCGACGTTCAGGGAAACGTCTACTTCTCGGATGGGCCCAACGATCGCGTGATGAAAATCGGTGTCGACGGCAAGGTCGATGTGTTTTACTCGCCGTGCGGAGTCGCCAACGGCACCAAGTTCGATGACCAAGGCCGCCTCGTCATGTGCCAGTCCACCAGCGCCAAGGGAAAACGTCGCGTGGCCCGACGTGAGCGCGACGGCACCGAGACCGTGCTGGCCGAGACGTTCGAGGGCAAACGCTTCAACGCGCCCAACGATCTGACACTCGATGCCCAGGGACGCATTTACTTCACCGACATCGCCGTGGCCGAGCCGGGAAAATCGCCCGAGATGCCCAGTGGCGTGTACCGGATCGACGCCCCGGGCCAAGTCGTGCGCGTGATCGACCATTTGCAGCGTCCCAACGGCATTGTGCTCACGCGCGACGGCAAGACGCTTTACGTCAGCGATCGGGGCACGCAAAAATTGCATCGCTACGAAGTGCAGAGCGACGCGTCACTCAAGAGCGCGGGGATCGTGTACGATTTCTCTCCCGATCGCGGCGTCGATGGTATGTGTCTCGACCTTGAGGGGAACATCGTCGCGGCCGCCGGGCAGGGCGCAACCTCCGGGCTGTTCGTCGTCAGCCCGCAAGGCAAGCTGCTGCTGCATCATCCCATCGGCGAATTCTCGACCAACGTTTGTTTTGCGGGCGACGGCCGCGATCTGTACCTGACCGCGTCGAAGAGCGTGTACAAGCTGCGGTGCCTCAAGCCAGGCTGGGTGTTGCAGCCGCGTAAATGATCTGTCTGGGTTCGTTCCATGCTGGGGAGGACAAACGATGGGGACCAAAACGGCCGTCGTGCCGCTGCACGAGCTAAGCCCAGGACAAGAGGCCGACACCTTCGCGTTGCTGACGGCGAAAGAAGAGCTGCGGACGCGCGAGAACAAACCGTATTACAAGGTGACGTTCCGCGACAGCCGCCGCGTGGTCGCGTTTCCGATTTGGAACGACTCCCCCTGGGGCGAAGACTGCCGCACGAACTGGTCGACCGGCACGGCCTACAAGATTCGCGCCACGTATCGCGAAACGAATTACGGTCCGCAACTCGACATCCGCAAGATCCGCGCGGTGGTCGAGGCCGATGCCGCCGACGGCTACGAGCCAACCATGTTCCTGCCGCGCACGCGGTTCGACCCGAGCGAGATGTTCGCCGAGTTGGCACAGATTGCCGAGCAGCGCATTGATGACCCCGCGCTGCGTGCGTTGGTGCTGGCCATCTTGAACGACAACCGCGAGGCGCTGCTGACATTGCCCGCCGCGACCCGCAATCATCACGGCTTTGTGGGCGGTTATCTGGAACATGTGCTGAGCGTGACCCGGACCTGCGCGTTGCTCGTGGACAAGTACGACGATTACTACCCGGACCTGTCACCCCGACTGAACAAAGGGGTCGCCATTGCAGGCGCCATCCTGCACGACATCGGCAAGCTCCGCGAGATCGGCTGGCAGTCCGAAGGGGCGGCCTACACGGCGTCGGGCTCGCTGATCGGACATATTTTGCAAGGGCGCGATATTTTGCGCGAGGCGACCCGCGAGCATCCGCTCGACGACGAGACGCTGCTCCGCTTGGAGCATATCATTGTCTCGCATCAGCGGCTGCCCGAGTGGGGATCGCCCAAGCCGCCGATGACCCCCGAGGCGCTGATCGTTCACTACGCCGACGACCTCGACGCCAAGTATCATATGATGTACGTGGCCTTGCGAGACGATACGACCGAGGGACCGTTGACGAGCAAGCAGAATCAACTGTACCAGGCCGTGTATCGCGGCCCCTTGGCGTGAGTTACGCTGATCGAATGAGTTACGCAGGTGAGTCGCGTCTGGCCAACCCCTTCTCCCGTTGGGAGAAGGGGGCCGAAGGCCGGATGAGGGGAGCTTGCGGCGTAAGGTGCATCGCGTCACGATGGCCGATAACGCGTTACGAGCTCCCTCACCCGACTCGCTGCGCTCGCCACCCTTCTCCCGAAGGGAGAGGGATTGCTGCACGACGACCCGATATAAAATGCGATCATATAAATTTGGATCCATGAGCACGAAATGACCGCTTGGCATGGCAAGGTCGCGTTGGTGAGTGGCGCATCGCGCGGCTTGGGTTTGCACGTCGCGCGGGCCCTGTGTCGCGCCGGGGTGCAGGTCGTGCTTGCGGCGCGCGGCGCAGAGGAGTTGCAACGCGCGGCCGACTCGTTGAACGCTGCGGGCGGACAAGCCGTTGCCCTTGCGGCCGACGTCACTCAAGACGAGTCGGTGACGCAACTCGTCGCGGCGATTCAGGCTCGGTTCGGTCGCCTCGATTTGCTCTGCAACGCAGTCGGCGTGAGCATGCGCCGCGCGGTGCTCGACACGACCCCGGCCGATTTTGCTCAATCGCTGGAACTCAATCTGCTCACGGCTGTCCGCTGCACCCGCGCGTGTGTGCCGCTGCTCCGCGAGCACGCTGGACACGTGGTCAACATCGGCTCGCTCGCGGGCAAGTCCGCGTCGCGCTTTCTGGGCGCGTACCCCGCTAGCAAATTCGCCCTCTCGGCCTATTCGCAGCAATTGCGATTGGAACTGACCCCGCTGGGGGTCCACGTACTGCTCGTCTGTCCGGGACCCATCGCGCGCGAGGATGCCCTCGAGCGGTACAATGACCAGGGAGCCGATTTGCCCCAGTCGGCCCGGCGCCCCGGCGGCGGCGTCAAGCTGCGGGCGATCGATCCTGCGTGGCTCGCCGAACAGATTCTTCGCGCGTGCGAGCGCCGCCAAGCGGAGTTGATCGTGCCGGGCAAGGCGCGCTGGCTGTTTGCCTTGCAGCAGCTCTGGCCCGCGCTGGGCGATTGGATCCTGTTGCGAAAGACTTCGTCCTGAGAGGTGGATCATGCACGACGACACGACGACGCTCACTCAATTGCGCGACATGGTGCGTCGCTTTGTTGACGAACGCAACTGGAACCAGTTCCATACGCCCAAGAACCTCTCGATGTCGTTGGCCATCGAGGCGGCGGAGCTCATGGAGCATTTCCAGTGGCTCACGGCCGAGCAATCGCAAGCCGTGGCCGACGACCCCGTGGTGCTGCATGGGGTGGGCGAGGAACTGGCCGACGTCCTCTGCTATGCCCTGGCGATGGCCAACGAGTTGGGGATCGATGTCTCCGCGACGATGGCAGCCAAGATGGTCAAAAATGCCCAGAAGTACCCGGTTGACCAGTACCAAGGACAGTGGAAAATCGCGGGCGACGCGCCGCGCTCATAATCGGCCAGGCGCTCGTCGAGCTTCCACCCTCATTTGTTCTTGCCGCAGGATACCGCCCCATGCCCGCCCATGATGCTTTGTTCAACGTTTCCGAGCAGGTCGTGCTTGTCTCCGGTGGCAGTCGCGGCATCGGTCACGCGCTTGCCAAGGGGTTTGCCGACCGCGGCGCGACGGTCGTCATCACGGGTCGCGAAGCCGACACCGTCACTCAAGCTGCCGCCGAGTTGAGTACCCCCGCGAAAAAAGCTCACGCCATCGTGTGCGACGTGGCCCAGCCCGAGGCGATTAAACAATGTGTCGCGCAGGTGATCGCCGAGCATGGCCGCATCGACACGCTGCTCAACGTCGCCGGGGTGAATCGCCGCAAGCGCTCCGAGGAGGTCACCGAGGACGATTGGGACTTCATCGTCGACATCAACCTGAAAGGGGCCTTCTTGATGGCCCAGGCTGTCGGCCGACACATGCTCGAGCGCGGCACGGGAAGCCAGATCCAGATCGTGTCGCTCAACAACTACGCGCCGTTGCCCTGGGTGTTGCCCTACGCGGCCAGCAAAGCGGGCCTCGGGCATCTCACGCGCGGTTTGGCGGCCGAGTGGGGTCCGCGCGGCGTGCGGGTCAACGCGATCGCCCCAGGCTTTATCCTCACCGACCTGAGTCGCAAGCTCTGGTCAAATCCAGTGATGAAGCAGTGGAACCAGCAGAACACACCGTTGCGTCGCTTGGGTGAGAGCGAGGACTTGGTGGGCGCGGCAATCTTCCTAGCCAGCCCGGCCTCGACGTTCATGACCGGTCAAATTCTCTTCGTCGATGGCGGTTTCAGCGCCGGCATCCCTTGGCCGATCGATCAGGCGCTGTGATCGCGACAACAACCCCAGCCGGCGGCTCTGTTGCCGGAGGTTCTTACTTGCCCGCCCCGCGATAGGCGCGCAAGATCGTCGCCGGTTCGTCGGCATTCGTAAGCGGAAACGAACTGAGCACTTTCGAGCGTGCAAGCTGCCGGGAGAGCTTCGCCCGCAACTCGACCAGGTGCTCGCGCGTCAGGTTCTCAGGGTACTCGGCGACCAGCATGGCGAGCAGATGGTCTGCTGGCTCGACCTGGGGCGGTTCTTTTTTCTCGTCGGCCGCGCTGGCCACCGCCGCGACCGTGAGCGGCGCAAGCCCCAACGCCACACGGCGGGCAAAGTCGCGACGATCGATCTCGTGTTTGCTCATGAGCGGGTATCTCCATGCAGATTGAGCAGGCGCATTAAATCTTGCGTGCCGAGCGTGTGGGGTGACGAGAGCAACTCGCCCGCTTGAAAGCCGGCCGCCTGGCCTTGGTGCTCGGCCCAGGCGCGAATGCGAGCGAAGACATGCTCCTTGGCCGGCGGAAACTGCGTCTGGTAACAGCGAACCGACGCGAGCTTGGCCTCGAGCGTGTCACTGATGTCGCTGACGATATGGCCGCTGCCGCTGGGCAGATCGAGCGAATGAAACGCGAGCGAATAGTACAACTGCTTGCCGATGGCATGCACGCCGTGCCCCGCGAAGTGTTCGTCCCATTTGGTCAGCCGCGCGTAGAACACGGCCGCGTCGGTGATTTGCGCGGCCTGCCAATGATCGGGAGAGGCGAGTGGCGTCTTGTCACCCAAGCTCAGCACCAATCGCGGGCGGTACTTGCGGAACTCGATCGCCAATTTCACCCGCGCCTCGAACGAATCGAACAACTGTCGATTGGGCAAGTCGAGTGTCACCCGCACCGCCGCGCCGAGCACCTGAGCCGCGTGTCGCGCCTCGGCGAGTCGTGCTTCGGGCCCCGGCGACGCGGGGGTCGGCTCGCCATCGGTCAGATCGATAATTCCGACGCGAAACCCTTGCCGGGCCAACTTGGCGAGCGTGCCGCCACAGCCGATCTCGACATCGTCTGGATGGGCACCGACCGCGATGACATCCAGCGGTTCAACAGACGACATAGGCAATCATGCGCCGTAGGTAATGAGTCACAAGGGGTGTTCGCGGCAGCACTTTATGCAGGCTACGCGAGATTATCCTCAGCGAGACCATAAAACCAAGCGAAAATCTTCCTGATTGACGCACCCCCGTCACTTGGGGTACCGTAGTGGATTGAAAACCTGTCGCAAACGTTGTCAAGGAGCGGCCCCACGGTCGCGATGCCATTGTCGTCTGAGAACCCCGCCGAACCCACCGCTCTGTTTTCTTCCTTAGGCCTGTCGGCCGTCATGCTCGAGGCCTTGCAGCACGCTGGCTACGAAAAGCCAACTCCCGTGCAGGCTGGTCTCATTCCCCGAGCGGTCCTCGGCATTGACGTCATGGCGCAGGCCCGCACCGGGACCGGCAAGACCGCCGCCTTCGTCATCCCCATTCTCGAACGGCTCGAACCGCACAAGCACGTCGGCAGCCCGCAGGCCATTGTTCTGGTGCCGACCCGCGAGCTGGCCGTGCAAGTCAAAGACGAGTTCGTCAAGCTGGCCCACGGGCGGCGCGTGAGCGTCGTGGCCCTGTACGGCGGCAAGCCTGTCAAAGGACAGATCGATAAGCTCAAGCGGGGCGTCGATGTTGTCGTGGGCACTCCCGGCCGTGTGCTCGACCACTTGGGCCGTCACTCGCTCAGGCTCGAGCATCTGCGGATCTCCGTGCTGGACGAAGCCGATCGCATGCTCGACATCGGGTTTCGACCCGATATTGAAAAAATCTTGCGGCAGTGCCCCGAGTCGCGGCAGACCTTGCTGCTCTCGGCGACGGTCCCGCCGCCAGTCGAAAAACTCGCGCGGCGCTACATGCGTGACAGCGAGTCGCTGAACTTCTCCGCCGGCGATGTCGCGGTTGAAACCATCGACCAATACTACTTCACGGTCGGCAAAGAGAAAAAGTTCGATCTGCTCCTCCAACTCCTGAAGCGCGAGCAACCTCGACAGGCGATCATCTTCTGCCGCACGAAGCGTGGGACCGACAAGGTCTACATGAATCTGCGTAAAAAGATCGAGGCGGTCGACTGCATTCACGGCGATTTGCGCCAAGCGGCCCGTGACCGCGTGATGCAAGAGTTCCGCGAAGGCAAGGTGCAGTTGCTCGTCGCCACCGACGTCGTGGGGCGCGGCATCGACGTAAGCAGCGTCTCGCACATCATCAATTACGACATTCCCGAGTTTTGCGACGACTATGTGCATCGTGTGGGCCGCACGGGTCGCATGGGCCGCGAAGGGGTCGCTTACACGTTCGTTTCGCCCGAAGAAGGCAATGAGCTGACGCGAATCGAGATGCGCATCAATCTTTTATTGAAGCGTGACGAGATTGCCGGTTTCGACTCGGCACCCAAGCCGATCGCTACCGACCCGATGGGCACCCCTGCTCCGTCGCGCGATGGCGAGCCCGCCGGGGATGAAGAGAAGCCCAAGCCCCCGGCCTTCACGTTCGACGGTCGACCGCGCCGCCGCTTCCGCCGGGCCCTTTAATCTCGCTTACGGTTTGGCGCTCGTCGCCGCGTCTTTGCGGGCTTGCAGATACCGAAACACGCCGCGCTTCACTGGTTCCGCGCCGCGTGTCGCCGCTTGCGAGAGTGTCGCGAAGTCAACTTTCTTCTCGCTCAATAAGATGCTCGCCGCCTCGGCCGCGACCGCTTCATCAAAGTTCGCCAGGAACTCGATCAGCTTGGCGACGTCGCCTTGAGCACGCTCCATGAGCTGCTGGGCAGTCGCATACGGACTGCGATAAACGCCATCGTCATCGGCATTGACGCGAATCGCTCCAGAGCAGCCAACGACATACGATGTCCACTCGGGCGACACGGGCTGATACGACTTGGCGACCGGCCAGAACAAGCCGTCCACGCCAGGGCCAGTCGCGATCACGACCACATGCGCGTCGTGAGCCAGCTTCGGTAAGAGACGCTCGCCGCGCCAGCGTACGCCGATCGGCTGATCCGATCTCCGCTGGGACTGGCTGATGTTGATCTCCTCGTTGAGCACGCCGTTGATGTAGATTCGCACGCGGTCGCATGTCACCCACGAGGGGCCGAGCACGTCAATGTTGAGTCGATAAGCGTCAGCGCGCGGGGCCAGGTCTCCGCTGCCGAATTGCTCGTTGATCGTCGCGCGGCACATCAGCCCGAGGCCCGCCATCACGCGCCCTTCGCGAAAGCTGTGACACGCGGCCGCGCGGTCAATGTTACTCACGTCACGGTCGTCGACCCGCACGTAGGTGCGTCCCTGGCCGACAAAATGCCTGGCCACGTCATGCGAGTCGCTCGTGCCGCACGGCGTGATCGACAAACCTCGATTCAACAACCCGAGCCAATCGTGAAACAGCAGCAACGGGTCTTGGTTCGTCGTGCCCGAGTTGACCACTTCCATCGCATTGGCCGGCAACTGCCAGCCTTCGAGGTCCTCGCCCACGAACGACACATGTCGCCGCGGGTCGAAGGGGCGAAACGTGTTATGCACGTCCCGGGCATGATTGAGGATCACGATCCGGCCGACCGGAGCGGCATCGATGGCGGTCGCGACCGCTTGCCAGTCGAGGCCTTTGTGGTCGATGACGCTCGTCGCGGGATCGAGGGGAAAAACATTAAAATGCCCGACTTTCGTCGTGACCTCGTTACCCACCAGCGGCGTGAAAAACTGCCTTACCTTGAGTTGCCGCGCGAAGGGCTCGAAATCGATGTGCAGATTGTGGTCGGTAGCCACCGGTAGTTCGATGCCCTCGCCGGCGATCGTGATCATCCGCTCCTCGATCGAAGCGTCGCCGTGACGCGAGTAAGTGAAGGTATGCACGTGCGGATCGCAACTGACCCAGCCGTCGGTCGGCACTTCGCGCGTGATCGTCAGCGCCGGCCGAGCCGTGTCTCCCGCCGCGAGTTGCAAGGGAGCTTGAGCCAGTGAGTACTCGAAGCCCCGGCCGGCGTAGAGGGTGTACTTGCCGGCGGGGACGGTGAGTCGAGCCCGACCGGTTGAGCAATAAATGACACCGGGGCGCACGGCAAGATGGTCGTTGCTCACGGCACCGGTGGTCATCAGCGAACCGTGCTCGTCGACGAGCGTCAGGCGGCAGGGGGATGCGCCGCGCCCGGCCTCATCGACCTGCACCTCGATGGTCGCTTGCGCGAGCGCTGCCGATCGCGGCTCGTCGATCAGCCGCACGTCGCCGATCCACACGTCGTCGGCTGTCTTGTCGGTCGAGGCGATCCGCAACGTGTTGTCCCCCGCGCGCAGCTTGTCGCTCGGGAGCGCGTAGAATGTCACCATCGAGTTCTCATCGCGCGGCAGTTGACCGATCTCTTGATTGTTGAGATACACGCGCCATAGTTGCTTGACGTCGCGATGACGCACGCGCAGTGTTTGCGGTCGGAACGAGTCGCTGGACGTGAACGTGGCTTCCCAGTGCCGTGACTCAGCGTGTTCGCTAAAGCTGCTCCACTCGCGCGGCTCGACGTTTCGCAGATGCACGAGCGGCGCAAGGATGACTCGCTCGGCCCCCTCGACGCTGGTCGACGCGAAGAGCCCAGTCAGGCAAAAGAGAGACACGACCCACGTTGACAATCGGAGTAAAGTATTCATGCCGCTACGATAGTCGATCGACGCTCGTGTGGCGCGGCTTACTGGGGTGTCGTCGGGGCGCTCACGGGCATGGTCGGCGGAAACTCGCACAGCGGGATGCTGGGGTTGGGATCGGCCAGCACCTCGGCCAGCGTCGTCTTGCCAAACGCCTCTTCAATGCCGGCCAGGGCACAGTCGACCCGGCTGTGCAACGGGCACAACCGCGTACCGTGCGAGGAAATGCCCAACGGGCAGGTTTTGATTCGCTCGATGGGGTCGACCGCGTTGACCACCTCCAGAATGGTCAGCTCGCCGGGGGATTTGACCAGGGTAAAGCCCCCACCCATGCCCCGCTGCGAATGCACCAAACCCTTTTGTGACAAGTCCTTAAGTACTTTAGATAGATACGCTTGCGGCACTTGGGTGATGTGCGCGATCTGCTCGCAGGTCCGGGGTGTCTTGTCTTGTCCGGCGAGGTAGACGATCGCCCTCAGGGCGTATTCGACGGTCTGAGAAAACATGGCAGTGTCACCGGAGCCGCGTGGAGGACGGTCTTGATTGTAGACATTGATATCCAAAATTAAAGTGCTATATTCCCTGGTAAGTCGATAAAAGGATAAAAGCATCCAGTTATCGCAAATCACCCTCACTCTTTGGTGGAGAATACGAATCATGACCCGCACAAAATGGACCAGCTTGACGCTCTCCCTGACCGCCATCGCCTTGGCTGGCTATCTCCAAATAGCCCAGGCCGCCGATGGTACCGATGCCGCGCTCGAACGGGCCCGCAAAGAGGTCAAAAAGCTCGACACGCTCTACAAGACGGCGATCGTCATCGTGACCAAGAACTACGTCACCGAGAAGTCGGACCTCGCGGCCGGCGACGCCTTCCAAGCCTTGTTCAAGACGATGAAGGAAGGCGGCTATCACGAAGTCCGGCTGCTCGACGCCTCGGGCGACCCGATCGACGCCGACAACAAGCCCAAGGACGACTTTGAACGCGCCGCGGTCAAGGCGATGCTCGATGGCAAGGCGGGCTACGAGCAGGTCGTCGAGAAGGAAGGGAAGCGCTACTTGCGGTCGGCCACCCCGGTGCCGGTCGTGATGGAGAAGTGCGTCATGTGCCACGCCAACTACAAGGGTAAGACGATCATTGGCGCGCTTGGTTACACCGTGCCGGTCGAGTAAGTGCTCTGTCGAGATTAAGAGCGTCTAACAACATGGCAGCAGAGCGGGGGACAGCCCCCAGCCATTTTGTTAGTCGCTTTAACTGTGCATGCGCGGAAAATCGTCGCCGAGGGCGATGATCTCCGCCTCACGTTGCGATAGTTCTTCGAGCCGGCGATGGACCTCTGTCGCCGGCTCGAAGTGTTCTGCCATCTGCACATAGGTGGCGTAGTGCCGCGCCTCGGACTCGAACAGCGATTGATAAAACTCCGAGAGTTCGCGATCGCTCACATGCTCGCTGAGGCGTTGAAAGCGTTCGCACGAGCGGGCCTCGATCAGCGCGGCGACGAGTAGCCGGTCGATGGCCCGGTGCGGCTCGACCTTGCGGACCAACTCACTCAACCGCTGTCCATAGCTGCTGGGCTTGAGGCGGCGGAACTTGATCCCGCGGCGCTCGAGCAGTTCGATGACGAGATTGAAGTGTTCGAGTTCTTCTTCGACGATTTCGCCCAGGCGGCGGATGAGCGGCACCTGCTCGACATAGGCAAAGATCAGCGCCATCGCCGTGCTGGCGGCCTTTTTTTCGCAATGGGCATGATCGATCAGCAGCTCTTCAATGTGGTCGTCGACCGCGGTGAGCCAGCGCGGCGAGGTGGGCGATGCCAGGTTGAGCATGATCTCAATTACGTTCTGTCAGCGGGAGTGTTTACTCATACTGTAAACGAACCGGTTCTTTCAACAGCGGAATATCGCCGCCAAAAACGCAAGAAATCGCAAAGCAAGATGGTGTGGATCGATACCGTTTCTTTGCGCTTATTGAGTTTATTGCGGCCCGTACTGCCTCATTTCCGGTTGTTGTTCAGTGCGTTGAAAGTCTGAGGTGTTTAGCAGAATGTTTAACGTAGCACAGCTATTCGTCGTCGACGAGTTCGCCGAGAAATTGTCGCTGAAACAGGAACCGGACGAGCGCGGGGAAGCAACGCCGGATGCGCCAGAAGACGCGCGCACGACGCGGCAGCACGACGTAAAACTGTCGCTTTGCCAGGGCCCGCAGCGCGGCGGCGGCGACGTCGTCGGCCGTGATGGTTGCGCGGGCCGTGATCCGCTCGGCGGCGGCTTGGATGTTCGGGTCGCTGAACGTGCCGTGCGACAGGAGTTGGCTGCGAAAGAAACCCGGGCAGGCGAGCGTGAGGTGGATGCGATCGGCGGCCCATTCCATGGCGAGCGTTTCGCTCAGCGCGACGACGCCGGCTTTTGAGACGCTGTAGGCTGCGCTGCCGGGCCAGTGCACCAGGCCGGCGATGCTCGCGATGTTGAGCACGTGCGCGCCCTGCGGATGTTCGCGAAGCCAAGGGTGAGCGGCGCGGCAACCGTGAATGACTCCCCAGAGATTGGTGTCGATCACGCGCTGCCACTCGGCCGTTGGCAGATCGCAAGCCATTCCCGCCGCGAGCACGCCGGCGTTGTTCACGAGCAGGTCGAGTCGCGGCCACTCGCCGCGCAGCCGCTCGATGAGCGATTCCCACTCGTCAAGCTTTCGCACGTCGAGGGGTTCGATTTGGCAACTGCCGCCGGCTTGCTCGACGAGTTGGGCGGTGGCTTGAGTGGCGTCGACATCGAGATCGGCCAAGGCCAGGTGATAGCGCTCGCGCGCCAAACGCACGGCGAGCGCTTGCCCCAGACCGGCTGCCGCCCCGGTGATGATCGCATATCGTGGCGCAGAGTCGTCGCGACGCGCCATGGGTGGCTAATCCAGTTCTTCGAGCCAGAGCCGGAGTTCGTTGTCGTACTCGCTGGCCAGGTCGCCTTTGACGAGTTGGCGGTGGAAGCTGGCCGCCCCGTTCTCTTTTTTCATGTCGGCGGCTTCGGCGCTGGGAAAGCGGCAGGCCGGGTCGGGGGCGATGAGCGTGCGAATCAAGCCCATCAGCAACTCGTTGCACACGACGTCCTCGGGCAACCGCTCGGGAAGTTTTTGCACGAGCGTGCGTTTGGCTTCCATCAGCTCGCGGAGCGTGCGATGGCCGGCGAACGCCGGCTGGCCGCTGAGCATTTCGATGAGCACGTAACCCAGGCTGCACAGGTCGCTGCGCTGCGAGGTGCCTTGTCCTTCGAGCACCTCGGGAGCGGCATAGGCGGGGGTGCAGGTGCGGCGCGTGGGGGCGTCTTCCAGATCGAAGGCCGAGCCGATGTCGATGATCTTCGCGTTGCCGATGCGCTTGACCATGATGTTGGCCGGCTTCAGGTCGCCGTGCACGATGCCGTCGCGGTGCAGGGCGGCGAGGGCTGCCAGGCAGTCACGCAGCACGGCGATGGCAATGCCCGGCTTGAGCCGCGGATGCACCGGCCCACGCGTCACAATCACGTCGTTGAGGTGTTCCCAACGCTTGACGCTGACGCGGTCGCGGGTGCGGTCGAGCATGTTGTCGCTGAGCAATCGGCTGAGGTCGAAGCCGTCGACCCACTCCATTTCCATGATGCGGATGCGATTGCGTTCGACGAAGTTGTAGATGTCGAGCAGATTGTCTTGCTGGATTTGGGCGACTCGCGCCGCCACCTGGGCAATCCGCCGCATGGCGTCTTCGTAGGTGCGGCTGCTCTCGTAGGGTTCGGGCGAGAAGATCTTAACGGCCACGGGCAGCGTGAAGTCGTCGGTCCCACGCCGTTCGGTCAGATAGACCACCCCTTGTCCGCCGGAGCCGAGCAGCTTGGTGAACCGCAAGTGTTCGGTTCGTGTGAGCCGTTGATCGACGACCAGTTGCTCGTAGCGATCGAGCAACTCATCGGGGCATCGCCGCGAGGGTTGCCCACTGAAGTCGAGCGTTAGAGAACCGGTCAGGTAGGTCGTGCTGTGCATCGAATGCCCAAAGGGAAAAACTCACTCCGCTCGATCCATGAGCGTGCAGGTATCTTAGGACGCGACCCGGCTGTGGGTCTAGAGCACGCCTGGCCACCCCCACATTCAAGCCAGACACGGCGGCCTGCGGGAGGTTCGCTCAAGTGACCTGCTGTGAAGCACTTAAGGGCAAATAGTCATATCGGGGGCCGCGCGATTCTGCCGTTGTTTGAGCCACACGTGCAACGTAAACTAGAAGCTACGCATGCTCTGATGAGCATGACAACCGTTGAACCTCGTCGCTGCTCACGGTGTCGATGTTCTGGTCGTTAGGCCGTCGCCTGCTGGTGACGCCCGGGCTTTGCTATCTCTTTAACGGCTCAGGGATGAGCGAGCGGCGCACCTACTATGCACACCTTGCGTTGGTCGGTTGGATTCTTGGTCCTGTGGGTCGTCGAGACCGCAGCCTGCGCACAGTTCGGGCCGGCCGTGGTCGAGACGGCCGTGGTCCAGGAAAAAAAGAACATGACCGGCGGACACACGTTCATCGGCACGGTCATGCCCCTTAAGCGCAGCATTGTCGGCAGCGCCGTCAATGGCCGCGTGGTCGAGTTGGCCGTGAACGAAGGGGATCGGGTGAGCAAGGGTCAGCCGCTGGCACGCCTGCTCACGCGATCGTTGGAGATTCAAATTGCCGCCGCGCGGGCTGAACGGGACCTGCGGGCGCACGAGTTGGCCGAGCTTAAAAACGGTTCACGCCCCGAAGAGGTGCGCGAGGCCAAAGCCCAGCGCGAAGTTGCCCAAGCCGTGCTCGATCACGCGCGGGCCAAGCTCAAGCGGACGCAAATCCTGATCGATCGCAACGCCTCGACCGGCGACGAGATGGACGAGGCCGTGCGCGCCAATCTGGCGGCCGAGAATAATTTGGCGGCGTCGGTCGCGCGGCTGGAGATGGTCGCCCAAGGGCCGCGCAAGGAAAAGATCGATCAGGCGGCCGCCCGGCTTGGCGGCGCCGAAGAAGAAGTCAATCGCCTGCTCGACCAACTCGAGAAGCACACGATGATCGCGCCCTTCGACGGTTACGTGGTCAAGGAGCATACTGAGGTTGGGCAGTGGATCACCTCGGGCGAAGTGGTCGCCGAAGTGGTGCAGGTCGATCAACTCGAGATCGAGGTGCTGGTGCTGGAGTCGTATGTGCCCCACCTGCGGCTGGGCGCGGTGGCGCGTATTGAAGTGCCGGCGCTCCCCAACGAGGCGTTCGAGGGACGCTTGGCCGCGATTGTCCCGCAGGCCGAGTTGCGTTCGCGCAGCTTTCCGGTCAAGGTGCGGATGACCAATCGGTTGACCGACGATGGGCAACCGCTCGTCAAGCCGGGCATGCTTGCGCGGGTGGCGCTGCCGGTCGTGCCCAAGGACACCATGTTGCTCGTGCCCAAAGACTCGCTGGTGCTCGGTGGAAGCGATCCGGTGGTGTACGTGGCTGATGTCGACCCGCAGGACCCCATGAAGCGGCGGGCTCGCGCCGTGCCGGTCAAGACCGGCGTCTCCGATGGCTCGCTGGTCGAGATTGTCGGCCCGCTCCGAGCCGGCGATCGTGTCGTCATCGAGGGGAACGAGCGGCTGCTCAACGGCCAAGAGCTGCGAACAAAACCGTAACGGATCGCTGAGTCGCGGCAGTTCCGCTGGACGACCCAACACGAATCAGGCAACTTGCAACACGTAGATTCCTCGATGTCACTGCTCACCACCTTTGTTCAACGTCCGGTCACGGTCAGCGTCGGCGTGATTCTCGTCGTGCTGTTTGGCCTGCTGTCGCTCTTTGGCATGCCGATGCAGTTGACCCCGGACGTCGAAATTCCCACGCTTAAGGTCGAGACGCGCTGGAGCGGCGCCAGCCCGCAGGAAATCGAAAAAGAGATTGTTCAGCCGCAGGAAGAGCAACTGCAGAGCGTCGAGGGGATCGTCAAGATGACGAGCGAGTCGATGGACTCGATGGCCCGCATCACGCTCGAATTTGCGGTTGGGGCCGACATGCGCAAGGCCTTGCTGCTGGTGAACACGCGCTTGCAGCAGGTGCGCGAGTACCCGATCGACGCCGACGAGCCGGTGATTACCTCGAATGCGTCGGAACAGTTCATCGCCTGGTTCATTTTGCACGAGCGCACTCCGACGCCCGATGAGTTCGCGAAGGCGCTCGCCGATTGCCCGCAACTGGCCGAATCGATTCGGCACGTGCAAGCCACGCAGAACCCCGGCTTACAGCTGTTCCGCCTTAAAGAGTTGGTGCGTGAGCACTCGCAGTTGGGTGCGCTGTTGCCGGTCGAGAACGATCTGACGACGTACCGTCGCTTTGCCGAGGATTTTATCGAAGCGCGTTTTGAGCGCGTCGAAGGGGTGTCGAACTCGAACGTCGTCGGCGGCCGCGAAGAACAGATGGAAGTGATCGTCGACCCGCAACGGCTCTCGGCCCGTCGGCTGACCATTGGCGATGTCCGCGATGCCTTGCGAGCGCAAAACAAGGACACCTCGGGTGGCGACCTGTGGGAAGGCAAGCGCCGCTACGTGATCCGCACGCTGGGGCAACTGCGCAGCCCCGAGCAAGTTGAAAACGCCATCGTGGCCCGCCGCGACGACGCGGCCGTGTATGTGCGCGATATCGCAGAGGTCAAGCTGGGTTACAAGAAGCCCGACGGATTGGTGCGCCGCTACGGCTCGCAGGTGATCGCGATCAACTGCCAGCGCGAGACCGGCGCCAACGTGCTCCGCGTGATGGAAGGGCTGAGCGAGGCGACGCGGCAATTGAACGCCCAGGTACTCGCCCCGCGCGGGCTGCAACTAACGCAGGTGTATGACGAGACCGAGTACATTCACTCGTCCGTGGGGTTGGTGAACCAAAATATTTACGAAGGGGGCATCCTCACGTTCATCGTGCTGATGCTCTTCCTCCGCAGCCTGCGGTCGACGCTCATCGTCTTTGTCTCGATCGCCGTCAGCGTCGTCGGCATGTTCCTGATCCTCGGCCTGCTGGGCCGGTCGCTCAATGTGTTGAGCTTGGCGGGCATTGCGTTTGCCGTGGGGATGCTTGTCGATAACTTCATTGTCGTGCTGGAAAATATCCATCGCTACCACAGCGAAGGAGAGTCGCCGCTCGACGCGACCGTGAAAGGGACGAAAGACGTCTGGGGAGCGATCATCTGCTCGACGCTGGCCAACCTGGCCGTGTTTGTCCCCGTGCTGTTCGTGCAGGACCAGGCCGGCCAGTTGTTCCGCGACATTGCCCTGGCCACGAGCGCCGCGCTCGTCATGTCGTTGCTCGCCGCGCTGGTCATCGTGCCCACGGCCACCAGCCGGATGCTCAGACATCAGCACTCGGGCGCGTCGCGCTGGGCGCTCGTGCGTCTGCTCGCGGCGCTCATTCATCCCTTGCTCGTGGTGTGCGACCGCTTGGGTGGCGCGTTCGTCCAGCTCGTGGTCGGCATCAATGCCTTTGTGCAGCGGAGCGTGCTGCTCAAGCTGTTGACCGTCGCGATATTTGTCGTGGGCGCGGCCGCGCTGAGTTGGCTCATGATGCCCAAGGTCGAGTACCTGCCGCGCGGCAATCGCAATCTGGCCATCTGCATGCTGCTGCCACCCCCGGGTTACAACATCGACCAGATGCAGAAAATGGGCGCGCAGATCGAAGCCAACCTGCGGCCGTATTGGGACGTCGACGCGGGGAGCGAAGCCGCCCAGCAACTCGACTTTCCGGTGATCGGCGACTTTTTCTATGTGGCCCGCGGTCGGCAACTCTTCATGGGCGTGCGGACCAACGACCCACTCGAGGCAGGAAAAATCATTCCGCTCTTGCGCCGCGCGGCGAGCGACATGCCGGGCACGTTCGGCATCGCCTTTCAGGCCAGCCTGTTCGAGTCAGCCCTGGCCGGCGGACGCAAGATCGACGTGGAAATCACCGGCCCCGACATCGAGCGGCTCGTGCAACTCGGCGGCCAGATCATTGGTCAAACGGCAGGCCTTATTCCCGGTGCGCAATTGCGACCCGTGCCGAGCCTCGACCTGTCGAGTCCCGAAATGCACATTGTGCCCAAGTGGGATCAGGCGGCCGATATGGGCGTGAGCGCGGCCGAGTTGGGCTACACGATCGACGCCTTGGTCGATGGCGCTTACGCGACCGACTACTTCATCGGGGGTGACAAAATCGATCTGGCGATTGTCGGCCATCGCGATTTTGTGGCCAAGACCCAAGACCTCGGCGCGCTCCCCATCACCACCCCCAAAGGGGACCTGATTACGCTCTCCGCCGTCGCCGATTTGCAGCTCCGCAGCGGCATGGAGCAAATCAACCATCGCGAGCGGCAACGGGCCATCACGATCGAGGTGACTCCGCCCGACGCCATCCCCTTGTCGGCCGCGATGGATTTGATTCGCGAACAGATCGTCGAGCCGTTGGAGCACAGCGGCGCGCTCGACGGCGGCCTGTATCAGGTCTCGCTCGCCGGCACGGCCGACAAGCTCCGCTCGACCTGGCACGCCCTGCGTTGGAACTTGCTGCTGGCCATCGTGATTACCTACCTCGTCATCGCCGCGCTTTTCGAGTCCTGGCTCTACCCGTTCGTCATCATGCTCAGCGTGCCGCTGGGAGCCGTCGGCGGGCTGCTGGGTTTGCAACTGCTCAACCTTTGGGTCTTGCAGCCGCTCGACGTGCTCACGATGCTCGGCTTCATCATTCTCGTCGGCACCGTGGTCAACAACCCGATCCTGATTGTCGAACAAGCGCTGGTGAACGTGCGTGAACAGAACATGCACCCGCGCGACGCCGTGCTCGATAGCGTTCGGACTCGCATCCGTCCGATTTTCATGACGGCGTTCATCGGCCTGTTTGGCCTGTTGCCGCTCGTGATCTCGCCCGGCGCGGGGAGCGAGCTGTATCGCGGACTGGGGAGTGTCATGCTCGGCGGCCTGGTCGTCTCGACGCTCTTCACGCTGGTGTTGGTCCCCACGCTCTTCAGCCTGACGCTCTCGGCAAAAGAATGGCTCTTTGGCCGCGAGGAGTTGGAATCGCTCGACGAGCGCGGCGACGAAATGCCCCGGCTGGTCATGCGAGCCGCAGCCGACGACGAGCCGCTGGCCCCGACTGCCGCATCGTAAAGCACTCGACCCGCCGCCGCCGCGTTTCGCCTCCGTGGCTGGAGTTGACCGTCGCCGTCTGGTATGACTGAGTCGCCTGCCCATCGTACCTCTCACCCGGCGGTTGCCATGTCCGAGCCCATCCTCGTCGACGCCCCGCGCGCCACGCTCGTCCGCTATCGCGTGCTCGGCGCGCTCTGTCTGCTGTCGTTCATCTTGTATCTGGACCGCGTCTGCATCAGCCAGGCACTGACCGATATCCAGGCCGACCTGGGGCTCTCGCACGGACAGATGAGTTGGGTGCTCGGCGCGTTCACCATCGCCTACGGTCTGTTCGAGGTGCCCGTCGGCCATTGGGGCGATCGCTACGGCTCACGCGGCGTGCTCGCCCGGATCGCCATTTGGTGGTCGATCTTTACCATGCTCACGGGCGCTTGTACCGGACTGGGCATGCTGATCGTCGTGCGATTTTTGTTCGGCGCGGGCGAAGCCGGGGCGCTCCCCAATGCCGCGCGGATCATCGCCCGCTGGTTTCCCCCCCACGATCGCGGACCGGCGCAAGGACTCATCATGACCTCGGCCTTGCTCGGCGGCGCGTTCTCGCCCATGCTCGCCCAGGCGCTGATCGATGCGCCTCGGTTCGGCTGGCGCGGTGCCTTTCTCGTCCTCGGACTGCCAGGCATCCTCTGGGCGGCCGGGTTCTACTACTGGTTCCGTGACGATCCCGCCACCCATCCCAACGTGAACGAAGCCGAACGCACGCTGCTCGAGGCCAGCCGTCACGCTCCCAGCCAACACGCTCAGATGCCCTGGGCCTACACGCTCAGTCAACGAAACCTGTGGCTGCTCGGCGGCATTGTCTCGTGCTGCTCGTTCACCACCTATATGTTCTTCTCCTGGTATCCCACCTATCTCAAGCAAGGGCGCGGTGTCGACGCCGATACCACGAGCTGGTTCGCCGGTGTCGTCTTGGCCAGCGGCGCTATCGGCAGCCTCTCGGGCGGCTTCCTCAACGACGCGCTCCTGCGCCGCTTCGGTCGACACGTGCGACGCCGCATCGGCGTCGTCGGTCTCACGATCGCTGGGTTGGCGATGATCTTAAGCAAGTTCTGCGATCGACCTGGGCTGGCGGTCGCGTGTGCCGCACTGGCCTGTTATCTCATTCACGTCCAGTTGGCCTCGTGGTGGGGTGTCGTCTCCGACTTGAGTGGCCGGCATCTCGGTGCCCTCTTCGGCTTAATGAACTCGATGGGCATCATGGGCGCGATCTGCTCGCAAGTCTTCCTGGGACATTTTGTCGATTGGCTCGCGACGTTCGGCTACCAGGGGCGGCAGCAATGGGACCCCGCCTATTACATCTACGGTGGCCTGTTGTTGCTCGGTGCCGGGGGCTGGCTCCTGATCGACCCCCATCGTTCGCTCGTCGACGCCGAGTAAGAGTCCATCCTAAAACCGACGCCGACGGTCCCCCTCGCATTTCGGTTTTTAGGACAGGCACTCAATCGCTTGTGCCCGACGGTCACGTTTCCAAAACGGTGGGTTGATAACCGAATAGGGTTTGCTAGCCGCATGCACTTGAGTAGACTTGCTGAACGCACGTACGACTCGATGCACAGGGTGCGAAGCACGTGGAGCCAGTCGACGAATACGCGAATGATTTTCTAGTCAGGCCGAGTGGCGGAATAGGCAGACGCACAGGATTTAAAATCCTGTGATGGGTAACCATCGTGCGGGTTCGATCCCCGCCTCGGCCAC
>CAZZBK010000090.1:13841-24538 GCA_964652155.1 uncultured Planctomycetaceae bacterium | reverse complement strand
AAGGGATGAAGGATGAAGGATGAAAGGGGAGACACGCTCACGCGATAGCGCTCCGTTTTCATCCTTCATCCTTCATCCCTCATCCTTCCGCATTCATCATTTATTGGCACGCGCCTCGGCGAGCGGGTATCGTGAATGGCTCGCATTCGACCTGTGGCCATTTCCGGAGTGGTTGAGATGACGCGCCTGTCACGCATCGAGTTGGTTGCCCGCACGTGGTTGCTCGTGGGCCTTGCGTTGAGTACGTGGCACACAACGACCGTCGTTGCGGCGGAGCCGCTGGCCTGGTCGCCGTCGCGCATGCTCGGCGTGTTGCGCGTGGCGAGCGTGCATGTGTCGCCCAACGGTCAGCAGGTTGCTTATACGGTGCGGACGCCGGTCATGCTCGCCGACAAGAGCGAGTATCGCACGCACATTCATCTGGCCACGGCCGACGGCAAGCGCTCGCGCGCACTGACTCAAGGGGACGCATCGTGCAGCGATCCGCAATGGTCTCCCGACGGGCAGTGGATCGCGTTTATCACGAATCGCGTCGGCAAGAAAAATCTCTGGTGCATTCGCAGTGACGGCGGCGAGGCGCAGCAGCTCACCGAGATGAAGAGCGACGTGAATGGCTTCCGCTGGTCGAACGACGGCGCGACGCTGGCGTTCAGCGCGACCGACGCCCCCAGCAGCGACGACGAGCGGCGAAATCGCGAGAAGGACGACGCGCGGGTGATCGACGCCAACATCAACTACAATCGGCTCTACCTGATGGCGTTCAAGTCGCCGCCAGCGATCGCGAGCGATCCGCGCTGCTTGACGCTGGCCGAACGGAGCGTGACGATCGACGGCAGTCGGGCCGGTCGGTCGGCCTTTGATTGGTCGAGCGACAATCGGTCGATCGTCTACTCGCACACGCGCACCCCGAAAAGCGACGACTGGTCGAGCAGCGATATTTCGGTCGTCGAGGTGGCGAGCGGCAAGGTGACTGCGCTGGTCGCGACGGCTGCGGCGGAGGGTTCGCCGTTGTACTCGCCCGACGGGCAATCGATTGCCTACACGGCGAGCGACGCGCCGCCGACGTGGGCCGGTACGCGGACGGTGCATGTCATTGCCGCCTCGGGGGGCACGAGCCGGGCGTTGAGCGATACGTATGACGGATTTGGCCGATCGTCGGAACTCGTGGGCTTCTCGCGTGACGGCAGTCGCTTGCTGTACAGCGAAGCGCACGGCACGACGACCAAGCTGCGTGCCTTGCCGATGAGCGGCGCGGCGGTCGATATGTTCACCACGGAGGGGGTGTCATCGTCGGGCTTTGCGCTCAACGCGACGCGCAGCCACGTGGGCTATTCGTGGGAGGGATTGCAATCGCCACCGGAGGCGTGGAGCAGTCCGGTCGAAGCGTTCGCGCCGCAACAGGCGAGCCATGTGCAGGCGAGTTTGCCGATCGACCAACTCGGCACGACGAAAGTCATTCGCTGGAAGTCGACCGACGGACTTGAAATCGAGGGGTTGCTCACGTATCCGCTGCGCTATCAGGCTGGCACGAAGGTGCCGTTGCTGCTGGTGGTTCATGGCGGGCCGATGGGTGTGTTCGCGCAGACGTTCGATGGCACGGCGAGCCAGTATCCGGTCGCGGCATTTGCCGAGCAGGGTTATGCGGTGCTGCGTCCCAATCCTCGCGGCAGCAGTGGTTATGGCAAAAAGTTTCGCTACGCCAACTACGGTGACTGGGGGGGCGGCGACTTTCGCGACTTGATGACCGGCGTCGACCATGTGATCGCGCAGGGCATTGCCGATCCCGATCGCTTGGGGGTGATGGGCTGGAGCTATGGCGGCTACATGACCTCGTGGACGATTACGCAGACGCGGCGATTCCGGGCCGCGAGCGTGGGCGCGGGCGTAACCAACTTGATGAGCTTCACGGGGACGGCCGACATTCCTGGCTTTTTGCCCGACTACTTTGGTGGCGAGTTCTGGAACAGCCTCGCCGCGTATCGGGACCACTCGGCGATGTTTCATGTGCAAGGGGTCAAGACACCGACGCTGATTCAGCATGGCGAGCGTGACGAGCGGGTGCCGCTGTCGCAAGGCCAGGAGCTGTACAACGCGCTCAAGCGACAGGGCTGCGTGACGCAGATGGTCGTTTACCCTCGGACGCCGCACTCGATTGACGAGCCGCGGTTGCTGCTCGACTGTATGCAGCGCAACCTCGACTGGTTCGAGCACTACGTGCTGCGACCCCACTC
This sequence comes from uncultured Planctomycetaceae bacterium, assembly GCA_964652155.1. Taxonomy (GTDB): domain Bacteria; phylum Planctomycetota; class Planctomycetia; order Pirellulales; family PNKZ01; genus CAZZBK01. The sequence goes on along the minus strand of CAZZBK010000090.1, from coordinate 22,307 downwards.
GTCGCGCTAGCGGTCACGGGTCAGAGGGCGCTGGGAGACGCTTTACTTGGCGCGTTGGTGCTTGAGGACCCACTCGTTGTGTCGCTCGCGCCAAGCTGCGCCGCTGCGCGGTCCAACGTGGGGAACAGGAGCGCCGGCCTCGAATGCGCCGAGGTCGGGGGCCGAGCCGTTGAACTCCTCGGCAATGTTGGGCAGCGCGACGCCCGTGTCGATGGCGTCGCCATCTGCGCGCAGCAACATCGGGGCTCGTTGCGCGAGATCGTATGGCGGGGGCGTGTAGTTGGCGAAGGTGTTCTGTTTATCAACGACCCGGCCATGCTTTTCGATGCCGACGTTCTCGGACAACATCGTCAGATCGTTAAGCCGAGTGCCGTTCCAATGAAACGGCGTGGGCTGTCCTTGCTTGCCCTTCGCTGCGCTGGACCAATCGAAGCCGTCGTAGTCGACGTCGGTTCGCCAGTCGGCCTTGAGCGTGGAGAACAGCACGCTTTTCTGCTGGCTCTCGTAAGCTTTGCCCGCGAGCGGCACCTGCACCGCCCAGAGAAAAGGCGAACCGCCGCCATGAATCCACAGATTGTTGCGAGTCATGGCGGTCAGCAGGCCGTGGGCATGGGGCAGTTTGGCGCCGGCCGTGGGGCTGTAGCCGATCAGCGTGTTGTTGGCGAGCAGGTAGCGGTCCTGCACGCGGAGCTTGAAGATATTCGACGACGAGACGATCTGATTGCGGACGATATACCAGGGTCCGCAGAACATGGCCTGGAACGTGATACCCGCCTCGCCGTCGATGCGGTTGCCCCAGATGCGATTATTGGCGTAGCCGTAGTCGGGCTCGACGCCATCGTCGGAGAAGTCGAAGAAGTCGTTGGCGAAGATATCGCAGTTGGTGTCGCAGTACGAGGTGCCGTCGGCTGTTTTGGTGGCTCGGTTATAACAGACGGTATGATCGTTGGAGTGGTTGAGCTCGATGCCTTCGCCGGCGATGCTTCCTGCCGCGTCGCCGATGATGTCGTTATCGGCGATGTACCAGGCGCGGACTTTGCGATCGAGGAAGATGGCGTAGCCAAATCCGCGAAACGAGTTGCCGCGCACCACGACCTCGGCTGAGTTGTCGCCGGCGCGCAGCCCCCGCGCCTCGTCGCGTCGCTCGAAGGCGAGCCCTTCGAACCACAGCGCGGAGCCGGTGACGTAGCTGCGATAGAACTTGGCGGGTCCATCACCGGCCGCTTGCCAGACGATGTAGTTGGGCTGCGCGGCGGCGCGGCTTGGATCGGCGATCGTGCCCGAGCGGTCGAACGTTGCCTGGCCATAGTCGCCTGCATGCAGCAAGAACCGATCGCCGGGTTGGGCCTGCTGCTGGGCCTCGTCGATGCCACGAAAGGGTTTTGATTCCGAACCGTCACCGGCCGCGGAGGTGTCGCCCTTGGCGCGTGGCACGACGTGCCGCGTGCGCGCGGGGGTGCCGTAATCTGGCACCGGTCGCGTGACGAGCGTCACCTCGCGGACCGTGTCTCCGCCATCGGGATCGGACAGCGTGAGCTTGGCCACGTATGGGGTGCCTGGGCGGAGAAACATCACGCTGCCGGCGAGCATGTTGTAGGCGGCCCGCGCCTTGCGATCTTGATACCAGCCGGCGTAATCGACGCGGAACAGCGGCAAGGCTTCATGCCAGGTGGTTTCGTCGCTGCGGCGATACGCGACGCGGCACGTGGCATCGTGATCGGTGTCGCTCGAGCCCAGGTCCCATTCAAAGCCCAGGCTGTGCAAGGTCGAGTAGCTTTTCAACTCGCCGGGCATGGCGGCGGGGAGCGGCTTGGCCTGGTCGGTTGCCAAGTGTTCGTTGGAGTAGCCCGGTGGCAATGTGAATGGATCGCGTTGGGCTGCCGAGTCGGCGGCCAGCACGACCGAAGCGAGCACCACGGCGGTCAACACCACGGCGGCGAGGGCGAACATTCCCACGGCCAGCGACAAGCGAGTCTGCATCATCCAAGTCCTTGGTCACTTCAGAATGGGTCGAGCGCAGCGGATCAGCGTCGCAGTGTGTGAGTGACAGCCGCCGACTATTTCTGGCGCGGTTTTTTCTTGACCGACGGTTTGGTGATCTCGACGGGCAACTCGGGCAGCGCGTCCAAGAGCCGCACCTGAATGCTGGGCATGCCCCACCAGTCTTGCGGTTTGCTGTTGGGAAACTTTTCCAGACGGTATTCGAATCGGCACTGCTTGAACGTGTCAAAGAACGCGGCTTTGGCCACGACAATGACCCCTTTCGGGTGTGGCAAGTAGCAATTGTCTGCCCACTCCGAGCGCGGCGTGACAAACTCGAAGCGATTGCCGCTCTTAAGCGACTCGACGGGGATAAGCTTCTTCATAACTCTCCAAGAGATAAGTGAACTCACGCCCAACGGTGCTGGGCATTGCCGGGCATGAACGTTTTATTCAGGACTGCGCAATCGGCCAATAAAAATCCTCGCCGATCGAATCATGGTCGACGCTCGGCGACCGCATCGGCGCTGGGGGGCGACTTCAACCCGACCGTGTTCACGGCCGTTACCCGATAGCGGTGCGTCTTGCCGGGCTCGGCCTGCGTGTCGGTAAATTGCATCGCCGCGAGCGGCTGCGTGGGCGTGTCGCTGTATTGCAGATTCTGGAACAGCGGACGACCGAACGGATTCTTGCCCACTTCGGGCACGTTGGCCAGAAACTGTCCGTCGCGCTCGATCTCGAACCGTGCCAGCCCGCTCTCGAGATCGGCTTCGGCCTCCCAACGCAACGCGTTTCCGCTCACGCGCACCTGGGTCGGTGCGGGGGGCGGCGTGAGATCGGCGACCGCGGTGTCGGCGACATACTGCATCCAGGCCCGCGCGACCGCCTCGTTCGGGAGCCAGGCTGCTTTGAGCGGATCATCGGCAAAGGCCGCGGCCGGCACCGCGACCGTTCCCGTGACACTGGCGAGCCAGCCACGGTCGCGCGGCATATCGTTGAGCGGAGCGCCGCTTTCGTTCGGCAGTCGAGCGCTCAGGCACGCATCGAGCCAGAGAATGGCGAAATAACGTTGGTTGCCACATTCATGCGCCGTCAACGGATCAACCGCCACGCTGATGAGTCCGCCCTGGGACCGGACCTGGTTGAAGAACGCTTCATTCGCCGGCCACACCCCGGCGAAGCGACCGTCCTTGACCGTGACCCCTTCCTTGGTGCCAGGATTGCACATGATCGGCACGCTCAAGGCGACGTCGCTTAGGCTGTGCGCCTTGATCGTGGTCCGTGCGGGATCGGCCTTGAGCAGCGGCACCCCCGAGCGCAGCCACGCGGCAGCGACTCGTTGCGGATACAGCAGCGCCATGCCGCCAGCCCAGTGACCTCCGCCACTATGACCCCAGAGCGCCCACGGCAGCGTGGGCAACTCGCCATGGCCCGATTGCGCGCCGAGATCCACCAGGCATTTCTGAAACGCGCGGCCGGAGCCATTGCGCGGATCGCACCACATCTGGCAGTCGGCCTTGTCGGGCTGCTCGTAGGACGGAGCGAGCAGAGCACAGGCGTGCTTTTTGGCCAGTGCCTGCCAGTGCAGATCGTATGCGCCCGTCAGGCCCGACTTGCACGAGCCCTCGCCACAGCCGTGCTGATGCACGATCACGCCGCGCAGCGACTTCACGCCCGGCGGAATCCAAATCGTGTAGTTGACCGGATAGCTCAGCTCGCCCGGCGTCGTCGAGGCCTCATAGCGAACCCGGTAGTACGGCGGGTCGGCTGCGGGAAAAATATCGTAGGGGGGCTGCTGAGCCAACGCAGTGGCCGTCACGAGTGTGAGCAGGAGCGGACTGAGCAGCGTCAGGGTGCGTTGCATGAGGGGGGTTGACCGTAATGACATCGAGCGGCAGGCAACCGTTCGCCTGCAAAGCGATTGATTTTAAGCTTTGCGACGCTGCGGGTCCAACGAGCAAAACGCGGAACCCAGCCCAGCCGGGGCTTAGCGCGGGCCCCGGTGCCCCTCCCTCGGCCCAGTAAAATAGCCTTATTTGCCTGGAAATTAGCTACCCGCCTCGGTACAGTGCCCAACGTGGATGCGTGGGACAGCGTCTTCCAACGGCAATTCAAAAGGGGTGACGCTGATGGGCTTTTTTCGTCCTTGGGGAACCCGCGGGGCCACGGGAGCCAAGCGGCCCTGCCTGCGGGTCGATCTCGTCGCTGGCAAATCTCAACAGGCCCTGCGTTCGATGCCCCACGTCGATCGTAGGCTGGTCCTACTTGATTCACCCCGTTCACTACGGTTGCGTGATCGCCCCATACGTCTCGGGTCGACGGTCGCGGAAGAACTGCCAAGTGTTGCGCACCTCGCGGATCAAATCCAAGTCCAAGTCGGCCACGACGATGTCGTCGGTGTTCCGCGAGCCGACCGCCAGCAACTGCCCACGCGGGTCGCAGAAGTAACTCTGCCCATAAAACTCGCCGATCCGCCAAGGTTCTTCCCAGCCAGGGCGATTCACCGCGCCGACAAAGTAACCGTTCGCCACGGCATGCGCGGGCTGCTCGAGCTTCCACAGGTACTCGCTCAGCCCGGCCACCGTCGCCGACGGATTAAACACAACCTCGGCTCCCGCCAAGCCCAGGCAACGAGCCCCCTCGGGAAAATGCCGATCGTAACAAATATAGACGCCGACCTGCGCAAAGCGCGTGTTGAACACCGGATAGCCGAGGTTACCGGGCCGGAAATAGTATTTCTCCCAAAAGCCGGGCAACACCTGCGGCAAGTGAATTTTGCGGAACTTGCCCAAGTAGCTGCCATCGGCGTCAATGACTGCCGCCGTGTTGTAATACAGCCCGGTGATCTCCTCCTCGTACAGCGGCAGCACCAGGGCCAGGCCGTGTTTCTTGGCCTGCTCGGCGAACAGCCGCGTCGTTGGTCCGTCAGGCACGCGCTCGGTCAGCGCGTACCACTTGGTCTGCTGCTCGGCACAAAAGTACGGTCCGTAAAACAACTCCTGAAAACACACAAGCTGCGCCCCGCGCTCGGCCGCCTGATCCAAGAGCGCGACGTGCTTGTCAATCATCGAGCGCTTGATTTGCTCGACGCTCGACGTGGCGCTCTCGCACAACGTGGCTTGAATCAAGGCGCTGCGGACGATTCGGGTCATAAGGCACCGGGGGATTCGATCCGAGGATTGAGTGGTGGTAACGAAGTACTTCAATAAACCCTCGCAAACGTAAACCCGCGCCCTCGAGGAGAGGGTGGTGAGCGAAGCGAACCGGGTGAGGGCGTAACACAGCGCCGTATCCGCTGCGAGCAACCCTCATCCGGCCTTCGGCCACCTTCTCCCAAAGGGAGAAGGGTTCTTCGCGACGGGCTTTTGGCTTTCAGCTCAGCGAGAGACTCCTTTATAATGCCTCCGCGTCGCTCACGTCACGTCCGTTTGCTGGAGCCCCCGAGGATGACCGCTGCTGACCCGATCGATGTCCCGTTCTGGATTGGCGGAGCGGCTCAAAAGGCCTCGTCCACCCGCACAGGCGAGGTCTACAACCCGTCGACGGGGCGCGTCCTTGCGCAGGTCCCTCTGGGGACGTCTGCTGACGCCGATCGGGCCGTCCAGGCCGCCGCGGCCGCGCTACCCCAGTGGAGCGAGACGCCCGTCGTCGAGCGGGCTCGGGTCATGTTCCGCTTTCGCGAACTCATGCACGCCCACTTCGACGAGCTCGCGGCCCTCATCACCCGCGAACACGGCAAGACCCTGGCCGAGGCCAAGGCCGAGATGCAACGGGGCATCGAAATGGTCGAGTTCGCCTGCGGCATCCCCAGTCTGATCATGGGCCAATCGCTGGAAAATCTGGCGTCGAGCGTCGACTGCGAAACGAGCCGCCATCCGCTGGGGGTGTGTGTCGGCATCACCCCGTTCAATTTCCCCTCGATGGTCCCGCTGTGGATGTTCCCCGTCGCGATCACCTGCGGCAACACGTTCATCTTGAAGCCGTCGGAAAAAGTGCCCCTCTCGGCCAACCGACTGGCCGAGCTGTTGCACGAAGCACTCTTGCCGCCGGGGGTGTTCAACGTCGTCCACGGCGATCAGGAACTGGTCAACGCCCTGCTTGTGCATCCACAGGTGCGCGCCATTTCGTTCGTCGGCTCGACGAGCGTGGCCAAGCGGATTTATGAAGTCGGCACGGCACACGGCAAGCGCGTGCAATCGGCCGGCGGAGCGAAGAACCACCTCATCATCATGCCCGACGCCGACTTGGATCAGGCGGTCAAGGCGCTCCAGGCGTCGGCCTTTGGCTGCGCCGGCGAGCGTTGCATGGCCGGCAGCGTGGCCGTGCCGGTCGGTCGCATTGCCGACGATCTGGTTGCCGGTCTGTGTCGAGTCGGTCGCGAGATGAAAGTCGGCGCAACCGACAGCGGCGCGGCGGTCGACATGGGCCCGCTCATCAGTCAGCCGCATCGCGATCGCGTCGCCTCGTATCTCGACGTGGCCAAGAGCGAAGGGGCCGACGTCGTGCTCGATGGCCGACAAGCGAGTGTTGCGCGCGACGGATTCCTGCTCGGGCCGAGCCTCGTGGATCGCGTGCTGCCGACAATGCGCGTGGCCCGTGAGGAGATTTTCGGCCCGGTGCTCTCGGTGTTGCGAGCCGACAGTCTCGAGCAGGCGCTCGCGGTGGGCCGACAATGCGAGTACGGCAACGGCGCGTCGATTTTCACGCGCAGTGGCTGGGCGGCTCGTGAGTTCAAGCGGCACTTTAACGCCGGCATGATTGGTATCAACGTCGGCGTGCCGGCCCCGATGGCCTGGTTCCCGTTCACCGGTTGGAACAAGTCGTTCTTCGGTGACTTGCACGTGCAGGGGACCGAGGGGGTGTATTTTTACACACAGCAGAAGATGACCCTGAGCCGCTGGTTTGCCTCGTCGAGCGAGTCGGCCGCCGACCCGATTTGGAAGTCGAAATCATAAAGCCGCGACCGCTGGTCGCGCTGCCTCGGAGTGAACATGGCCACCGCCACGAAAAATATTCAACTGCCCATCTGCGAGCATGTGCCGCAACCCTACACCGGGCCGAGCAAGGCGGAAGTGCTCGCCCTGCGGCAACAGTATCTCACGCCAGGGCTCATCACCCTCTATCGCGATCCGCTGCTGGTCGTTGAGGGGAAGATGCAATACCTGTGGGACGAAACGGGCCGACGGTACCTCGACGCCTTCGCGGGGATCGTCACCGTGTCGGTCGGACATTGCCATCCGTATGTCGTCGAGAAGGTCCGCGAACAGCTCGGCAAGCTCCAGCACACGACGACCATCTACCTGCACCCGAATGCCCCGCTGTTTGGCAAAAAGCTGGCCGAGCACATGCCCGAGGGGAGTGGGCTGAGCGTAACATACTTTACGAACTCGGGGAGCGAGGCGAACGAGCTGGCCGTGCTGATGGCCCGCGAGCACACGGGTCGCAACGACGTGATCGCGCTGCGCAATAGTTATCACGGCGGCACGCAAGCGACGATGGGGCTCACGGCCCATAGCACCTGGAAGTTCAAGAGCAACCCCACCGCCTCAATCAAGCACGCCACGCCCGGCTACTGTTATCGCTGCCCGTTCGGCTTGGAATATCCGAGTTGCGACGTCCGCTGCGCCCGCGACGTCGAGCCGCTCATTCGCTACGAAACGGCCGGCGAGGTGGCGTGCTTTATTGCCGAGCCAATCCAAGGGGTCGGCGGGACAGTCGTGCCGCCGAGAGAGTACTTTCAGATCGTCTACGATATCGTCCGCCGCTACGGTGGTCTGTGCGTGGCGGATGAGGTGCAGACCGGTTTCGGCCGCACGGGCACGAAGTTCTGGGGCTTTGAGAACTGGGGTGTGACACCCGACTTGGTGACGATGGCCAAGGGGATCGGCAATGGCGCGCCGCTGGGGGCTTGCACCACGCGAGCCGAGATTGCCAAGAACATGACCAACCGCACGCACTTCAATACCTTCGGCGGCAACCCGATCTCGATGACCCAAGGGCTCGCCACGCTCGAAGTGATCGACAACGAACACATCCAGGCCAACGCGCTCGCGGTCGGCACGCATCTCAAGCAGCGATTGCTCGACGTGCAACAGCGCCAGCCGCTCATCGGCGAGGTGCGCGGGCTGGGTCTGATGCTCGGCGTCGAGTTGGTGCGCGATCGCGCGACCAAGGAGCCAGCCAGCACCGAGGCGGTCGACGTGCTCGAACGCTGCAAAGAGCGCGGCTTGCTGGTGGGTAAGGGAGGCCTCTACGGCAACGTGCTCCGCATCAAGCCCCCCATGTGCCTCACCAAGGACGACGCCGACTTTCTGGCCGACTGCCTGGAAGAGGTGCTGACGACGGTGGGGAAGAAGTAGGAACGGGGAAGGGAACCACGGAGGGGGAGGGAACCACGGATGAACACAGATCAACACGGATGGGGGAGGAGAGAGACTGGAGACTGGAGACCGGAGTAGAGAGTTGGGGAGCAGGGGAGTGGAGGAG
>CAZZBK010000090.1:0-13741 GCA_964652155.1 uncultured Planctomycetaceae bacterium | reverse complement strand
GGAGTGGAGGAGTAGAGGAGTGGAGGAGTAGAGGAGAAAGTTGGTGCGGGAGTTGGATGTGGATTACAATCCTTGTCATCCTTCCGGATCTCTGTGTTCATCTGTGGTTCCCTTCCCTCCAGTCTCTCTGCTCAAGGTGCGACCATGACTCTCTCGCGGCGGACGTTCTTGCAATCGACAGCGGCTCTGGCGGCAGCTTCTTCGTTGCGAGCGGCAGAGGGGACCAAGCCGCCCAAGCTGCTCAAGGCCGTCAAGTACGGCATGATCCGCGAGGGGAACTCGTTCGCCGAGAAGTTCGCGCTCATCAAGCGGCTCGGCTTCGAGGGGGTCGAGATCGACAGCCCCAGCAAGCTCGACCTGAAAGAGGCCAACGCCGCGCAGCAGTCGACGGGCATCGTCATCCACGGCGTGATTGATTCGGTCCATTGGGGCACGCGGTTCAGCGATAGCGACGCGGCCGTCCGCTCTCAGGCGGTCAAAGCCTTGCACACGGCGCTCGACGACGCCAAGTTCGTGGGCGCGACCACCGTGTTGATCGTCCCGGCCAAGGTGACCAACCCCGAGACCGAGAACTTCCAGCAGTGTTGGGAGCGTTCGCAAGCGTGCATTCGCGAGGTCATTCCGCACGCAGCCGAGTTGGGCGTGAAGATTGCCGTCGAGACGGTCTGGAACGACTTCATCACCACGCCCGAGCAACTCATCAAGTACGTCGACGAATTGCAGAGCCCCTACGTCGGCGCGTACTTCGATTGCAGCAACATGCTCAAGTACGGCGTGAGCAGCCCCGAGTGGATTCGCAAGCTCGGCAAGCGGATGTTCAAGTTCGACTTCAAAGGCTACAGCCTCGAACTGGCCAAGCAGGCCAACGATCCGCGGGCCGGGTTCAAAGCCAAGATCGGCGAGGGGAGCGAGAATTGGCCCGAGATCCTCAAGGCGCTCGATGACGTGGGCTACACCGGTTGGGCGACGGCCGAGGTGGGTGGCGGCGGCGAAGACGTGCTCCGCGATATCTCGCAACGCATGGACCGGATATTGGGCCGGGCGTAGGCGCTGCGCGGTGCAAAGCACGGACCGGCGGCAAAGTCTGTGACTCGGAAACCAATGCAGCAATTAGGGGCCACAAAAAACACAAAGCGACGCAAAGAGGAGACGGGGTGGACGCACGCTGCTCCGTTCGAGAATAGATCGGGATCCTGTTTTGTTTTGATGCTTTGTGACGTTTTGAGTTTTTTGCGGCAAACCGCGTTCGGAATGACCGAAAGACGACTTCGGCATTTCAATGCGAAGAGGCCGTGCTAGGCACGGACCACCGGCATAAACTTCAATTACTTTTTGCCAGCCTTCGGCTTGCCGAACAACTCGTTGAACTTATCCTCGGGTGTGATTGGTGCCGTTGGCGCGACCGGTGCATTGCCACCATCCGTCGGTGCCGTCACGCCGGCGCGAAGCGATTCAAGGCGTGGAGCGTCTTGCACCTGATTACCAAATTGCACCGTACCATCGGGATTGAGGAACAACACCTCGCCCGGCGCCTTGGGACGATACGGCGTGGTGCCAATGAGCACGTCGCGCTGCTCGCCGCCAGTGAGCCCGACGATGGCCACGCCAACATCGAAGTTGACGGTGCCCGACTTGCTTTGCCCGGCCGCGTTGCGGTAGTTGCCCGGCACGGCCGGCAGGCCGATCAACGTGCCGCGATCGAAGGTCTTGTTGGTGGGCGTGTTCTGTCCGAAGATATAGCCCACGCGGGTGCCGAAGGCGGGATCAAACCGAAAGATGGCGAAGCGACCGTGGTACTCGCCCACCACGGGTCGAGCGACATCGCCGGCGTACAGATCGAAGTCGCGCGGCAGGTACGCGCCCGGCGATGGCTTGCTAAACGCCGTCTCGCGGTCGGGCGTCTTGCCGATGTTGGGCATCTCGGGCAGGAGGAACTCGGGCTTTACGTCCTTGTTCGGATTGGCAAGCACGAGCTTGACGCGATAGCGATAGGACTTGAGCCGTTCGACGTCGAAGTCGCAGAAGCGGAAGAGCTTGTACGCCGGGATGGCCTTGCCCGCCGCGGCGGGTTGCTTGGCCGCATCGGCCGCTTGTTGACCCACGGCTTGGGCGTTGTCTGTCCGGCCGGGTCGTTCCAGCACGGTGGGAGCATTGGCGGCCGGCTGCACGGCCGGCTTGCTCTTGTCCTCTTTGCCGACCACCTCGTACTTGATCTGCGGCTCGTGAGCGAATGCGGCATCGGGGTCGGCCGCGACCGGCTGCGGCAACCGACTCAGGATGCCGTTCGGGTCGCCGAACAGCTCGATGAGTTCGGGCCGACAGGCCTCGGGTCCTTTGGCCATGAGCTGCATCTTCTTGTAGACCGCGGTGAGATCGATGGCCTTCCACACGAGCTTGTCGTCGGGAACATCGCTGGTCGCTTCGGCCCGCTCGATGGCAAAATCGATGTACTGCGGCGTGTCGCGGGCCGGATTGACAAAGATCGCGTTCTGAAACAGCCGCTCGTACTCGGCGACTTGCTTCTGGTACGGAATCAACCCGGTCACGATGAGATACGGATAGCCGATGAACTCGGCGTTGGCTTTATCCTTATTCATCTGCACGGCGGCTTCGCGATACGTCACGCGCAGGTCTTCGAGCGGGTAGTAGCTCGGCTCGCCGCGGCGCTGCTTGCTCTCGAGCAAGGGAGGATTGAACGAGTAGGGCCAGCGATAACGCTCGAGCTGCAAGTCCTCCATCGCCACCTTGACCTGCTCGGCATAAGGTGGGTTGGGGAGCGCGATCCCTTCGGCGTTCGGATCCCAGTTGGTGTGCGCTTGTCTGATCTTGGCATTGATCTGTGTGACCAGCCCCTTGAGATCGCCGGGGACTTTATCGAACGGCTTGATCGAAAAGGCCGACCACAGCATCATCCCCGTCACGATCACGGCCGCGCTCAGGGCGAGCTTCTCGCCGTGCAGGAGCAAAAACTGCTTGAGCGTCTCTTGATCGAGCTTCAGTTTCATTTTCATCGCCAGGTCTCGCGGAGTTGGATCGCGTTTCGCCCAGGGGGTGAGGGGCCAACTTATTCAGGGTTAATCAGCACGGGAGCTTGGTTCGCCGTGGGGTCGATGTTCGGCATGCTGCGGGGCGGGGCCCAGGTGCGTCGAGCCGGCGAGAGCGCGGCCCCCTGCCCGAGCTTCGCTTCGTCGAAGCCGTTGTAGATGTAGATGATGCCGCGGATCTCGACCATCGTGGCGTGCTGGCCATGACTGAGCATCAGTTGCGTCGCCGCCGCAATGTCCGTGGCGTCCTTGTCATAAAAATTCATCAGCACCTGCCGCACGGCGATCGGGAAGCGGGCGTTGGCGCACAGCGTGACCAAGTCGGGGATGCGCCGCTGATCCATCAGCAACCGCATCACAACGTACATCTGCCGAAACTCGCTGAATGGCGCGGGGGCCTTGTCATCGACCGGGTTGTTGAGCGCGTCAAGGTACCGGCCGCCGAGCAGTTCAGAGTCGACCCAATTGCCGTCCTTGAGCGCGGGGGGAGTGACCGACGCGGCCCGCCCAGCGCTCTCGGTGCTGCCGGTCTTGACGGCCTCTTTGATCTCGGGGCCGGGAAAATCCTGCGCCTCGCGCACCGCCCACTGCGCGATCTCGAGCGACTGGATCTCCTTGATCACCGCTTGGCCCGGGTCGCGGGCCGCCTCGTTCATCGTGTTGATAATGTCGATCAGCGAGTCGTAAATCCACAGGTCTTCCTGAGCCAGCCGAACACGCAAGTCCGACGGACGATTGGGGGACTGATAGCGATTGATCAACGCGCGCCACTTGTCTTTCGGCCACACGACCTTGCCAACGTAAGGTGTGCCATCCTTGAACAGCCGGGTCTTGGGGTCGACCTCCAGGTATTGAAAATCCTCGTTCGCGACTGGGGTCTTGTCGTTGTCGAGCAACGGGCTGGCCTTGAGAATCATCCGCCGCCACTCGCGCGGCACGACCGTCACCTGATAGTAGTCGCGCAGGTCGTTCGGGATCGGCTCTCCCGGCTTGAGCAGCTTGATCTTGTCGGCCATGTCGTCGGGCCATTTGAGCAGCGGCTGCTGGGCTTCGTCGCGCTGCTTCCAAGTCTCCTTGGCTTGCTCGCGGATTTTGCCTGTCTCGTCCTTCACCTTGCTGATCAGTTCGGCGTTGCGCAGCGGCTGCGAGCCGATGCCCGTCGCCTGGCTGAACGACCCCTTGATGACGATCGAGTCCTTGTTGAACGACGCCTGCAACTCGCCGGTGGCCATGTACCAAGTCACGAGCGAGGCCAGGATCAAGCCGGCCATGAGGATCCAAAAATGGTGTTGCACAACGATCTTGAGTTGTGGGTTGTCGCGAAGGCTCATCTAGGTCACCCAATCATGTCTCGCCTTGGATCATGGCCCAAGGCACAGGCGGTGTTGTTACGGTTGCTTGGCCACGGCGGCGGAGGCGGGTACGGCGCGCTTCGAGGGTCGAACGTACTCCTCGTACACCCCGGGCTGCCAGCAAAACTGCACCTCGAACTCCTGACGCTTTTGCGTCACCGTCTTGGCCTGGACGCCATTCACCAGTTCGCCATCGGCCGCGGGGCGCTGATAGTTGTTGTTGATGGTCGACGTGCTGATGATGACCGGATAGCCAATGCCAATCTTCTTCACCGGCACGCTCGACGCCTGTCCCGCAACACGCAACTCGAGCGGCAAATCGACTTCGTCGCGCTTCAAGATCTCGACAAAGTTGTGCTGCACGTACTCACGGCCGATCTGCTTGGTGTCGGTGTCGCTGTTGTGGTAGTGATGTCCGCTGAGGCGGATAATCCAGCCGCCCCCTTTGGGCCCCGCCGGTGCCGCCGGAATCGGGTTGCCGTTGGCGTCGACCTGCGGAGCCGGCGCGGCTTGACTCGCGTCACCGGGCATCGCCGTCCCACTCATCGGAGTCGCCGACGCCGCGGCGGCCGGATCGTCGGACCGGGCACCGCGCGTCTCTGTGTACCAGACCGACAAGTCGTCGGTCCAGCGACAGTCGAAGCTGCGAACCTTGAGTTCGTTGCGACGAGCAATGATCTCGTCGAGCGTCTTGCCTTCGTTGGCCGCCTTGGTGGCGTCGGCCATGCCGGGCAATCGCGACTTGTCGCGAGGCAAGCAACTGGTGACGGCCCGCGTGATTTGCAGCCAGGCGTCGCGGCTGATGCCGTTCTGCAAGAAGCTCTGGCCGATCTCGTCCATCTTGCGGAACTCGCCAACCGCCTCGGCGTACTGCTGCCGCACGGCCTCCTGGTCTTGCTTGAGCGTTTTGCCCGCGTTGATGACGGTAGACCAGTTCGAGGCTTTCTCGAGGTCTTCCCCCTTCGCGGCGATTTTAGCCCCGTCTTTGTCGATATTAACGCCCTCGCGCACCTTGGACCACATCAGGTAGTTGATCGCGCAGCCCAGCATGAGCAGCGCGGCGGCCACGGCAGCCCAGGGCTTCTTGGCCCGAATCAGCCGGAACTGGCGGATGTCGTGCGGCAGCAGATTGGTTCGCATCCGCGCTTCGCTGAGCCCTTGCAGGCACAGTCCGTAGCACACGCCATAGGCCAGCAGGTTCTCTTTGAACACCGGCGCGTCGACCACGCCCGGCCCCGTGAGCCGCTTGAAACGGTCGAGCTTGACCCAGGGATGACCCAAGTGCTGCGACAGGTACTTGCTCAAGCCGGGCAGCTTCATGACGTTGCCCAAGGCACAGATGCCCTTGATCTGGCCATTGCGGTCGACGTTGTTCGTAAAGTAGTTGAGCGACCGCTGCACTTCGGTAAGCAGATCGGTGAACACCGGTCGCATGGCCCGAAACAGGGCTTGCGGATCTTCGGCGCTGGCCGCGTTGCGTTTGATGTGCTCGGCCTTGGCGAAGGTCATCTTCAGCTCTTTGACCAGCGCTTTGGTAAAGTGACTGCCGCCGATCGCAATGTTGCGCTGCCAGACGCGGAAGCCGTTGGTGGCGACCAAGTCGGTCGAGTCGGTCCCCATCGACAACACGACCGTGTACGGAGGGGGTGCGTCGGGATCGTAATTATCTTCGTTCAGCTCGCTGGCCTCGAACTGATCGTAGAGCGCGAAATTGAACAGCGCAATCGGCGTGAGCTGCACGATCTCGATCTCGACGTTGTGGGCGTCGAACGTCGAGAGCACCTTGCGAACCTCGTCGAGCTTGATTGCGAAGATGCCCACCTCGGTGTCGAGCGCGAAACCCTCGGTCGACCCGCCGCCGATTTGCTGGTAATCCCAGACCACGTCGTCAAGCTTGAAGGGAATCTGCTGCTTGGCTTCGTAGCGGACGATGTCGGGCACTTTCGACGATTCGACCGGCGGCAGCTTGATGAATCGGGCCAAGCCTTTCTGGCCGGCGACCGATATGACGATCTTGTCTTTGCGCCACGCGTTGCGCGACAAGAACGTGCGGAGCGCCTCGAGAACCAGCTCGGTGGCATCGGCGTCGCTTTGACTGAGCTGCTTGGGATACTCGACAAAGTCGAACGCCTCGGCGCGGACCTGTCGCGTGGCCGGGTCGACGACACAACGCAGCGCCTTGAGCGCCGAAATGCCAATGTCGATCCCCCACACGGCTTGCACTTTCGCCATGAGCGGCTGAACCTCAAACGGTGTTACAAATAGAGATGGGCCGGGCGTGGAGTTTGTCGCAGCGCGACGAGCCAACACCGCACGAACAGCGGTCGAAGAGTTTCCGACATTTTCGGCCGTCGCGCAACACTTACGCCAGTATTTAATGTACGCGCACCATGACCGCGATGTCAATTTATTCAGCCGCTTGGGGAGGAAGCATCGAATCACGGTCCCATCCGAGCAGGGGACGTCAGTCCCCGGATAAGCCCAGCGCCTCGACTTTCGCTCGCAAAGTTTCAGTCACAGGACCTCCCCATAACGGCCACCCACCCATCCGGGGATACACGTCCCCGGCTCGGAAATCAAACGGTTGAGTCAAGCGACGCTGTCCAGCCCCCAGCGACTCGCTACACCCTCGACTCTGCCCCTCGGGGCGACTATCTTGGGTACGATCGGCGGCGCTGAGCGCACCCGTCGAGCATGGCGAAACCTAATGTCGCATAACGCTTTGAATCTCGGTCGCTGACCGTCCCTCGCCCGTATCGCCTGAGTGCCATGAAGTATTCGGAACTGATCGTCCTGCTCCCCTGTCACAGCCTCGAGGACTTCCCCGTCCATTACGAGGGGGCCGAAGCCGAGGGGCTCCTCTCGGCCTGGTCGGCCCTCTGGCATCCGGCGCTGCTCCATGCGGCCAACAACATCCCGTTGTGGTTTCGGGCCGATGGCCCGCCCGACGAATTGGCCAACCGGCTGATCCTCATCCCGTCGTCGAGCGAGTCGCTGCTGCTGGCCGGTTGGGCGGCGCGGGCCCGCAACGAGGGGGCCACCGTGCTGCGCAAGCTCGTCAAACGCGACGAGATGGTCCGCGCCGCGCTCGAGGCCCTTGACGGGGGCGACGGCGGCGTGGAGAGCGACCTGGCGGCCGATTTCCTCGCGCTGGGCTCCATCTACCTGTTCACCGAGCTGCTCACGCGACAAATGCGCTACATGAGCAACCTCGACGAAGTGCATTTGAAGAACGAGACCCTTGCCGCCGCCGCGTGTGCAATGGCCGGCCAAGCGGACGAGGCCCGGCAACATTTGCGCCATTGCTTCGAGACCCTGCTCGAAGCCCGCGAGCGGTTCTACCCCGTGCAGGCCTATCTGGTCGATCTCACGCTGGTCGCCCCGACCACGATCGGCGCGTCGCTGCGTCGCGAGCTGAGCGTCGATGTTCCCAAGAACGTCATGCTCAGTGGCGAGACCGCCGAGTTGCTCGCGCGACAAGAGCCGACCACGCTCGAACAGCTCAGGCTGGCCCTCGATCACAAGTCGGCCTGTCTGGTCGGCGGCGAGTACCAGGAGCTTGAGTTGCCGCTGCTGCCGCAGGAAGGGGTGCTCGCCGAGTTGCGCAAAGGCTTGGCCGCGTACCAACAAACGCTCGGCGCGCGTCCCACGGTGTTCGGGCGACGGCGCTTCGGGCTGACCCCCGTGCTGCCGCAGATATTGTCGCGGCTGGGGTTCGACGGCGCGCTGCACCTCAACCTCGACGACGGCGTCTTCCCGCAAGGCGATCAGTGCAAGACACGCTGGGAGGGGCTCGACACGAGCGCGATCGACGCGCTGGCCCGACTGCCGCTCGACGCCCGCGCGCCCGAAAGCTTTCTGGCCTTGCCACGCAAGATGGGCGAGTCGATGGACGCGGATCACGTGGCCACGGTGCTGCTGGCGCACTGGCCCAGCGACACCAGCCCCTTCTACGATGACCTGCGCCGCATGAGCCGCTACAGCCACGTGCTCGGCAAGTTCATCACCCTCAGCGACTATTTCCAGTACACCGACCGTCCCGGCGGCATCTCAAAATTTCGGCCCGATCAATACCGCACGCCATATTTGAAGCAGGCCGTGATCCGCAAGCAGCCCGACCCGTTGTCTCGCTTTGCGCAAGCGCACGCGTCGGCTGTCACGTTGGGCGAGGTCGCGGCGCTCGAGACGTTTGCCGATTTGCTGCAAGGCGACACGCCGCGCGGCTTGAGTGACGCGCTCGAGGACCGCAGCGCCGCGGCACTGGCTCGACTGGCGCAGTTCGTGAGCGGGTCGCGCGACAAAGTGCGCGGCGCGCTGGTGGTCAATCCGGCGATGGCTCAGCGGCAACGGCTGGTCGACGTGACGAGTCTCGAGTCGCCGCCGAACGTGTCGGCGCCGGTGCTCGCGTTGCAGCGGCAGGGGGATCGCACCTGGGCGTTGGTCGACGTGCCGCCTTGCGGATTTGCCTGGCTTACACCCGGCACCGAGGCATTGCGTCCCGCGCGCGGCGAGAAGCCGTTGGCCCACGAGCGCACGCTGACCAACGAGTTTATGCAGGTCACGATCCACGAGACGACCGGTGGCCTGCGCTCGGTTTATGCCCCCGGCCAGCGCGGCAATCGGCTCTCGCAACAGTTGGCGTTTCGCTTGCCCGCCGCGCGACCGCAGCCCGGCGACCTGTGGCGCGATCCGGACATGGACGCCAGCTACAGCGTGATGGCGGTCGACGCGATTGAAGTGACGGCCAGCGGCCCGGCCTGGGGCGAGATCGTCAGCCGCGGACGGTTGCTCGACCGCGAAGGGAAGCCGCTCGCCCGCTACACGCAGACCTGTCGACTGCCGCGCGGCTCGAAGGTCTTGCAGCTCGATATCGACTTGGAAGTGACCGAGCCGCCACGCGCCGATGGCTGGAACTCGTACTACGCGGCTCGATTCGCCTGGGCCGACTTGGACGGCGGCCTGTGGCGCGGAGTCGGCGGCACGACGCAAGCCACCACGGCCAAGCGCCTGGAATCGCCCGAGTTCGTCGAGATTCGTCAGGGGCCCGCCTCGACCACGCTGTTTGCCGGCGGCTTGCCCTATCATCGCTTCAATGGCGACCGCATGCTCGACACGCTGCTCAACGTCCGTGGCGAGACGCGGCAAAGGTTCTCTCTGGCGATCGGTGTCGACGTGGCCCATCCGACGGTCGAGGCCTTCGACCTGATCGGCGGCGGCGACTACCAGACGCTCGTCGACGTGCCGCGCGGCGCGTCGGGCTCGAGCTGGTGGTTCCACCTGGATGCGAAGAACGTCGTGGCCACGCACTGGGAGCCGGTCGTCGAGTTGGGGCAGGTCGTCGGCTTCCGCGTCCGGCTCCTCGAGACCGAAGGGCACAGCGGTCGCGTGCACCTACGCTGCTTCGCCGCGCCCCATTCGGCCCGGCAGTGCGACTTCACCGGAGCGACCCTCGTGACGCTGAACCTCGACGACGACAAAGTGCTCATCGACCTCGCCGCGAACGAATGGGCGGAAGTGGAAGTGATAAATGCAAAGTGCTAAGTGCTAAATTGAATGCCCTTGGCAATGTTTTGAGATGAATAGGTCTGGTAATCGTTCGCTAGCTTTCTTGTCTTTCATTTAGCATTTATCACTTAGCACTTATCACTTCCCGCATGATCGTCACCATCGATGGACCTGCTGGAGCCGGCAAGAGCAGCGCGTCGCGGCGACTCGCGCAGCGGCTGGGGTTCCATTTCCTCGACACCGGCGCGATGTATCGCGCGGTCGCGCTGGCGGCGCTGCGAAGGGGTCACGATTGGAACGAGCCCGAGCGGCTCGTCGAGTTGGCCCGGTCGCTGAAGATCGAGCCGATCGACTCGGGCCTATTGCTCGATGGCGAGGACGTGACGCGCGAGGTGCGCGCGCAGGCGGTGACGAGCGTGACCTATCATGCGGCGAACAACCCGCAGGTCCGCGAGCATTTGGTGGGCGTGCAGCGTCGCTTTGCCGAGGGGAGCGACATCGTGACCGAGGGACGCGACCAAGGTTCGCTCGTGTTTCCGCAGGCCGAGTGCAAGATCTTTCTCACCGCCACGAGCGAGGAACGGGCTCGCCGCCGCGTCGCCGACCTGCAACAGCGCGGTGAGTCGGCGACGTTCGACGAGGTGCTCGCCGAGCAGACGCTGCGCGACCAGCGCGACGCGGCCCGCTCGGTCGGCCCGCTCGTCAAAGCCGCCGACGCCATTGAGCTCTGGACCGACGGCTTGAGCGAAGATCAGGTCGTCGACCGGCTGGTTGAAATCGTTCGCGCGCGGCTCGCCTCGGCCGCAGCCACCTCACAGCGCCGTGCCCCATGACCGCGCTGGCCAAACGACTGTGGTACGAGTATTTGCATGTGATCTGCCGCATGCTCGCGGTGACGTTGTTTGGCATTCGCTGCTCGCATCGCGGGGCGTTGCCGAGTCAGGGCGGGGCGCTGATCGTCGCGAACCACCAGAGCTTTTACGACCCGTTGCTCGTCGGCGTCGCTTGCGACCGGGTGATCGCTCCGGTGGCCCGCGACACGCTGTTCCGCAATTGGTTGCTGGGCTTTCTGATTCGCGCCCTCGACACGATTCCCATTGACCGCGAGGGGCTGGGGATGGCCGGGCTCAAGGAGGTGCTGCGTCGACTCAAGAACAGCCGGATCATCTTGCTGTTTGCCGAGGGGACCCGCTCGCCCGATGGTCGCCTGCTGCCGCTCAAGTCGGGCTTTAGCACCGTGGCCAAGCGGGGTCGCGTGCCGCTGGTGACGGTGGCGCTCGATGGCGCGTTTGCGGCCTGGCCGCGCCGACAACGGCTGCCCGGGCTCGCGCCGATCGAGATCGTCTTTGGCGAGACGCTGTCGGCCGACGAGGTCGCCACGCTGAGCGACGCCGCGTTGGCGGCCGAGGTCGAACGCCGGCTGCGAGCGTGCCTGCAAACGGCCCAAAATCAGCGGCGGCGACGGTCCCCCGCGCGGTTCGTGTAGCGTTCGGCGCGTCGAGCAAGTACAACAGAATGGTTCGATGCTAGGTGTCTGAGCCGGTCCTGTGGAGATGAGTACGATGCGGTTGTGTATCACGCTATTGATGAGCGGCTTACTCTTGAGTGGCGGCGCGGCGGTTCGCGGCGCGGACGATGCCAAGAGCGACAAGCAGACCGAGGCCGACAAGCAGGCGCTTGCCGCGTTGCAAACGTTTGTGGGCCAATGGCGGGGCATGGGTCAGCCGCAGCGCGGCTCGACGCAAGGCGCGTGGACCGAGAAGAGCGACTGGGCTTGGAACTTCGCCGCGGGGCGCGCGACGCTCGTCTTTCAAGCCGCCGAAGGGAAGCACTTTGTCCGTGGCAAGGTCTCGCCCGGTGCCAAGAGCGACGAGGTCGTGTTACTCGCGCAACTGCCCGAGGGGCGCGGCGAAGCGCGCTACGCCGGTGTTCGCGGCACGAGCGGCGAGTGGATCTTTCAGCACTCGGATGACGCGCCGACCGATGTGGCCCGAGTGACGATTCGCCAGGTGGCCAACGGTGACCGATTAGTGATGCTGTTGGAGAAGCGATTGGGGGGCGAGCAGTTCGCCCGCCTCGCCGAGATCGGGTACACGCGCGTGGGGAGCGGCTTCGGCCAGGGCGTGACCCAACGCGAGTGCGTGGTCACCGGCGGCATTGGCAACATCACGGTCAGCTACCAGGGGCAGACGTACTACGTCTGCTGCACGGGCTGCAAGGACCTCTTCGAGTCGGACCCGGCTGGCGTGCTGGCCGAATACAAAGAGCGCGTCGCGAAAAAATTGAAAGAGCCGAAGAAGTAGCGCTCGGGACTACTTGTAGAAGAAGTGGGCAAAATCGGCTCGCTGGCCGCCGATCGCGACCAGGATGCAATACCCGATCACCAAGCCCAGCACGCCGCCACCGAACACGCCGATCATGAGCAAGACGGGGTTGACCTCGTTCTTCTTCTTACGCGAGCGCGCGGCCATGCTCGTCCGCGCCGGCGAGACCGCCGCCGTGTACTGTCGCGCGGCCGGGGGTGCCATCGAGTACTCATCGGCCGCGGGGGCTGGCAACTCATCGGCCTCGATGCCCCCCAGGTCGGCTTCGCCCAGCTCCTCTTCGATCGTCGACTCGACGATGATCTCGGGGCCCAGCCAAGGCTCAAGGCCCGGGTAGCTCCACGAGTGGCGAATGACCGTCGTCACGACCTTCGATACCAAGACCTTCGCCGCTTCGCTGGCCACGGTCGAAAAGCCCGGATAACACCAGCTTGTTTCGAGCGTTGTTTCGACGGTGCCCGTCACATCCGCGTCGGGTGTCGACTCGGCGGCACTGGTTTCGTCGCACGTGGGTTGCAAGCCCGGGTAGTGCCATTGGTCGGCGTCGGTCAACGCCTCGGCGGCGATGGTTGCCGCGCCGGCATCGGACCAGTCGGTCGAGAACGACGGCGGCTCGGGCGCTGACCAGACGGGGGGCGCGGAGTCGGTGGGCGCGTCGATCGGGGTGGCCATCGCCACGGCGGCGACCACCGTCGCGGCGACGTCAGCCGTGCTGAAGTCACCCTGACAGAGTGGACAGCGCAGCCGCGCCACGACACTCGTGTCGATCATGATGTGGCCTGCACAGCGCGGGCACGCAACGACGCTCGGCATGGACGAACTCCTCGCACGGACTCCTGGACCACGCCGCGATTGGTGTACGCCGTGGAGCCACTAGTGTAACCAGCTCCGCGCGGTAAACCAGCGTTTTTCGACGTTTTTGGACACCGAACGCTTCCACCCAAGCCGGCGACTCTGTCGCCGGCTTGGGGAGTCGTTCTCATTCTGCGGTTGTACTTGGCCAGGGCCAGCTTGCTTAGAGGAACTTCACCTCGCGGCCGCTCTCGTCCTGGCACTCGAACGACAGGTGCTCGGGGGAGACCCCTTCGCGACCCAAGATCTGAACCACCTTGTTCCCCGCGTCCTCGAGCCGGGCGATCTCGCGTCGCTTGCGGTTGTTGAGGTACGTCGCCACCTCGTCGGCCACGATGACCGTGATCCGCGTCAGGTCGGGTCGATGCGCGGCGAGTTGAATCGAGCGCATCACCTCGATGGCCATGCTCTCGGCCGTCTTGACCACGCCCGTGCCGACGCAGCCTTCGCAGTCGCGATAGACACTGCGCTTGAGGCTGGGACGGATCCGCTGCCGGGTCATCTCGATCAGGCCAAACGGACTGGTGCGGAGAATTTTGGTGCGGGCTCGGTCGCGGCGCATCGAGTCTTTCAGCGCGCGCTCGACGCCGCGGCGATGCCGTTCCTTGCGCATGTCGATGAAGTCGTTGACGATCACGCCGCCCAGATCGCGAAGCCGCAGCTG
>CAZZBK010000089.1:0-24783 GCA_964652155.1 uncultured Planctomycetaceae bacterium | reverse complement strand
ACCGTGCCGCTACCGTCCGTATCCCATCCTACTTTCAAAGTTCCCTAGAATTGGTCATACAGAATCAGACAAAATCAGACAGGAGGCGATCTCATGCCGAGAGGTGGTAGGAGGCCTGGGAGCGGACGGAAGCCCAAGGCGGCAGCCCTGCGGGCCATAGATGGGGGCGCATCGCACCGGGCTGAGGCGTATCGTGGCCTCGCGGTGGTGGCGGCGCCTGTGATGGCCGAGTCGCCAGCGATGGCGGTGGATGTTCCGGCGCCGGATGAGTTGACAGCGGCCGAGCGGCTTGTGTGGGAACGGCAGGCGCCGGCCGCGGTAAAGGCGCGGACGTTGACGGCGGGGACGGAGCTCAGCTTCGGGCGCTACTGCCGGATGGTGGTCGTTGAGCGGGAGATGTCGCGTGATCCGGGCCAAGTTGGTGGGCCGAACCATCGCGGGCTGCTGCAGCGGATCAACACACTCGAACTGCAATTCTTGCTGACGCCTGTGGGGAAGCCGATTCATGACGCGCCAGCCGAGCCAGAGAAGCCTGTGAACCCACTGGATCGGTTCTTGGCGCGGAAGCGGGAGGCGTGATGTCCGATGAGACCGCAGAGAAGGCCGAGTCAACCGCGGGTAGTGGGTCAGTTTCAGATTCGCGGCCCGCGCTGAATCACCGCGCCCGTGCGATCATGGAGCATGCCTAGTCGCTCAAGCAAGCCCACGCGCACGGGGACGCCCCACGACTTCATGACGGTAGCTCGCCGCGTCGTTGAGCAGGCCATTGGGGAGACGTTGGACGGTAGGCCGCTGACCGACAAGGACGCGGGCAAAAACCCCTCGGCGGTCGCACTTGGGAAGCTCGGAGGCGCGAAGGGCGGCAAAGCTCGGGCCGAAGCCCTGAGCCCAGCGAAGCGGTCCGCCATTGCGAAGACTGCGGCTACGGCGCGGTGGAGCGTGAAGCGGCCTCGCTAGTCGCCCAAGGCCAGCTTCTCAGGTTTGATTCCATTGAGCAGCCCTTGCATGACGATGAAAGGCTGCATCAGTGGAATCCTGAATCGGTACCTCGGGCGATGGGACGCGCCCGTCTTTTGGAGCACCTGCCCCCGATCAGGATCGCAGAACTCCTTGAGGTTCTGGGCGAACGATGGAGTGTCGTATGTCTGGTTACCGGTGATCTTTCTCAAAGGATCGCGCACGTCGACGGCCGCGAAGTAGCCCATTTCGTCCGTGTCGGCGAGTGCACAGGCAAGCAGTACGTGTGAACGAAGGCTACCCTTTCGTTGACTCATCGTTGCCCGATGATAGGCGCTCTTTGTTGATTGGCTAGTGTCGTCGATGGCGGCTTCGATTGCGCCTTCAACATGGCGAAGCTCTACAAGCCTAGACCCTTCGTCTACGGCGCGCCTCGTTGCGTGAAGGCTGAGAAGGTGGGTGTAGTGCGGCAGCCCCCTGGAGATTCGCGCGATTCGATCTCTGGCGCCACCAGTGATCTGCAACTCCAGCTTGTCGAGCCCGTTCATGACAATTTGTTCAAGCTCTGGCCTGGACATCCTCGGCATTGGAACCTGGACGAGAGCGCGCTCAACGGACGCGTGCTCCGCGATCAAGTCATCGACAGCGTCCGCGACACCGACCATTACGATCGTTGCGGTCGCCGAGTGATCAGAGAGCATCTTTACTGTGTCCGCGATTGCCGCTCTTGTAGCCTGCGATTGAATCCGGTCGAACTCGTCGAGGATGATGACGAGCAGCGCCGTGGGCGCGATTAGTCGAAGCGTGTTTCGCACCTCCCCGGTGCCGAACTTCTCCGGCAACTGATCCGCCAGTGATGATCTTTCAGCCTGTTCTTGGTGTGCTCCGAATCCGATCGAACGGACGCGCTTCGTCAGTTCAATCTCGGTGAAGACTTTCCGCCACAACGTGGAGTAGTCGTCCGCAGCCTCGCAGGTGACGTGTGGCGCGAGAAGCACCCCGGAAGGCGCGTGCAGGTGATCCGAAAGGATGTTTGCCAGCGAGGTCTTGCCAACGCCACGCTCGCCGTAGATGACTGCGTGCTGCCCCTGTTGGTTGATGGCGTCGACGACGCGGCGGAGCTGGTCCCGCCGTCCTGAAAAAAGGCCACTTCTGCTGATCGGCGCGGCTGGAGTGAAAACAGTTGACACGCGATTAGCCAAGTCGTCACGACTCTCTTGCGGTATTTGATGCTTCAATGACATAGCGATGGCTGTATTGTATCTAAAACTCAGTAACAAGAACCTAAAGTTTACGCTTTAACGTCTTGACAGCACCTAGCTTAGTCAAGCATAATGGTCAGTATGAACCGGTTGACGACGGCCAAGCGTGTGGCGGTAGTGGCGGCGCTCGTGGAGGGCAACAGCGTCCGCTCGACGGTCCGCATGACCGGCGTTGCGAAGAACACAATCGCGAAGCTGCTTGTCGAGCTTGGCGAGGCGTGCGCTCGCTACCAGGACGAGCACCTGCGCAATCTGTCGTGCCGTCGTCTTCAGTGCGATGAGATCTGGTCGTTCGTCGGCGCGAAGGACAAGAACGTGCCGGCCGAGAAGCAGGGCAAATTCGGCATCGGCTCCGTGTGGACGTGGACGTGCATCGACGCCGAGACGAAGCTGATTCCGGCGTGGCTCGTCTCGACGCGGGACGCTGGCGCGGCCTACGAATTCATGCAGGACGTCGCCGCTCGCATGACGCATCGCGTCCAGCTCACGACGGACGGCCACAAACCGTACCTCTCGGCGGTCGAGGAAGCCTTCGGCGCGGACATCGACTACGCGACGCTCACGAAGCTCTACGGCGTGGATCCGAACGCAGAACGCCGCTACAGCCCGCCCGTGTGCCTGGGCTGCGAGTCGAAGGTCGTCACGGGCTCACCGGACCCCAAGCACGTCTCGACGTCCTACGTCGAGCGCCAGAACCTCACGATGCGCATGAGCATGCGTCGCTTCACGCGGCTGACGAACGCCTTCAGCAAGAAGCTGGAGAACCACACAGCGGCCGTGGCCCTCTACTTCATGTGGTACAACTTCGGTCGCGTTCACCAGACGTTGCGCGTGACGCCTGCGATGGCGGCTGGCGTTTCAGCCCACGTCTGGACGGTCGAGGAAATCGTTGGCCTTCTTGCGTAGTTTTGCCACACCTTCGCCACATGGTGTGGTCTCGCAGATGTGCCACAACAGGTTGGGCCTTGTCACTGACAGGTATTTCAGCGATAGTTGACAACTAGTTGGTCCCCGTCGGACATGCCGCAAGGCCCCGGCGGGGTTATTTTTTGTACGCGGAACGCGATGCCCCCATCCGCTCAAGAGCCGCCAACGAAACGAGCCGTCGTGTTCATCGACGGTCAGAACCTGTATCACTGTGTACGCGAGACCTTCGGGTACGGACACCCGAACTACGACGTGATGAAGCTGGCTCACGCGGTTTGCAGGCTCCGCGGTTGGCACGTGAGCGAGGTTCGGTTCTACACCGGCTTTCCGGACGCGGCCGACGACGCGGTGTGGAATCACTTTTGGACGAGAAAACTACTGGCGATTCGTCGACAAGGCGTGAACGTCTACAGCCGCGCCTTGCGCTACCGCGACAAGAAAATCAAGCTTGCTGGGGGTACAACCCTCACCACTCGCGTCGGCGAAGAGAAGGGCATCGACGTTCGGCTCGCAATCGACATTATTCGACTGGCACACCGCGGCGCGTACGATGTCGCCGTGGTGTTCAGCCAAGACCAAGATCTGTCTGAAGTGGCCGACGAGGTCCGCGTGATAGCCAGGGAGCAGAATCGTTGGATCAAGGCTGCCTGTGCCTATCCGTTCGCTCCCGGCTGCCAGAACCAGCGCGGGATCAACAACACGGATTGGGTTCAGTTCGATCGAGCCACCTACGACGCCTGCGTCGACTCGTACGACTACCGGCAGAAGCCAGGTAGGCCGGGCGGCTCTTTAAACTGACCCACTACCCAACCGCGCAGATGATTGCCACAGCGGTGCGGCTGAGCCAGATTCTTGGCATCACGCTAGAAGATGCCGTGTCGCTTGTGATCAAATTCGCTGCGGCGATAGCGTCGGCTGAGCAGGTGAGGCGATCTGCATCGTGACTGACCGCTCCACGGCCTACGCGCGCGCTGTTGTCGCTGGCAGTGTGGTCGCCAACCGGCTCGTGACGCAGGCGTGCGCGCGGCACTTGCGCGACTTGGAGATCGGGCCGGCGCGTGGGCTCATGTGGGACGTCGACGAGTCCGAGCGCGTGATCGACTTCTTCGCTGAGGTGCTGTGCCTCCCGGAACGTGTCGACGCGAACGACGACGAGGACGAGGCGACGGACGCGCATGACGGCACGCCTTTTGCGTTGCAGCCGTGGCAGCAGTTCATTGTCGGCGCGTTGATGGGCTGGTGGCGCATCACGGGGAGCAAGCGTCGGCGGCGGTTCCTGACGGCCTATATCGAGACGGCGAAGGGCACCGGCAAGTCACCCCTATGCGCCGGGCTCCTGCTCTACCGATGCGTGGCGGATGGCGTGGTCGGTGGGCAGTTCTACTGCGCCGCGACCGCGAAGGACCAGGCCAAGATCGCGTTCTCAGACGTCGAGAAGATGGTGGCCGCGTCTCCGCATCTGCGGCCGCTGTTCCTGCCCACGATCAACAACCTCGCGATGCCGTCGACGGGCTCGTTTATCCGCGCCATCTCGAGCGAGCGGCGCGGGCTCGACGGCAAGCGCGTGACGGGCGCCGTGCTTGACGAGGTGCATGAGCAGCGAGACGCCACCGTCGTCAACAAGATGCGTAAGGGGACGAAGGGCCAGCCGAACGCGCTCATCATGGAGCCGACGAACAGCGGGTTCGACCGGACCTCGGTGTGCTGGGCGCATCACGAATACTCGCGGCGTGTGCTCGATGGCACCGTCGAAGCGGATGACTGGTTCGCCTACGTCTGCGGGCTTGATCCGTGCTCGTCGTGCGTCGCGGCCGGCAAGTGGTTTCCGGATACCGAGTGCCCAAACTGCGACCGCTGGGACGTCGAGGGCCAGCACTGGCTCAAGGCGCATCCCAACCTTGGCGTGTCGGTCCACTGGGACTACATGCGGAAGCTCGTGCATCAGGCGAAGGGGATGCCGTCCGCGGTGTCGGACCTGTTACGCTTCGCGTTCTGCGTCTGGACGGCGGCGCAGGACCGGGCCATTGATATGGGGCGCTGGGCGGCGTGTCAGCCGATGCCGTCCGACGCCGAGCTCGCGGGGCTTCCGTGTTACGGCGGGCTCGACATGGGCGACTCCGACGACCTCACGGCGTGGGCGCGCGGATGGGAATTGCCGGATGGGTCGCTCGCCGTCAAGGTGCGATGCTTCGCGCCCGCGTCGGCGCTAGAACGGTTCCCAAACCGGCCGTATCAGGAGTGGCAAAGGGCTGGCCTGCTCGAGCTGACCGAGGGCGAAGTCACCGATTATGAGACGGTGCGCGCGCGGATTCTGGAGGACTGCGAGCGGGACGGCATTGGCGCGATTGCCTACGATCCGTATTCGGCGAAGGAAACCGCCCAAGTGCTGCTGGGCCACGGGATTGACATGGTGCCGACGCGGCAGGGATTCTCGCTCCATGAGGCGATTAAGCGGTTTCTCGAGCTAGTGAAGGCCGGCGAACTGCGGCACGGGAACAATCGGCTGCTCGCGTGGATGGCGTCGAATGCCGTGCTCCTGACCGGGACCAAGGGCGAGAAGCGGTGGGCGAAAGAGAAAGCGCCCGAGAAGATTGACGGGATCGTCGCGGTAACGAACCTGATTCATTACGCGATGGTGGCACGGGCGCGTGAGGCCCGGTCTGTGTATGAGACGCGCGGGCTCATCACATTCGGAGGCGGGATGTGAGTTGCTTAGTATGTCGTTTCTGGAACGCTGCAGACTCAGACGACAGGCTGAACGACGGATTCGTTCGGTATAGTCGAGAGTGTCGAAGATCGTCTCCGAGTCTCTCTCTCCGCCGAGTTGGTGAAATATACGAGCGACGAGAATGGCCAGTGACGCGCAGTGATGACTGGTGCGGAGAATACCAGTCATATCAAAAGCCATGACGGCTTACCAGCAGCTCCGCGCCGCCTACCTTATGAGCGGTCGCACCATCGCCGAGATTGCCGCCCATGCCGGCTATGCAGAAAACACCGTGGCGCGCGTGCTGGGTCCGAGGCCGCGAAATGTGCGCGCCGATGTCATGCTCGCGGTGGCCGGCGCCCTCGGGCAACCATCCCTGCCCGTCGAGAGACAAACCCCAACATCTTGCGTTGTGACGCGGCGGTAGCCGGACCGACACTCTAGGGTGTCGTGGCAGATGTCTGCCTGGTTCTCGGCTTCGCGCTGATCACGCTCGGCGTGTATCTGCTCTCTGGAGCCGGGGCGGCGTGTCTGGTGGCTGGGGGGCTGCTGATGGCGGCTGGTGGCCTTGACGTGCGTCGGCGCCGTGCATGAGGAATCCGCTTCGGTCGCTGTTCGAAGTCGAGCGGCGATCTGTGGGCTCGTCACACGAGCTGTATCAACTCTTGACGCGAGGGCATCGCAGCCTCGCGGGTGTCGATGTGTCCGAAACGACCGCGCTGCAGATTGCTGCGGTCAAGTCGTGCGTCGACCTGATTGCGCGTGATGTGGCGAGTCTGCCTGTGGATGTGATCGAACGCGTGAGCGAGCGAGAACGACGCCCGGCGACGACGCATCCCGTTCGCCGGCTCTTGACGCGCCCGAATAGCTGGCAGACGTGGCCCGAGTTTCTGTCGCAGTCGCTCACGCATGTGCTTCTCCGCGGCAACAGTTACAGCGTCGTCGTGCGCTCAGCCATCGCCAACGGCAGCGATCAGATTTCCGAGCTGATCCCGATGCACCCGGATCAAGTGACTGTGTCGCAGGCTACGCATCCGAATCTGGCGCTCACGTATACGTGGACGCCGGCCAACGCTGGCCGCACCTACACGTTCACACAGGACTCCGTGCTGCATGTGCGCGGGCTCTCCAGTGATGGCGTGACAGGGCGGTCGGTGCTCGGCGATGCGCGGGAAACGTTTGGGGTGGCGCTCGCTACACAGAACCACGCCTCTCGATTCTGGTCAGGCGGCGGCGTCCCGCGTGTGGTGCTGCGCCACCCCAAAGCGCTCGGCAAGGGCTCAGCGAACCTTGAAAAGAGCTGGGCCGCGAACTACGGCGGCGGGTCCGATCAGTCGATGGTCGCCGTGCTCGAAGAGGGTATGGAGATCGAGACGCTGTCAGTCACGGCCGAAGACGCGCAGTTCCTCGAGACGCGGCAGTTCACGCGCGGAGAAATTTGCGGGCTGTTCCACGTGCCGCCGCACATGATCGGCGACACCGAGAAGTCGACCTCATGGGGCACAGGGATTGAGCAGCAAACCATCGGCTATTTCCGCCATGCGTTGCTGCCGATTCTTGTCAACCTGGAACATCGCTACGCGCGGTCGCTGTTTGTGAATCCAGAGCGGTTCGGCCTGAAGTTCTACACGCAAGGCTTCATGCGCGGGGATGCGGCGAGCCGTGCCACTTACTACTGGCAGATGCGGCAGATGGGCGCGCTCTCGGCCAACGACGTGCGTGCGCTAGAAGACCTCAACGGCATCGGCCAGGACGGCGACGTCTACCTCCAGCCGTCGAACCTCGTGCCGCTCGGATTCACGCCCGCTGGGCCGGCGAAGCAAGGAGACACGGCATGAGAACCGAATCGATGTTCGTGCCGTTCGAGGTGAAGTCGGCCGAGAGCGACGAGCCGATGACGTTCACTGGCTATGGGTCCGTGTTCGACACCATCGACAGCTACGGCGACACCATCGCGAAGGGCGCATTTAAGTCGACGCTCAAGGAATGGAAGGCGCTCAAGAAACTTCCGAAGCTCCTGCTCCAGCACGGCGGCGGCGGATTCTTCGGCGGCGCCGCGGATGACATGGTGCCGATTGGGAAGTGGGAAGAGATGCGCGAGGACGATCACGGATTGTTCATGCGCGGGCGTCTCTTCGATGTGGGCACCGACCGTGTCAAGGCGACCTACGCGGCGATGCGTGAAGGCGAGCTCGACGGTCTCTCCATCGGCTTCCGCACGCGGAAATCGAAGATGGACGAGACCACGGGCATCCGCACGCTGACCGACGTGCAACTGTTCGAAGTGTCGTTGGTGACGTTTCCCGCCAACGATCCGGCCCGCGTGACCGACGTGCGCTCCGCAGGGGATCTGCCGAGTGAACGAGAGTTCGAACGCTGGCTCGCGAAGGCGGGCGGATTCTCCGCGCGCGAAGTGGAAACCATCATCTCGAAAGGCTTTCGCCAGTTGAAGCGCGGGGGATCCGTGCCACCTAGTGACGCCTGCGGGGACTTCATCGCCTCGGCCCGTCAAGCGGCCGCGGCCATCCTTTCAGGAGTGTGAGACATGGAACCGACGATGCTGGAAGCTAAGGCCGCCGTTGACGCGCTGAATACCGCGTTCGCGGAGTTCAAGCGCACGAACGATCATCGGCTCAAGGAGATCGAGGCGAAGGGCGCAGCCGATCCGCTGCTTCAGTCGAAGCTCGACAAGATCAACGAGGACATCGCGAAGCACGACGCCATCGTGACGAAGTTCGCTCAGGTCGAGGCGGTCGTGAACCGGCTCGCGTCGTCTGGTCCTGCGGCTGGTGACACCGAGACGCGCTCACGCGTGGAGCGATTCAACTTCGAACTACGCTCGGATTCGACCGCGCGCGGCGTGCAGATGCCGGCCATCGTCGCCGCCGATGAGTTCCGCGCGTATGCGGACAACTTCCGGCTGTGGCTGCGCCGCGGCCCGAACGCTGTGGAACAGCGCGCGATGTCGGTCGGCTCCGATCCGGATGGCGGCTATCTCGTGACGCCGGACGTGAGTGGTCGCATCGTCACGCGGCTCTATGACACGTCGCCCCTTCGGCCGATCGTGTCCGTGCAGACCATCGGCACCGACAAGCTCGAAGGGCTGCGCGACATCGACGAGGCGAGCGGCGGCGGTTGGGTGTCGGAGATTGGCTCGCGGTCAACCACGACCACGCCACAGCTCGGCAAGTGGCAGATCGAGATCCACGAGCAGTATGAGAATCCCGGCACCACGCAAAAACTGCTCGATGACGCGTCGATCAACGTCGAGCAGTGGTTGGCTGACAAGGTCGCCGACAAGATGGTGCGCCGCGAGAACACGGCGTTCGTCGTCGGCACTGGTGTGGGCCAGCCGCGTGGCTTTGCGTCCTACACGACCGCGGCGACGGCCGACAGTTCGCGTGCATGGGGCGTGCTTGAGCATCTCGACACGGGCGCGAACGGGGCCTATCCGGCGAACCCTGGCGGCAGCGACAAGCTGATCGATCTGACCGGCAAGCTCAAGCCGCATTTCCGGCAGGGCGCGCGCTGGGCGATGAATCGCCTGACGCTGACCGAGACGCGCAAACTCAAGGACGCTGGTGGCGCGACGGCGAACACGGGCAATTACCTGTGGAATCCGTCGCTCGCCGCTGGCCAGCCGTCGACGCTGCTCGGGTATCCCGTGGTCGAGCTCGAAGACATGGCGACCTACTCAACGACGGGCGCGCTCGCGATTGCCTTCGGCGACTTCGCGCAGGGCTATCAGATCGTGGACCGGATCGGCATCCGCACGTTGCGCGATCCGTTCACGAATAAGCCCTACGTGCAGTTCTACACGACGCGTCGGGTCGGTGGGGACGTGATCGACTTCGAGGCGATCAAGTTCCTGCGGTTCTCGGCGTAAGCGCACGGGTAGGCGCGGCGCGCTCACTTCCGGGCGCGCCGCTTCTCACGCGGGGGACCGCGGGGAGTTCAGGCGATGAATCACTTTCACGGACGCAAGATCGAAAACGCAATGAACCAGGCCGCGACGTTGACCGCGTCGACCAACGGCAACACCATCGACCGTCAGGGCTACGGCCTCGTGGACTTCATCGTCCAGGTGGGCACAGCGACAACGGCCGACGGGTCGAACTACTTCACCGTGTCGCTGGAACATGGCGACGCGTCGAACATGTCGGACGCGGCAGCCGTGACGGCGAGCACCGGGCTCGTCGGCGCGAACCTCGTGATCAACGCGACGACCGACGCGAACCTCGTGAACCATCTCGGCTACAACGGCATCAAGCGGTATGTCCGCATGGTGGCGACCGAGACGGGCACCGCGAGCGTACAGATCTGCGGCACTGCTGTGCTCAGCGAAGCGGCGCGGCAGGCCGTGAGCAACACGAGCATCGCGAGCTAGTCCGATGCGCGTGACCATCCTTCGCCAGCAAGTCTTTCAGGACGCTGGCGTCCAACGCGTGTTGTCGGTCGGGCAGGTCTACGACTTGCCCGCGCCGGTCGCCGCGCGTCTCATCGAGAACCGGGCGGCGCGCATGGTCGCGCCCCCGGAACGTGCTGTCACTGGGCCGCGCGAGTTCAAGCAGCATAAGGCGGCGTCATGACCTACACGCGGAAGACGGCGCCGACGATTCCGGTCATCGATATGGACCTTGCGAAAGAGCAGGTGCGGATTGACCCGTCGTTGACGGACCAAGATCAGGTGCTTACGCTTTACATCGACGCGGCGACCGCGTGGGTGGAAGACTACACCGGGCGGTCGCTGACAACGCAGACGTGGCAACTCTCGCTCTGCGATTTCCCAGTGCGATTGTGGCTGCCACGGGCGGCGCCGCTGGCATCGGTGACGCACGTCAAGTATTACATCGGGGGTGTGTTGACGACGCTCTCGTCGAGCGTCTACACAGCTCCGGCGTTTTCGGAGCCGTCGTATCTCGCGCTCGTGGATGGTCAGGTGTGGCCGTCTGTCGACACGCGTGACGATGCGGTCCAGATCGAATACGTGACCGGCGCGACGGCGGTGGCATCGGTGCCCGTGCCCCTCCGTCAGGCAGTGCAATTGCTCGTCGGGCACTGGTTCGCGAATCGTGAAGAGGTGGTCACGTCTGGCGCGGTGCCCAAGCAGCTCCCGATGGCGGTCGAGTCGCTGTGCGCGCCGTATCGACTCTTCGACCGTATCCCGCAGTGGGAGGCGTCATGAGCGCCGGGCGACTGACCGAGCGTCTGGTGGTGCAGTCGGTGACAGACACGACGGACAGCCTCGGCGGAAAAACCGAGACACTGGCCACGTTGGCGACAATCTGGGCCGAGCCGATACCATTGCGCGCAGATGAGCGGTTGCAGGCGCAGGCGATTGGCGCCCAGACGTCGTATCGCTTTCGGGTGCGGTCGCGTGCGGATCTCACGCCCAAGCGTCTGCTAACGTGGACGCCACGCTGGCCACGGAATGCCGCGTCGGTGTCACTGGAAGTGCATGGCGTCATGCAGGAACCGACGCGGGCCTACATGGTGATTGACTGCGGGGTGTTCCAGTGAGCGTCACTGGGCGCGTCTCTGGGCTCGTCGCGGCGCGGAAAGCGTTTCAGGCGTTGCCTGAGACGATGCGGCAGCATCTCGCCGAAGCGACGGAAGATACGGCGCTAGCGATGGCCGCAGATGCGCGGCAACGAGTGCCCGTGGATACCGGGACGCTACGCGACCACATCGGACACAGCTTCTCGAAGCGGTCTGGGTTCGCGCGTGTGGGTGTCAAGGCGGGCGGGGTCGCGATTGCCGGGGCGGGCGGGTCGGCGTTGACGTCGGCCGGTGCGCGGTATCTCCGTCCTCAGCGGTATGCCCATCTGGTTGAGTTCGGCACGGTGCGCGCCACGGCGAAGCCGTTCATGCTGCCGGCCGCAGAAGGGCAACGGGCGCTGTATGCGCGACGGCTCAAGGACGCGGGGAAGAAAGCGGAACGGCAACTTGCGTCGTCGAGGTTCCTCTAATGCCGCAGCAAAGCGCGATCGGCGCAGTGCTCACCGCTGTGTATACGGCGCTCAACGTGGCGGGCATGACGGCGCTGGCGACTGGCGGCGTGCATAACGGTCTGCCGGCGACGGTATCCTATCCGTTTGTGCGGATCGGGGATGCTACCGAAACGCGCGAAGATTGCATGGGACAGCCTGGCAAGGATGTGCTCGTGCGTGTGCATGTCTTCAACAACGCGCGGTCGGATCTAACGATTTCGAGTATCGTGAGTAAGGCCGTGGAGCTGTTGCACTATGCCGCGCTGTCGGTATCTGGGCATACGCTGGTCGCCTCGCAGTATCAGCAGGCGTATCCGGCCGGCAATGAAAACATCAATGGCGTCGAAGTGCGGCATCATGTCGCGGAATTTCTCGTCACGGTGCGGCAGTCATGACCGAAGCCCAAGAGATCCGCGCGGGCCTCGAGTCGGTGGCACATGCGCTTGGGGCGATTGCGGTGGCGCTGCGCCCGTCGATGGCGGCCGAGGGGTGTCAGCATCCCGAGGAATTGCGCGACTACGCGATGGCGATGATGGGGCACATTCAGTGGACGTGCCAGTGCGGGTATCACTTCGATGCGAAAGGCGGCGCCTAGATGGCGGTCCACAAACTGACCAACGCGGTCATCTACATCGGGCAATACGACGTCAGCGGCGACCATAACATGGTCGAGGTTCCGTGGGGTGTCGAGTCCCTCGACCGCACCGTCTTTGGCGATACGACGCGGCGGTATCTAGGCGGACTGTTCGAGGCCGACATCAAGGGGCAGGGCTTCGTCGACTACAACACCGGCCTGATCGAAGACGTGCTACGGTCGAATCTCGCCGTGCAAAACACGCCGATTCTGATTGCCGGCGATGGCGCGGCGGCGAATGCCCGCGCGTCGTTCACACAGGCGCTCACCGCGAACATCAAGGGCATGGGCGCACAGGTGGGCGAACTACACGGATTCACGTGGGACGCCAAGCCGTCGAATGCGCCGCTCGTTGGTGGCGGGACGGTGATGGCCACGAAGGCCGCGCGCACAACGAGCAGCAACAGTGGCACGGCGCAGCAACTCGGTGCGGTCAGCGCGACCCAGCGCGTGTATGCTGGGCTGCATGTGTTCGCGGTGAGCGGCACGACGCCTACGCTCGCGGTCACGGTGCGGTCAGATGACGCGGTCGGGTTTGCCTCGCCGACGACACAGATCACCTTCACGACGGCGACCACGGCGAGCGCGCAGTTCGCGTCGGCGGCCGGTGCGATCACAGACACGTATTGGCGTGTGGATTGGACGATTGCCGGCACGACGCCATCGTTCACGTTTGCCGTCGTTATCGGCATCTTCTAGGAGTTACGACATTGGCTGTGCACAAACTGACGGATGCGGTCTTCACGATCAACTCGGTGAACCTCTCGACCTACGTCAAAGGCATCGAACTGCCGCAAGGCTGCGAGTCGCTTGACGACACGTTCATGGGTGACACGACGCGGAGTTCGCTCGGCGGGCTGCTCACATGGAGTCTCAAGGTCACGATGGGCCAGGATTATGCGTCGTCACAGGTGGATCAGACCATCTCGCCGCTCGTGGGCACGGTGACGACGTTCACGACGAAGCCGACGAGTTCGTCGACGTCGGCCACGAATCCGCAGTGGTCGGGCTCGTGTCTCGTCAAGGGCTACAAGCCTCTCGGCGGGCAGGTGGGCGAATTGCACCTGACAGAGCTGGAATTGGAATCGGCGGGGACGCTCACGAGAGCGACGTCGTAGTATGGGCGTCCGCGACAAGTTTCTCGCACTCAAGGTGCCGATCCAGGCCGTCTCATTGCCCGAGCTGGGCGGTGAGACGGTCTACGTCTGGGGACTCTCAGGCGCCGAACGTGACGCGTTCGAGGCCACGATGACTGTGCAGCGCGGCAAAAAGCGCGAGCAGAATCTCGCCAACATCCGCGCGCGATTCCTTGTCATCATCTTGCGTGATGCCGACGGCAAGCGATTGTTCACGGATGCCGAGGCGGATGTCGTCGGCAACCTTCCGGCGTCGGTGCTCGACCGTCTTTTCGATGTCGGCCGCAAACTCAGCGGAATGACGGAGGCGGATGTCGACGAGTTGGGAAAAGCCTCGGAGACCGCCCAGCCCGCGCCCTCGGTTTCCGTGTCGCCCGAGAACTTGGCGGGATGACGGTCGACGAGCTGCTGAGCCGTATCACGGCTGCAGAGCTCGCCGAGTGGCAATACTTGCTCCAGAAGGAGCAGGAAATTCATGCGGCCGTGCGTGACGGGGCGAACCCGGAGATTGTGACGCGCGTGGCATTTGAGCGACGAGACGAGGACTAGTGGCCACCATCGCATCGCTGGTCGTCAGTATCGGGGCCGACATCGCCCAACTGAAGACAGGTGTCGATGCGGCTGGTAACAAGATTGACTCGTTCGCGAGCAAAGCGTCACGCGCGTTCGATGCCCTAAAGGGTGCAGCCGCATTCGGCGCGGTGGCGGCGATGGTCTCAACGGTGGCCGACGCCATCGACGAGATCGACGGCATCTCGGCGACGATCAACGATACCGCTGAGAATGTGCAACGGTTGCAAGCGGTCTCAGAGTCATTCGACGTCGAGATGACGGCCATTGTTGGCGCGATCCAGGAAATGGAACGCGGACTCGCAAACGGCAAAATTGAGGGCGCGCTTGCAGCGATCAATATCGAGGTGGCCGACTTCCAGTCAATGGCGCCATCGCAGCGGTATGTGGAGGTCGCCGAAGCCCTCGCTCAAGTCGAAGATCGGTCGCTTCAGGTAGAGCTCGCGCAGCAGTTGTTCGGGAAAGCGTGGAAGTCGAACATTGCTGCGATTCGCGAAGGCGTATCCGAGGTAGACAGGTGGATCAAGATCAGCGATGAAACGGTCGAAACGATGGACCGTCTCGGGATCTCCTGGGCCAACATCAAGGCATCGGCAGTGAACTTCACAGCCACAGTGATTGACAACATCTTCCAGTTGTCGACTCTGGTGTCTGCGTATGACAACGCGCGAGACGGCATCAATCGTCTGTTCATGTCGGAGCGGAACTATGTGCAGTGGAAGGCGAGCCAGAACGCGAAGGACTTAGCGGATCTTTTACCGGCATCACCTGCTCCTGGCGCGCCGTCGGCGCCGAGTATGCCGTCAGAGTTCGAGTGGAAGCGGATTCATAGCGACCTCGATGAGACGATCAAGCGGCAAGAGAAGATGCGCGAGGCTGCCGAGAAGGTGCGCGACAAGCAGGCCGAAGCGAACGAGAAATTCCGCGAGAGCGTGTCGATCATGGCGACGGCCGCCGGTAACTGGCGGATGTGGCAGCAGTTCGCTGTTGGGGCGATTGATAGCGCGACTCAGGCGGCGTTCGAGTTCGATCAGGCGTTCCGCCAAGTGCTGACCGCCATCGATCTGAGCGCGCGTGGCTGGGAACCGTTCAAGCAAGGCATCAAGGATTCTGGGGACGAACTGGAGAAATTGCACGCGCAACTCAAGCAAGTGGCGACGTGGAAGGACATCGGTCAGCGGCTCAGCGGCGCTATCATTGGCGCCATTCAGGGCGGCGGGAGTATTGGGAAAGCACTCGGTGGCGAAGCTGGCCAGATGCTCGGTACGAAGCTCGGCAATACGGTCGGCAACTGGGCAGGGAAAGCCATCGGCGGATCACTCGGCGCGGCCATTGGTGGCGCGGCTGGGAGCGTGTTGCCGGTCGTCGGCACAATGCTCGGCTCGGTCGCGGGATCATTCATCGGGAAACTGTTCGGCGGCGGGAATCAAGACAAGAAGCAGATCCAAACGGCAATGCAAGGGCTGGACTTCGCGAACCTCCGCGCGAAGGCCGACGAGCTTGGTATCTCGATGGATCGCGTCTTTTCGGCGAAGAAGGTCGACGACTTCAAGAACGCCGTGGCCGGCGTGACCGCGCAGATCGATGAGCAAGAGAAGCTGCAGCAGCGCGGTATCGCCGCGATGGAACGCTACGGCATCACGATTGAGCAGGCCGGCGCGAAGTTCAAGCAGACGCAGATGACGGCGACAGCGCAATCCCTCGTCGAAGACTTCCACGCGCTCGTGGCCGTTGGCGTTGATACAGATACCATTATCCAGAAGATGGGCGGGTCGATTGGTGCGTTCATCCATCGGTCAATCGAGATGGGCACACAAGTGCCTCGAGAGATGGAGCCGATCATCGCGAAGATGATCGAGACCGGGTCGCTCGTCGACAAGAACGGCGAGAAGTTTACAGAGCTTGGGCAGATTCCGTGGATGGATAGCCCCATCGCCGCGATGCAAAAACTGATGGATAAGATCGGCGCCCTGATCGACCTCATCGGCGATGGCATCACGGGCGCGATCAACCGACTCCCGAAAGAGACCGGCATTCGCTTCAAGCTGAACGTCGACGCGTCCGATCTGGACCGCTATAGCATCGATGGGGAATTTCCGAAGATGGCCAAGGGCGGCATCGTAACGCAGCCGACGATTGCGATGATCGGCGAAGCGGGACCGGAAGCGGTCGTGCCGTTGTCGCAGCTTAGAGGCGCCGGGGCGCGGTCTGGCGGCGAGAACCATATCCACATCCACGGCGGCGTGTTCGACGGCTACACGTCCGAGGTGTCGTTCGCGCGTCGTGTGCTCGACGTGCTCTCACAAGAAGGCGAGCGGCGCGGGCGTGGGCTCGCGTTCGGGGCGGCGTAGTCGATGGCCTACTACCACGCGCGAGTCAACGCGTGCCGGGTCGGCGTCACGCGAACAGGCCTCGCGAATCATCCGCTCGTGTTCTCTGTGGGCGGTGTCGCGAAAACGCCAAAGGTCGACGATTTCCAGATCGTCTCGGCGCTCGATGGGTCACCGTCGGTCTGCACGTTCACGCTGGTGCAGTCGTCGCCACCTGCGCAATGGTCGGACGTCACTGTGACGCTCGGTGGCTCGACGGTCTGGGCTGGCACGCTTACGGAAACGCGGACGCAGATGCAGAAGATCGTCGCCGGCACGGCGTTCCATACGTGTCAGGCGATTGATCTCACATGGCTCCTCGACCGTTACGCGCGCGTGTCTCTTGAGGTGGGGTCGATTGCCGTCAATCAACTTGTGAGCCAGATCTTGACTGGATTCACGGACGTTAACAGCGGATTCTCTACTGGATATATCCCGTCATCGTTGGGGACGGTTGGCCCCATGACGTTCACCGGCGAGACAGTGTCGGGGGCGCTTCGGCGGATTGCGGCGTCTGCGAATGCGTATGTCCGCATTCGCCCATCGAAGTCTATTGACATATTCCAAACGTTGCCGGCGTCGAATGCGGTCAGCATCGGTAACGCGAGCGAAGTGCGAAACGTGAGCTACGAGGCGTCAGGATCGCAGGTGCGGACGAGCACTTACTACGTTGGTGGCGGCGGGTCGACGACTGCGTTAGTCGGAGCTGGCGCATCGGTGGTGCCGGTCGATGAATGCGGCTGGTATAGCGGCACGCTCGCACAAGCAGGCGCGGATCTCTTCAGCTATAGCGGGCGGACCGCGGCGTCAGGCCCAGGTGACCTAACGGGGTGTAGTGGAATCGCGTATGACATTCCACAGGGGGCGCCAATCAATGTCGTGGCACAAGCAGGCGATGGCGCCGCAATAGTGGCGTTGGCGTTTGCGCTGGGCGGCGGGCGGTCAGGCGTGGCTGTAGGCTGGTTCACGGATGGGCGCCTCTCGCAAACAGAAGCGACGGCGCGCGCCTCGGCGGATATAGCCTTCTACAAGGGTGCGATTCCCGCGCTTAGCTACACTACGACGGAGCGGTATCACGAACCAGGCAAGATCGTGTCTGTGAGCATCACGGACCCTGTGACATTGTCGGGCGATTTCCGGATCCAGCGTGTGACGACACGCGGCTATGGAAAGATGGTGGGCGATTCCCCGTCGTATCTTGAACATGTCGTGGAGTGCCGATTGGCGCGCCGCGCCGACATCCTAGATGTCGTGGTAGGAGCGTCCTGAGATGGCGACGACACTTGATCGGTCGTTGATCACGTTCACCAATGACACGGGCACGCCAGCGTCACCAAATGGCGACGGCACGTTGATCAATATGGCGTTGTTCACGGCCATCTATGACGAGATAGATCAACTCTTCAACGGCACGACGGCAAATCCGTTTGTATTTGGCGCGCGCTTGCAAGTTGATGGCTTCGGCACGCATGCGTTTGACGCATCTGGCGCTGGCGGCAATGTATTGCGTGTCAGGAATAGCAATTCAGGCACGACAGCCTATGGTCGTCTTGCGGTCGGGAACGATACCTCTGCCGAAGGCGCGACACTCACAGCGTATTCGAGTACGTTTACGGGTGCGTCCGACCAAGCGCGCCTAGATACTGGCTTGAGTGGAGGATTACTCCTACATGCCAGTCATGCGGCTGGTGTCGTCGGTATTGCGACGAACGGATTGACGCGCGTCTATGTTGATGCATCTGGGCGGATGCTGGTCGGGGCGTCGACGTCTGCGGCTGATGCTGGACTCGAAGTGAGGCGAACGGTCACGCTCGGCGTGGGTGCTGACGGAATTGGTCTGTACTCGAAACCTACGTTCATTGAGGCAGGGAGCGGCACGCATACGAGTCTGATTGCGAATCACTTCGATGTGCCGTCGATTACTGACAACGCGGCAGCGACCACGAGCGCCTACAATGTGTATATCGCTGGGCCTCCGACCGTGGGCACCAATAAATACGCGTTGTATGTCGTCAATGGTCCATCGGTGTTTGCGTCAGGTCAAGTGATGTTCGCCAACGGGTCGGTATCCACGCCATCGATTGCGTCGTTGTCTGATACGAACACTGGATGGTATTTCGCGACTGACGAGATCCGCGCCGCACTCAGCAGCACGAACGTGTTCACAGTTGCGCTTCGGAGCGGGTCCACTGGTCCGGCGCTGATCCAGTCGCCATCGGCAGCGTACGGGACTGGCGCGATTCCAGGGCCACAGATTCTCATTGGGCGTAATTCGAGCGGCAGCTTTGCGGCTGGGACACTCGGGCTCACCATGCTCGACGACAATGAGCGGTATCTGTGGGTCGACGGGTCAGGGAATCTCCGCATCCACACCGCTGAGCCGACAGAAAACGCGTCGGTCTCTGATACGGCCGGAACCGTCGTCGGCACACAAACCTCCACGCGTGCGACGAAGCGACTGATCCGCCGCGCCCGCGATGCGCGCGAAGCACTGGCCACGATTCTTCGGACGCCGTTCTATCGTTTCCACTACCGCGCGAGCGACCGCGACACATCGTTTCTCGGTATCATGGCGGACGAGTCGCCAGAATTCACGATGCACGGCGGGCAGTCGTTCAATCCGATCAACGCGTTCGGCTACACCGGCCTCGCCATTCAGGCGTTGGCGGAACGGCTGGCACGACTCGAGGCGAGGATCTGATCATGGCGAAGGTGCGAGAGTTCGCGGCAATGGCGAACGGTCCCACGGTGACACAGGAGCAGCGCGAGACATGGCTCCGCGTGACGGACGCGCGCGCCGATGCCGTGCGCCGTCTCGAGCTGGAAACAGCCAAAGCACAGGCCGCGATTGCGACCGCCAAGGCTGACGCGATGGTGGCTGATGATGTGGTCGTGCAGATGGTGCGCAGCCTTGGCTTGGATGTGTCGAAGAGCTGGCGTCTTGACGGGCTGCGCATCGTTGAAGTCCAGCAAGACCAGGGCCGTGGCGCGTAAACCCATGACACTCAAGAGGCCACGCGGCGTGACGTTCACCATCGACACGTTGATACGCGTCGTCTCAGTGAGCGTCGGCGTCGGCGCGACGGTCATCGCGACCACGAGTGGCATCCGCTCCGATGTGCGCGACATCCTCACGCGGATGGAAGCGCAGGAAAAAGAGCGCGCGACGGAAGCACGGATCGTCGATGAACGGCTCAAGGTAGTCACGGAGCGCATGAACGATGCACTGGGGCCGCTCACGGAACTCGTCAACGAACACAAGCGGCAAATCGCGTTGTTGCAATACGAAGTCAACGCGCTAAAGACAACAGGGAGACGATGACGAGGCTAGTCAACATGCGCCCACGTTTTACGCCGCTTGATGTCGCAGACGGACATCTGGCACAGACCGTAGGCGGCAGCAATCGTGCGCTGAGGGCGCGTGTCCGACCGGATGGCGCGCACGTCGTCAGTAGTCAATTTCGAGAAGGCGTGCGACTCGCCGTGGTGGTGGCGGCGTTTCTTGGCACAATCGCGCATGTTGTCGCGCTGGCTGCCGAGGAACAAATGCGACGGCCTGACGCAGGCGGGTATGTCGCAGTGGTGCAGCACGCTGACGTCATCGGCGACATGTCCATGCGCCAATATCCACGACATGCGGTGCGCGTGGGTGTTCCGCCCAGAGCGTCCGACGCGAGGGTAGCTAAAGCAGCCATACCCATGATTGTTGGTCTGCGCCGTCCACAGCCAGCATCCGTCAGTGACGCGGACTTTGCTCCAAAATCGTTCGGCGAGTGGGATACGATGCGTCGTAGCCATGCGGGGATCGCTCCGTTCGATCTGTGCGTGGTGAGACGCGCGTCGAGTCTGAACACTCGGCGCGCGTCGTTCAAGTCTACTGCAATCACAGGAGCGTGTCATGGATGATCACGTATGTTGTATTTTGGGTGTGTGCTGTCCTCCACTGGCCGTCTCACGTCGCCGAGCGTTGGCGCACGAGCTCGTCGCCGATGGCGTGTGCGCGAGCGAGCGTGATGCGATGAAGGTGGCGACGTGGACGCTCAATCACTTCGACGTCGCGCCGGCTGGCACACTCACGCCGTTGATCGCGGCGGTGGCGGGGATGGCAACAAAGGCCGCGAGTAAGAAACGGTGACAACGTGAAGCCCATCGGCTGCTATGGCGCGCTCGGTGGGCCTGACCCGCCGGCCTGGGTGTCCTGGGGCAAGGTGCCCGAATGGACAGCTGACCGGCTGGGCATGTTCCGCGCTGCGGCGGCGCTGTCGGCGCGGCGGCCGTTTTCGTGGGTGCTGCACATCGGCACCGTCGGCATTGAGGCTAACTTCGCATCCATCATGCGCGACGTGTGCGAATCCGGACTGTTCCCGCACATTCGTGGCGTCGAGTTCTTGGACGAGCCGCTGTCGAATGTTGACGCCAAGCAGTATGACGCCTACCACTGGCGCGGGAAGGGCGAGCCGACGCGGTGGCAGCGGCTCGAGTCGGGTTTCGCGTGGCTGTGCGACGAATACGCGGCGCTGGATGACCTCTACCCGAAGCGGTGGCAGCGCGTGTGGTCAGACCATCTCTTCAACACGCTTCGGCATTTTGGGCCGGACTACTGGCGCCCCTGCCCGCCGCAGGTGCAGTTACTACAGCTCACAAGCTACAATCTCGACCTGTTGCCGATCTTCGTGCGGCACGCGATCAATGAGCAGCCGCGAGACCTCGTGCTTACGCCGCGGTGGTTCGCTGGACCGTCGCCGGACGTCTACGGGCCGATGACGCAGGCGATCGTCGACGCGTATCCGCCGTTGCTCGAGCAGTCGCGGGTGGTCGGGGCCTGCGGGTATGCCTGGCACATCGAGGCGCCGGGATTCGCTGGGCTCGCGGAGATGCCGGCATGGCAGAGCGCGGTGGCGCGCTCGTTGGGGGCGGAATGAGTATCAGACGCAATCAGGCGCCAGACGTGAGCGGATTGCTCAGGAACTACGTGAGCCGCTACGCGGACGCGTGGGCACACGCACATCATCACGGCGATCCGCGCGCAGGTGAGTGGATTCGGCTTGCGGTGCAGACCTTGCGATCGGAACATCCGGCCGGCGCGCGCTGGGTGCTCAACGGGAAGCGGGGCAATCCCAACGATGCGTCATGGGACATCGTCGGCTACGTCGTGGACGAGGCGAACGGCAACCCACGTATGATCGAGTGCTACGACGTCATCGGCGGGGCTGGCGGGCCGAGTCCGAGCATCTACTGGGGCAACGTCACCAACTACGACACGATGGGGCAGGACGGCACGGCCATCGCGATTGATCCGCCGCCGCTGGCCGGTGGTGGTGTGCCGGCGCCTCCGTCTGCAGGCGCGACGTGGACCGCGGCGCATGCGGCGGTGCTGGCGAAGCTGCCTGACTACGCGGGCACGCTCATGATTGCCGAGCAGATGGCGCACAGCTTCCCCGAGGACGAGTGGGGCCAGAAGAGTCGCGGCACGGGGGAGATTTCTGCGGACACCATCGGCCGGAAGACGAGCGGGCGATTCCTCGCCTACCGCGTGATCCCGCGTGGTGGCGCGCCAGCGGAATACGACCTGACCAACGACAGCAGCCAGAAGTTTCACGAGGTGCGCGCCGAGAACCATCTGGGCGACGAGCCGACGCCGATTCCGCAGCCT
Organism: uncultured Planctomycetaceae bacterium; assembly: GCA_964652155.1. Taxonomy (GTDB): domain Bacteria; phylum Planctomycetota; class Planctomycetia; order Pirellulales; family PNKZ01; genus CAZZBK01. The sequence continues at coordinate 2,578 of CAZZBK010000089.1, read as the reverse complement.
CCCGCGCCCACGCCGCCTTCGCCAGAACCGTTGCCGTCACCGGCTCCTGTGCCTCCGTCCGCTGACATGGCGGCCGTGCTCGCGGACATCCGCACGAGCCAGCACGCGATTGCGGCAGCGCTCTTGGACCAGTCACGGCGGCTCGGCGCTATCGAGGCGCAGATCGCCAAGGTGGGCGCGCGGAAATTCCCGACCTACACCGCGCGTGTGTTCGGGCAGGAAACCACGTTCAAACCCAAGGAAGAGAAACCATCATGAGCGCACGGAACATCGTTTGGGGCGGATTCGTGTCGTGGTGGCTGATCATCTGGGGTGAGTGATGCGCGCCGAACATCTCCTGTGGCTCGTGGTGCTGCTCGCGATGCTCGTGACGCTCGACGACGCGCCGACATGGGCGGCCGTGTTCACGCCGAAGGGTGTCGCGAAGATGGCCGCAGCCGGGCTCATTCTGGTGCGGACGTCCTACGTGCCACCGAAGGATGAGCGGTCGTGACCGGCCAAGAGCCCAAAGGGCTCACCATTGGCGGGACACGTCTCGAAGAGGCGTTGTCAACAATTCATTCCGCAGAGAAAGCGGCGAACGGCGAGAAGTTCGTCGCGATCTACATGGTGGCCGACAAGGACGGCGGGGAAGTGGGCGCCGCGCGCATCACGGAAAAGGGCTGGTCAATGAGCGGCGGCCTCACGCTCGCCGTGAAGCAGGGCAAGCTCGATCCTGGGTTGCGTGTCGCGTTCAAGAAGAGGATCACATGAGCGACAAGACACCAGCAAAAACGAAGCCCGACTACATCACGCGCGCGGAGGCGGAAGCGATGTGCAACGAGAAGATTGCCGCCGCGATTGCCGCGATTCGCGTCGAACTGGCGCGGCCAAAGGTGGACTACGACACGGGCGGTGTCGGTCGTCCGTTCGACTGAGCATGGCTCGGCCCGCTGGCGTGCGTGCTGGGAACCGCTGGCGCGTCCTCGGCGCTGTGGAATGTGCGTAAAACGGCGGGCTGAGCCAACGTAACCAACTCCCCCCAAGGAGTGACGATGCAGCGATTGATTCTCGGCGTGCTCGCGTGCTGGCTGGTGGCGGTGTCAGCGGGGGCACAGACGGACCCGCTCTCGCGTCCTTTGCTTGACGCGTCGACCGTGCGTGGTGACGGCTCGTTTCAACTGCCGGCGGGCGCCAATCTCGACTACGGCAGTGCCGCGATGGGTGTGAGCGAGGACGGGCAGGCGCTCTACGTGTCGTGCGTGTTCGACTCGGCCGGCATCGCGAAGGTCCGCATCCCGGCCATCGGCGGCACGGCGGCACTCCTGGAGAAGTGCGGCGGGCCGAGCAAGGCGCAACTCGACAGCATCCACCCGACGAACCCCGGCGCGAATCCCGCGAGCTACGGGGGCATCCTGGAGATCGGGGGCCGTCTCATCGTGTCCGCGTTCATCGCCTACGATGCGGATGGCGGGGCCTCACGCACCTACTGGTCAGGGCCGAGCATCGGAGCGTTGGCGGGTCCCTACTCGACGTCTGGCGTCACGAATGGGTTTCTCAAGGGCGCAATAGTGCCGTTGCCGACCGAGTGGCGTGCGCTGCTCGGTGGCTACGAGGCGATGCACTGCGACCGCTACTCGTCGATCATCGGACGCGGGAGCTTCACGCCCGCGTGCTCGCTGTTCCATCCGGCCGACGTGACGAAAGATGGCGTGCCGATGCGTCTCCTGTTCGCCTGCCGCATCACGAATTCTGGGTGTGACACCTACCAGCAGAATCCCGGCCGGCTTGGGCGCTACGAGGGCGCCGAACGCCTCGGTGCCTACTTTATCGCGCCGGGCACGCGGACGCTCGTCGTGATCGCACAGGATGGGCTCGGGCCGTCCTGCTACGGCTACGCGACCACCGACAAGAGTCTGCAGGGTCAGGAGCACCCAGGCGCCGACCCCGCAAAGTGGTGCTACTCCCTGGAGTCGACCGATCACAACTGGGGGAAGGGGCCGAAAGCCTACCCTTACGTCCTGACCGCGTGGCTCATCGACATGCGCCATGTGGTCGAAGCGTTCCAGGGGACGCGTCAACCGTGGGACGTGCGGCCCTATGCGGCCGTCCCGTTGCCTGGGTCGCATGACGAGCTGATCCTGTGGGGCGGCGCCTACAATCCCGTCACGAATCAAGCCTACTACGTGACGGCCGGCGGGCGCGTCGGTTCGGCGTCGAATCAGCGTCTCACGGTCAATGTGCTGTCTGGCTGGGGCATGGGCGCGAATCAGCCACCGCCACCGACGCATACGCGCGCACGAGCCATCGGCTCGGACTCGGCGTGGCAGTCGGCGTGGATCGCTAACGCGAAGGCCACGCTTGCGGCAGGGGCGCAGCCGAAGCTCGCCGGCAAGGTGCTGCACGTCGGCGACTCGATGACGGTCTCGCAGGCGTATGGAGCGTGGGCGATTGCCTCGGGGAACCGAGAAGGTGGCCGACTGCACCTCGTCAACGTCCGGAACAAGACCGCGGCGGTGGTCTTTCCAGTGCCAGACCAGCGCGAGCAGTTCGACGCCACGCGCTATCACTCCCTTGTGGTGGACCGCGCGACGCTCCC
>CAZZBK010000088.1:0-25050 GCA_964652155.1 uncultured Planctomycetaceae bacterium | reverse complement strand
ATCGTTCGGCGGGCGTTTTCTCGCGCAGCACCGCGACCATCGCCGGATCGATGATCTCCATGCGCTCAATGGCTCGAACCTGCTCGTGTGTTAATGGTTTCATGAGTTCCTGAAGCTCGCTCCCGCGACATCATACCCATAATCGCCCACAGTCAATGCTGTAATCTATCTGTGAATCAAAGCGAGTGACAGACGGTGGTGCAGAACGACCCTTACCTCTCACCAGGCCAAATTAAAATACCCACGAAAGCCGATGGGCTCGACGGGATGAAAATGCACATCGTTCACGCCGGCAAATGGTTCCCCCGGCAGACGTGAGGCGTAGTAATAGTCGATGTCATGGGTGCGCGAGCCGAGGAGGTTGAAGACCTCGAGCCCGAATTGCGAGCGCTCGCGCTGCACGCCCAGGCGCATATCGATCAACTGCGTGCCGAGCGAGCGAACGCTGTTGTCCTCGGTCAAGGGGCGGGGACCAAAGTAGCGGAAGCGACTCGAGAGGAACCAGCCATTACCGAGCAGGAACGTCGGGCCCGAGTTGACCGTTGTGCCGATCGCGCCGGGAATTTTCGGCCCGGCCGGATCGTCGCCCGTGAATCGCGACTGCGTGGCGGCCACGTCGAGATCGAAGTGTAAGCGGTCGCTGAGTGTGTAGTAGTTCGACCACTCGATTCCATAGCGCCGGCTGGGACGACTCGGCTCGGTGGTGCCGGCGTCGCCGACAAACAGCAACTCGCTCCCCAGTTCCAGATACCAAAGCGTGAACGACGTATTGAGGTTCTTGATCGCCGAACTCCGGTAGCCTACTTCGTATCCTTGCGAGCGAACGAGCGGTGTCACGGGGGTCACCGACAGCAGCGTGGTCGGATCGATCGTGGTCGTTGTTCCGCGGGCATCGTTGCTGTGGAAACCAAAGCCCCAGTTCATGAAGAACTCGGTCTGGTTCCACGGCCCAAAAATGATCGAGGCCTTGGGGCTCCAAATACTATCGGCGACAAAGCCTGAGTTGGCAGCTAGCGTACGGCTATTCACTCGGAAGTTATAAAAGTCGCCGCGCGAACCGAAGATCGTTCGCACACGCTCTGTCCACCATGTCGTACGACTGGCGTAGAGCCCCATGCTGGCTTGGTTCACACGATCATCACGGGTAATGCTCAGCACGTCACGCTGGGCCGTGTTCTGTAAACCGACTTCGGGAATCGAATCATTCCGAATCTGCGCTCCGATCACGCTATGCGCTCCTCGGCCGGTCCAGTCGCTATCCCATTCGTGCGATAGGTTCGTGCCGACGATCGCCCGCTTGTCGCGCTGCGCGAACTGATCGCCGTTCACCGGATCGTTCAAGAAGAAGGTGAAATCGTTGAACAGGTCGAGTCGGTAGTACTGTGCATAGGTGTTGAGCCGGGTGATCGAACCGTTTTGCCAGGTGTGCCAGAGCTGTGCGTTATTAATCGAGCGCGTCGAACGGCCACCATCGGTCGAGTTCAACGAGCCGAGCCGTGAGATGAGCCCCTGATCGACGGCCCGTTGCGGGATTTGATCGGTCGAAGTCCACTGGGCGTAGTAATTTTGAGTCGAGAGCGACATGCCTTGGTCGTCGTCGCCGAGCGTGTACTTGAAGAGCAGGTTGTACTTATTGAAACTTTCGGGCACATCCCAAGGGCCGTCATAATGTTGATACTCGAATGCATGCAGTAGATGACCGGGTCCCAGGTCGGCCGAGTTAGCATTGAGCGCACGAAAGAAGCCGTATGAACCGACGGCGGCGCGGTTGATGCTCGCCGGTAGTCGCGTCATGACGTGCGCCTCAGCGCCGCCGGCGGAGCTAAAGTCCCCCTGCTCGACATAGTAGGGCCCCTTCTTATAGTCCATCGATTCGAGCAACTCGGGGATCAGAAAGTTGACGTCGAGATAGCCTTGACCGTGGGCGTGGGTCGGCAAGTTGATTGGCACATTGTCGACCTTGATCGAAAAGTCGGTACCGTGATCCAAATTAAAGCCGCGTAGGAACCACTGATTGGCTTTGCCCGACCCGCTGTGTTGCGTCACGATGACACCGGGGATCGTCTCGAACACCTCGCCCGGGCGGAGCATCGGGCGATAGATGAGCTGCTGCTGGCCGATGCGTCCTTGGGATGCGCTGCCGGTCTGACCTAACAACGACTCGCCTCGGCCGATCGACATGATCTGTTCATAGACGCCAGGGGGCGATTGAGTCCGGGGCTGAATATCAGTTGTCGGCTCGGCAACGATGACCGTCTCGGGAAGCGTCGGTAGCGTTGGTGGCGTCGCAAGTTGCGCGAAGAGAGTGGGCCGCTCGAAAGGTGTATTCGTCAGCTCAGGGGGCTCGGGCGCCAGCGGGATTCGCTCGGCCGATGATTGCGCTAGCACACAGCCGACGAGCACAAACCAAGCGACGAACATATGGGAGCAGATCCGCGCACGCACGTGTTGCTGGCCCTGATAGCGGTGAAAACGACTGGCGAACGATCCGTTATCAAGGCGTATCGGTTGTAGCGGTCGCGGACAATAAAACGATTCGGAGATTTGTACCATCGGCCGCTATCATTGCTGGCCGTCGTCACGCGTGGCGTGGAGGAGCAAGACGCGGAGGTCGATGTCGTCGCTGAGAAACCGCACCGAGCCGTCGGCCATCAAGACGTTCACGCCGCCCACATGCGGCGAGTTGAGTCCGTGATTGTGGCCCGGGCCGCGCTCGTCGTCGATCGATGCAAGGGGCGGGGTCGAGGGATGCGCGGGGGTCGGCGAGATGGGCTGAGCTAATATGCCGCGCGTGGGACGCAACGTGTTCGGCGGATAGCGGAGCGTGGTCACGCCCGTGCAGCGAGCGTCGCCTGAGCCGTCGAGCCCTTCGGCGTCGACAGATAACTGCTGATAGTTTCCCTCGCTGCCGGCGTACGCGCCGCGCGGCCAACTACTACGCAGGTCGTAAAGCACCGGCGGCTCGAACTGTCGGTCCATGCCCCACATCGATTGCTCGCCGAGCAGGATCGTGAATTGCTGCCCATCGGTGATATGCGCGAGCTGTCGGCCTTGATTTGGGGGAAAGGCACCCGACGCGGAGAGGATTCCTAGTCGGCCGTCGCGGGTGTTACGGCCGTGAGGCGCGTCGAGCGGCGCGCCGTCGAGCAAGCGCATGTCGGGGGCCGACCCGGCGATGGCGACATACGAAGGGACCGCGATGCCGCGCGGCACGGTCTTGAGTTCCGCTCGACTGGCCGCTGAGATGTGATCGGCCGGGCGATTCAGGACCGGCAGCGGACTGCTGGGGCAGAACATCGAGCCAAGCGCGAAGCCGTCGGCCGTCGTGATGTTCGGGTTCGCAGTCGCATGAGCAAAGTCGCCACTGCTCTCGATGGTGCTCTTCCAACCTTGGACACCAAACTGCGGCTGGCCCAGGTGCGGCAGGATGTCGACCCACCACGATCCGCCCCAGGGGCTCTCAGGCTGTGATTGGTACCGAGCCCCGACGGGCAATCGTCCGGCATGGCTGTTCTGGTAGCTCTCGACGGCGGTGCCGAGGGCACGGAGGTTGAACGAGCAGCCGAGGCCGCGAGCTTTTTGAATGGCCCTGAGCACCAGCGGGAACGAGATGAGCAGCACGAGGCACACGACCGCGCCGGTCACCACGACTTCGGTGAGGGTCATGCCGCGACGATGCTGAGCGGAGCGAGTCATGGGCTCTGGAATCGTGAAGAGAGTAGTTCCCGACGTGGACACAAGCGTTATGATAGGGCACCACGAGGGAGACCGTCGAGCGTGACCGTCGACCGAAAGGTACGAAAGCGGACTCGAATCATTTTACACACGAGCGAACACGATGGACCCACTGTGGATATTGTTCTTGGGCATGCTCGTCGTCATTGGCGGCGTGTTGTTGTTGCGGATGCACGCCTTTATCGCGCTCGTGTTGGGTGCTTTGGTCGTGGCGGCGGCGACACCCAGCGTGGCGCTGCAAGAATATGCTGCCGGCGAGGTCAAAAAGCAGAACCTGACCCAAAAGCAGGCGAGCAGCTTTTTGAAGCAGACGATCGGCGAGCGGATCGGGGTCGCGTTCGGCCGCACGTGTGGCGATATCGGCATCCTCGTGGCCTTGGCGTCGATCGTGGGTAAGTGTCTGCTCGATAGCGGCGGAGCCGACCGCATCGTCCGGACCACGCTCCGCTGGCTCGGCGAGGCGCAAGCGAGTTTGGCCTTTTTGGTGAGCGGCTTTGTGCTGGGGATACCCGTCTTCTTCGACACGGTGTTCTATCTGATGATACCGTTGGGCAAAGCGCTCAATGTGCGGACCGGGAAAAACTATCTGCTATATGTCTTGTCGATCACAGCCGGCGCGACGATGACGCACTCGTTGGTGCCGCCGACACCCGGCCCGCTGGCGGTCGCCGAAATACTGGGAATCGAGATGGGGCTGATGATTCGGGCCGGGCTCGTCGTCGGGGCGTTCTGCGCCGCGGCCGGCTATGCCTACGCGGTCTGGATTAACAGCCGCTGGCAGATTCCGCTGCGCGAGACGGCCGGCATGTCGCTCGCCGAGTTGGAGAAGCTCGCCTCGCGCGATGAGCGAGAGTTGCCGCCGTTCTGGCTCTCGCTGCTGCCGATTGCGCTGCCGGTCGTGCTCATCAGCTTGCCCGACATCATGAAAGCCGTCTGGAGCGTTGAAGCCGGCAGTGTTGACCCGCTGCGGCTGCAAATCGACGCGATCGTGGCGACCCTATCGCACAAAAACTTGGCGCTGCTATTGTCGGCCGTGGTCGCGGTCGGAACGCTCGTGTGGATTCGACGCGTGAATCGGCATGAGCTGTCGAGCGTGATTCAGGAGTGTGTCCTCGACGCGGGGACGATCATCCTGGTGACGGCGGCCGGCGGGGCATTTGGTGGCGTGTTGCAGCAGACAGGCATCGCGGGGCGCATTCATCAACTGGCTCCTGACTCGCACGCTTGGCTACTGCCCGTCGCGTGGCTTGTGGCGGTGATGATCCGCACCGCGCAGGGCTCGGCGACGGTCGCCATGCTCACGACGGCCGGCATCTTCAAGTCGCTGATCGTGCCGGACATGGCCTTTCATCCGGTGTACATCGCGCTGGCCATCGGCTGCGGCTCGAAACTGTTCGCCTGGATGAACGACAGCGGTTTTTGGGTCATCTGCAAGATGAGTGGTTTGACCGAGGGTGAGACACTCAAGGCGCACTCGCCGATGCTGGTGCTGATGGGGGTCGTCGGCCTGATCACGACGATGATCGGAGCATGGTTGTTCCCGCTGATATAGTCGTTTGCGGCTGGCGGCTCACGTTTGCATTCGAGCTCATTCACGGTTTTGGATTTGCCGGCCTGCTCTGCGAGTTGGGATTGCCCAACGAGGGGCTCGTCGGCTCGCTCGTGGCGTTCAATGTGGGGGGGCGAGGCCGGGCAACTGGTGATCGTCGGCCTCTCGGCGCTCCCCATGTCGATGCTCGGACCGTGGCGTTACGACCGAGAGTCGCAGTAAGCGGTCTCGGCGGTCGTGGGACTCTGTGAACTGGCCTAGTTCCTCGATCAACTACCCGGCATAGGTCGCGTAGCAGTTGGGGGTTTCCCAGAGGCTGGTCTCGACGATCGGAAAGCCTTGCGAGACGGTGAACTCGTGGATCAGTCGGGCGATGTTCTCGGCCGTGGGGTTGCAATCGAGCAGGTGAATGGGTTCGCCGAGAGCCTGGAGAGCCGACACGGCGGGATCGTCTCGATGCAGCAGCATGCGATGATCGAGCGTTTGGTCGATCCAGGTGCTGACGACCCGTTTGATATCCGAGAAGTCGAGCACCATGCCCCGCGCGTCGAGGGTGTCGGCTTCGATCACAATGACCGCGCGGCCGTTGTGTCCGTGCAGGTATTTGCACTTACCGTCGTAGTTGAGCAGCCGATGACCGTAGCAAAAATCGATATGCCGAGTGACGCGAAACATCGTGCAGTGAAACCTATTCAAGCTGGAAGCGGGCCCACATGGTTAGGCTACAGCATAGTCGGTCGGGTCGCGCATGCCCACCGCGGCAAAGGCCGCGCGGCGCTCGGCGCACTTATTACAGCGACCGCAGTGCCGCTGAGCGCGTGGCTGTAAGCACGAGAAGGTCAGTTCCAGCGGAAAATCTTTTCCGAGACGCATGACCTCGTCTTTGTGCAACGAGGCCCAGGGGCGCACGATGGCGATGCGCTGTCCCAGCGATTGCTCTATCATCTGTTCGAGCGTGGCGAAGAAAACGGGCGTCGCGTCGGGAAACGGGTTCGACAGCAGCGTGCCGAGCGCGAGCTCGGGCACGGCGTGCTGAGCGCACCACAGCAGCGGCTTGGTGAGCAGCCAGAGATTACGCCCTGGCAGAAACACCGCCTCGTCCGGGGTGGCCGCGTCGGGGACCCCCTGCCCGGTCAGGCTCCAATGATCGCCGTACAAGTCCCGCATCGGCTCGTCGAGGATGACGAGCGTGTGCAGGGCGGGGCTGGCGACTGCATCGAGGTAGCGTCGTGCCGCGGCGAGTTCCGCCGACTCCCAGATGAGACCGCACCGCAAGTAAATTGGATAAACCTCGAAGCCCTGGCGAAGCTGCTCAGAGAGTAAAATGGCGCTATCCAAACCGGCCCCAAAGAGCACGGCGCGGCGCGGTCGATTCGCGGGGCTGGGAGGGGGCATGGGACGCGAGAGGCGAATGGGAAAGATGGCGGCAGGGGCTTAATTCTGCGGTAACGGGGGACTGCCCTTGCTCTGGCGAGCCCCCCTTCGGTACACTCCGGCCCCTCTGGGCAGTCGCGTTAAGTGTAGCATTGTAGACAACTTCCGGCATGGGACCAGAGGGCCGGTTGTAACGTGGCCCCGGCAGGCTCGAAGTCTGCCCTCGGGGCGAATTGTGTTGAATCGGCTCGGCGTGCTTTTAGAATAAAGGTCTAGGAAGCACTCGAGCCACTGGCATTGGTCTAACCCCAGGTGAAACCCATGAGAGCGGCCGTGAGTGGAGTATTGGCAGGAGCCGGTTTGGCGCTGCTTGGCGTGTTCGCGGTCGGAGACGGTCCGCGCGCCCAGGCGGTGAGCGTGCCGGCCTCTGCTTCGTCGGAACTGGTGACGCTGTCGAACACCATGGCCGACGGCAGTCAACAACTGACGCTCATCGATCCACGCAGTCGTAGCTTGTGTGTGTACCAAATCACCACCGGCGGCGAGTTGTCGTTGCGGAGCGCTCGAAATTTTCATTGGGACTTGCAACTGACGCACTTCAACAACGTCGGTCCAACTCCCACCGAAGTACGCACCCTACTCGAATCACGTTGACATGACCGCGGTGGCTCCGTCGAGTTCTCCACGGTCATGTTTCGCCCGCCCGCCTAGCAGCGGCAGGCGACCAGGCACGTTGCGGAGACACTCATGGCCGGCAAAATTCTCAGCTCAGCAGAAGCCGCCGCTCAACTCGGCATCAGCGAAGATGCCTTGGCCGAGTTGCGCAAGCAAGGCAAAATCAACGCCCTGCGTGACGGCGCGAACTGGAAATTCAAGACCGACGACCTCGAGCGCTATCAACAAGCGGCGGCCTCCGGATCATCCAACGACTTTGTGTTGTCGCTCGACGACGATCAAGACGAGTTCGCGCTCTCGCTCGAAGACTCGAAGCCGGCCAACAAACCGGTCACCGGCAGCGACTTGAATCTTGGCTCCGGCAGCGATCTCAACCTTAGCAGCGGCAGCGACGTGCCGTTGCTCGGCGGCGACGTGACCCTCGATCTGGCCGGCGGCAGCCATCTCAACCTCGCCAGCGGCAGCGACCTCTCGCTCGGCTCGCTCAGCGGCTTGAATTTGTCATCGGGCGGCAGCGGACTCAACTTGCAAGGGTCGAAACCCGACCTGACGTCGGGGCCCCCCAGCGATGTCAAGCTCGCCCCCGACGACGATGGCTTCGTGCTCGACGACGACCATCCAACCGACTTGGCCGGCTCGAAGACGATCATCAAGGGCTCATCGAGCCTGAGTGCGGGCAGCTCGATCAACCTGGGCGGCGAGAAAATGTCTTCCAATGCGGGCAGCTCATCGATCGATGTCGGCGACCACGAAGACGTGCTCGGCGGTAGCAGCCCCGGAAGCGATATCACCCATCGCCCGGGTGACAGCGGCATCCTGCTGTTCAATCCGGCCGACAGCGGCCTGGACCTGGGTCAAGCCATCGCCGGCAGCGGCCTGAACAGCGACAAAGCGGCCGCCTCGTCCGGCAATCTCGGCCAGGCCGAGGACGACTTCCTACTCAAACCGCTCGAAGAAGAAGGGGACGACGATTCCGGCAGCGGCTCGCAGGTCATCATGATCGACGACTCGGGTGAGCAAACCGAGTCGACCACCTTTGAAAACATGGGGGCCAATCCACTCGCCGACTTGGGCAGCGACATGGGGATGGGGGGCATGGGCGATCTCGGCGGAGGCGTGCTGGGGAGTGGTCTCTCCGCGGCCGGAGGTCCGGTCGGCGGCGTCGTCATACCGCCCGGCATGGTTGTGGTGCCCAAAGAGACTCCCTTCGGTGCCCTCACCGTGTTTGGCTTGGTTGCTTGCACGGGCCTGCTCGTGATGGCCGGGGTGATGATGTATGACCTTGTCCGCAACATCTGGAGTTGGGACAATCCCACCCCCTTGGCCAGCCCGCTCATGGACGCGATTCTCAAGACCATTTAACGCGTCCGCCTCGTATCGAAAGGAATCGATACCGATGTGTTTTAGGATTCGCTCGCTGCACCGCCTGGCGGGATTGCTGGGCCTCGCCTGTCTGGCCGGCTGTCAATTCGTGCCGCGCAGCGACTACGCCGCCAGCGAGTCGCGTGTCCGATCGCTGACTGAGCAATCACATGCTCAATTGAGCGAAATCGACAACCTGCAGCGCCATGCTCGATCGCTGGAAGATCGCGTGCTTGAGTTGGAACGCGCCACGGCGCAACAAAAATCACCCGCCCCGCCGCGCGACGAAAAGTTCTACTAGCCGCCGGCAAAGCCTATCCCCACACCGGTCGTTCGACCTATAATAGGTGGCTGTCGCGCCGGGCTCTGATCGTGCTTGCTTGTCGAGCGTGGTCCGCACTGCGGGTGCGGCTGTGTAGCTGTTTGCCGGTCATCCCCTCCGCGGTCGGCATGTTGCCTCCCACCTAAGTGCCCGCGCACTGTCGCCGCACGCCACGAGTCTGCTGAGCATGTTTCAATTTGTCGAGTTTCTGAGGTCCCGGCATCGCCGGTCGACCGCGTACCTGTGTTCGATCATGTGCTGTGCCGTGCTGTTGCCGTTGGTTGGCTGTCGCGAGCAACCGCAGATCGAGCACTACCGGGTCAAGAAAGACCCTCCCGCGCCTCCGATCATCGCCCACGATCAGCCGCGCATGCCGCCACCGCAGGTCAAAGCGCCGGCCGAGATCCCCTTCGCATTCGAGAAGCCCGCGAGTTGGCAGAGCGGGGCGGCCAAGCCCTTCACGCGACTCGTCTTTGCGGCGAAAGACTCGGGCGTTGAGGTCACTGTGAGCGACCTCCCCGCCCAAGGGATGGGTGGCGACCTGCTCGCCAACATCAATCGCTGGCGCAAACAGGTGGCGCTCGGCGACCTCACCGCCGACGAACTCAAGTCGGCCATCAAGCCACTCAAGTTCGGCGACATCGAGGGGCACTACGTCGAGTTGTTCGGCCCGGCCGACGCCCAGCCGCGCAAAGCCATCGCCGGCGCGATCGTCATACATGGCGAGATCGCCTGGTACTTCAAGCTCATCGGCGACGCCCCGGGCGTCGAGCAAGAGCGAGACCGTTTTAACGCGTTCCTCAAGTCCATTCAGTTCAAATAGCCTCCACGCGGAGTTCGACCATCATGGCAACCCAATCGATGCCGTTCGGTGACCGCAACGCGATCGGCGCTCGCGACACGAGTGTGCGCGACGTGCTCGACATGATCCTCCGCCCCCTGGCTTCGCTCAAGCTCACGGTCGCGCTGCTGCTCATGGGCATCGTGCTGATCTTTGTCGGCACGCTGGCCCAGTACGAACTGAACATGTGGGACGTGATCGAGAAATACTTCCGCTCGTTCCTCGTGGTCGTGCCGTTGCAAGTGTTCTTCCCGCCGTCCTTTTTTCCGGATCGGCCTGTCGTCCCCGGCGGATTCCCGTTCCCGGGCGGCTTCACGATCGGCCTGGCGATGGCCATCAACCTGCTCGCGGCTCACGGCGTGCGATTCAAGACGCAGGCCCAAGGGCAACGGCTCTCGTGGGGCTGGGGCGTGCTCGCCGCCGGCGTCGCAGTCACTTGGCTCGTTATCAACAGTGGCTCCAGCACGGCCGGACTGCTCGAAGGCTCGTGGCTCAGTTGGGGCGTCATCTGGTACGGACTCATCGGTCTGCTCGCACTCGCTTGGCTGGCGACCGTCGGCCTCGCCATGAGCTTCGGCAGCGAGCGCAAAGCCGAACGTTGGGTCACCATCGCCATCGCGGTCTTGCTGGGTGCCACGCTCGTCGCCTGCATCTGGGCCGGCGAGTTCGACGACTCGTCAATGCGCATCCTCTGGCAATTGGCCAAGGCCACCTTCGCCGGGCTCGTCTTGCTCGGCGGCTGCGTCATGGTCTTTGACAAACGGGCCGGGGTCGTGCTCATTCACGGCGGCATTGGGCTCATGATGTTCGGCGAAGTCTTTGTCGATTGGCAGGCGGTCGAGGCCCTGATGCCCATCTACGAAGGGCAAGCCATGCACTTCACCCAAGACATGCGCACGATGGAACTCGCCATCGTCGAACAGGGCCAAGAAGACATGGACGATGTGATCGTCGTCCCACAACGGCTGCTCCAGGTCGGCGAGACCGTCAAGGACAGCAAACTGCCGCTGAGCTACAAGATCGAGCGATGGATGAAGAACTCGAAGCCCGAGTTACGCGGCCCGGTCCAAAAAGTCGACGAGCTGATGTGCTTCACCGACAAGCAAGGGGCCAAGTGGGAGATTGTCGAGTCACGGCCGACCTCGGGCGCCGAGAACGACGCCCCCTGGGATTTTCCCACCGCAGTGGTCGAGTTCTTTGCTCCAGACGACACGTCGCTGGGCAAACACATGCTCAGCACTTGGAACACGGCCCATGTGCAGGCCTTTGCCCGCCATGCAGATATCAAGGTGGGGGACAAAACTTACGAAGTCGCCTTGCGACCCAAGCGCTACTACAAGCCCTACTCGATCGAGTTGATCGACGTCCGCAAGGATGACTACCTCGGCACCAAGACCGCCCGCAACTACTCGTCGGATGTGCGCGTGACCGACGCCAAGCTGGGTGTCGACAACAAAGTGCACATCTGGATGAACAACCCCATGCGGTTCGCCGGCGAGACGTTCTTCCAGAGCAATTACATGCTCGACGACGAGACCGGCAAAGAGAAGACGACGCTGCAAGTCGTGACGAACTCGGGCTGGATGATTCCTTACGTCGCCTGCATGATCGTCGCCGTCGGCTTGGCCTGGCACTTCGGCATCACGCTGATCCGCTTCTTGCGCCGCCGCGAGGACGTGACCAGACCCAACATCAAAACCGCCGCCAAGCTGCACCTCGCCGAACCACGCTCGTCCATTCAGGCCTATCATGGCATTGCTTGGGTGTTGGCCGCGGGGTTGCTGATCGCCTTGCTCTTGCCCGCCCGGGTCAAGCCACCCAAGGAAGGCGAGTTCAACTTCTACGACTTCGGCCGCATCCCGGTCGTCGCCGAGGGACGCTGCAAGCCGCTCGACAGCGTGGCCCGCAACACGCTCCGCGTGATCTCGAATCGCGAAACGGCCAAGCTGCTCGTGAAGGAAGGCGAGCAAGAAACGCTCGACGAGCGCTCGGCAATCGAGTGGCTGCTCGACACGATCAGCCGCAGCGACAACCTCGAAAACTATCAGGTCTTTCGCATCGACAGTCTCGACACCGTTGGGCTGTTCGATTTGAAGCGTCGAAAGAGCAACTGCTACTCGATCGCCGAGTTGCAGGATAAGTTCGACGACTTCCTGGGCGCGCTCAAGAAAGCCCACGACAAGGACAAAGCCGCCCTGAACACGTACGATCGCGGCATGCTCGACCTGGAGAAGCGATTCGGCCGCTACTCGGTGTTGCGCGATTCGTTCACCCCCGTGCCCGTCGGCGACTTGCCGACCGTCGAACAGCTCAAGACCGATCGCGAAGGAGCGTTGCAGCGGCTGGGTGAAATTCGCGATGCATATTTGCAGGCGATCAAGCACTTCGACAGCGGGCAACCCATCCTGGCCATTCCGGTCAAGGAAGAAAAGGAATTTTTTCTCGGCCCCGTCAAAGAGCCCTGGCAGCCCTACAGCTTGGCCTTCACTCAAGCGCTGCTGAGCAGCCGTTTGCTCGGCGACGAAAAGCCCCTCAACCCGACCACGCTCACTTGGCAAGCGATGATCGTGGCCTACGCCAAGGGGGACGTCGAGACGTTCAATAAAGAGGTCGCCAGTTATCACTCGCTCATTGAAGACCGTCAGCCCGAAGGCTTCAAGAGCGGCAAAGTCAGCTTCGAGGCTCGCTATAATTACTGGCGTCCACTCACCTCGGCAACATGGTGCTACATGCTGCCATTCTTCGTGGCATTGCTCAGTTGGCTCGCCTATCCCAAGCAGTTCCGCTCGATCGCCTTCTGGATGCTGATCGCGATTTTTGTCATCCACACGGCCGGGCTCCTGGGACGCATATACATCTCGGGTCGTCCGCCGGTGACGAACTTATATTCCTCGGCGATCTACATTGGCTGGGGCTGCGTGTTCGCCGCGATGCTGCTGGAACGTTTCTACCCGCTGGGACTCGGCACGATCGTGTCGTCGCTGATCGGCTTCACGACGCTGTGGATTGCCGACTGGCTCGCGCTCGAAGGGGACACCTTCACCGTCATGCAAGCCGTGCTCGACACGCAGTTCTGGCTCGCCACGCATGTTGTCTGTGTCACCTCCGGCTACGCCGCCACGTTCCTGGCCGGGTTGCTCGGCAACGCCTATGTGTTCATTCGGCTCTTCTCGACCACGATGGATAAACCGCTGGAAAAGGACATCGCGCGGATGATCTACGGCACGATCTGCTTCGCTTTGTTCTTCAGCTTCTTCGGGACGGTGCTCGGCGGTCTCTGGGCCGACGACTCCTGGGGCCGCTTCTGGGGCTGGGACCCGAAAGAAAACGGCGCGCTGATCATCGTGCTCTGGAACGCCATCGTGCTGCACGCCCGCTGGGACGGCATGGCCAAAGAGCGTGGCTTGGCGTTGCTCTCGATCGGCGGCAACATCGTCACCGCCTGGTCCTGGTTCGGCGTCAATCAGCTCGGCATCGGCTTGCACTCCTACGGCTTTACCGAAGGGGTGATCTCGGCGCTGGGCTACTTTGTGTTGTTGCAGCTCTTCGTCGTCGCGCTCGGGTTCATTCCCAAACGCGATCGGCCCGTTACGGCCTCGATCGTTTAAGGTACGCACTCCGTGCGCACCGACTTTGAGACGAATTGACACATGGTACGCACAGAGTGCGTACCCTACGGGACGGGCTTGATATGCACGCGAGGGGGCGGAGCGGTGCCGTCACGGGGCCGAGCGGCAACAATCGGCGGCACGGGCAACGCGTGGATCAGCCAATCGGAGGCGTCGGTGGCCGGCACAAGCACCTCGCTCGCCGGCACCAATGTGCGAATGAATGCCGCCACGCTCTGCAGCGGCTCGGGCCCCTGCTGCCATAGCGGCGCGTCGTCTCCCATCAACAGCGCCCCCGGCGGGCCTTCGCAGCCGCCAAGCATTTGCAGCCCGCGCGAATCGAGCACGAACGTGAACGCGAGTTGCTCAAAGGGGAGGTTCGTCGCCGAAGCGGGCATGACCGCCGCGCCTTGGAACTTCATGTGTTGTCGCCCCGACTCGACGAGCGATCGCGCGATCGCGCCGCCGCGGCAGTCAAACGTGCCGTCGATCTTGACGAGCCGTCCGTGCGAGACAACCGCGTCGCGAATCGTGATGTCAGCCAAGCCGCTGAGCCCGTGCGGAAAACGCTGTCGCACCAACGAGTCGAGATCGACGCGCTCGAGCCGCCCACCAATGATGCGCCCCGACCATTGGCCGTTCTGCTCTTCGAGCGATAGCGCACCGTCGAACCGGGCCTGAGCGCCGAACCAGCCGGGGGCGTCGAACAACGGCGCGAGGACCTGAAACGGCCAGCGATTGCCGCCAGTCCGCAGCTCGACGTGCGTGCAGAGTTGCTCTTGCCGCATGAATCGTTCGACCACGATGGACGACAACTCGGCGTCCTCCGCGCCGGCAAGCCGAAAGCGAAAGTCGGCCTCGTGCCCGCCACGCGTCGTGGGTCCCACGCGGGCCGTCAGGTCGACGAACGTTTGCGACGCGCCCCGCGGCACATGCCACGTCAACTCGGCCGCCGAGAGGTACAACTGCGTTTCCGGAGCGGGGGAGTTGCCGCGCAAATGGCGTTCGATCAGTCGCCAGACTTGCTCGGCCTGCGCGCCGAACAGCTCGACATGCGACGCCTTGGCAATGACCTTCTTGTCGCCGCTCACCGCTTCGAGGTACCGACACCTGACCACGCACTCGAGCGTCTCGGGGTCGTGCAGTTCGAGGTCATGCAGCAGCGTCGCGCCGGGGCGCGGATGTGTGACCCGAGCCAGACTGACTTGCATGCCCGTGATCGAGCGCAGCCACGCGCGCTCGGCCGCGAGCGTGCCGGGCCACAGTCGCACGACGCACCACGAGAGCACGACCGCCGTGGGGACCGCGCAGAGCACCACAAACAGCCAACGGCAAACTACGCGGCGAGTCCGTTCGTGAATCGGGACCATCCTGGACCCCACACTGGTGCGTTACGGTCTAACGTTCGCGGGCCATGCGCATAAACAGTTGATAACGTTCGAGCATCTCGGCCAAGCTGTCACCGCCGAACTTGTCGACCAGCGCGGCAGCCACCTCAAACGCGACGACATTTTCCAAAATGACGCTCGCGGCCGGCACGGCGCATACGTCGCTCCGCTCATACGCGGCCGACTCGCTCTGCTTGCTCGCCAGATTGATCGATTCGAGCGGCTTGCGCAGCGTGCTGATCGGCTTCTTGGCCGCGCGAATCACCAGCGGCTGGCCATTGGTCATCCCCGCCTCGAGCCCGCCGGCGTTATTCGTCGGCCGCACGTATCCCAAGTTGGGCGATTGAACCTGCTGCGGATCATACTGAATCGGGTCATGCACCTGCGAGCCGCGACGCCGCGCGGCCTCGAAACCCAGGCCGATCTCGACTCCCTTAATCGCCTGCACGGCCATCACGGCCTGCGCGAGGCGGCCATCGAGCTTGCGGTCCCACTGGGCATGCGTGCCGAGCCCAAAGGGCAAGCCCTCGACGCGAATCTCCAGCACGCCGCCGAGCGTGTCCCCCTCTTTGCCCACCTGATCGATCAACTGCTTGATCGCGTCGTCCTGCTGCGGGTTGAGCGCGTAGAGTTCGCTCGCGTCGCGCCGCGCGCGTTGCTCCTCGAGCGTGCCACTGAGCGGTTCGATCGTCACGCCCCCCAACTCGACGACATAACCAAAGGCGGTGATGCCGAAGGGTCGCAAGAGTTGCTTGGCCAAGGCACCGGCCGCGACACGCACGGCGGTCTCGCGTGCACTGGCCCGCTCGAGCACGGCGCGGATGGAGCCCAGGTACTTGATGGCTCCGGTCAGGTCGCCATGGCCGGGACGTGGCCGTTCGAGGTCACCGAGCCGTTCGAGTTTGTAATCGCGGTTGACCACCTGTAGCGCGAGCGGACTGCCGAGCGACTTCCCCTGCCAGATGCCGCTGAGGATGTCGACCTGATCGACCTCGATGCGTTGCCGGCCGCCGCGGCCGTAGCCTCCCTGTCGACGGCGCAACTCGCTGTCGATTTCGGACGTGTCGATCGTGACGCCGGCCGGAAAGCCATCGACCAAGGCGAGCAGTGCCTTGCCATGCGATTCGCCGGCGGTCCAATAGCGCAACATGAACGATTGTCTTGGGTTAGGATGGGGCTTGTTCGGGGGCGCAACGTCCCCAAACCTTGATTTTACCCAGAGCCCAAGGCTGCCGATAGGCCGCTTTCACCCCGGAAAACTGCCCAAATTCTTCTGAAATCCGAGCCCGGGACGTGAGTCCCGGGACAACGATGCGGATACACTCAATCTTCAACACGTGTTCGCCACCCCGACTCAGAGAATATCCCGGCCATGAACATCCAGTCCTCTTGCTCCATGTCGCGCATCGGACTCCTGCTTGCGCTGCTCATCAGTCTCGGCAGCGTCATCGCTCAGGCCGCCGCGCCGACGCGCCCGAACATTGTGATGTGCTTTGCCGATGACTGGGGCCGCTATGCCAGCATCTACGCCGGGCTCGAAAAGCGACCCTCCCCGAACCAGGTCGTCCAGACACCGAACATCGACCGCGTCGCGCGTGAGGGGGTGCTGTTCACCCATGCGTTTGTCAACTCGCCCTCGTGTACACCGTGTCGCAGTTCGTTCCTGTCGGGTCAGTACTTCTTCCGCACCGGGCTGGGTGCCATTCTCATCGGAGCCCAATGGGACAGCGGCATCCCAAGCTTTCCGTTGTTGTTGAACGACGCGGGCTACCATATTGGCGAGACGTCGAAAGTCTGGAGCCCCGGCACTCCAAACGACGCGCCATTCGGCGCGGGCAAGTATGCCTACGAAAAGCGGGGTGGCCGGTATAACAATCTCTCGGAGAACGTGACCGCGATGGTCGCCAATGGCCTGGGCGTCGAGCAAGCCAAGCAGCAACTTTATGACGAGGTGCGCGGCAACTTCGACGACTTCATCGCGGCCCGGCCCGCCGGAAAGCCGTTCTGCTATTGGTTCGGTCCAACGCTCGTGCATCGCGCGTGGGTCAAGGGTTCGGGCAAGGCCCTGTGGGGCATCGACCCCGACTCGCTGCAAGGCAAGTTGCCGCCGATTCTACCCGATGTCCCCGAGGTACGCGAGGATTTTGCCGATTACCTGGGCGAGATCCAGGGCTTCGACGCGGGAGTCGGCGTGCTGCTCAAGCGTCTCGCGGAGCTGGGCGAGTTGGACAACACCATCATCGTCGTGAGCGGCGATCACGGCGCGCCGGGCTTCCCACGCGGCAAATGCAATCTGTACGACTTCGGCACGAACGTCTCGCTCATGGTGCGCGGACCGCTCATCAAGCCCGGCCGCGTCGTCGACGACTTCACGACCCTCATGGATTTAGCGCCCACCTTTCTCGAGTTAGCCGGTGCGCCCATCCCGAGCGTGATGACCGGTCGCAGCTTGGTGAACGTGTTGCGCAGCGAGCAGAACGGGCTCGTCGACCCGCGGCGGACCGCGGCCGTCACGGGACGCGAGCGGCACGTGGGAGACGCCCGGGCGGGGAACCTGCCCTATCCGCATCGCGCGCTGCGGACCGAGCAGTATCTCTACATCCGCAATTTTCGCCCCGAGCGTTATCCGATGGGAGACCCGATCAACATCGACGAGACCAACGCGCCGAGCCATGCCCAACTGGCGAGCAACACGCGCGTGACGTTATCCGACATGGACTCGGGTCCCACCAAGGCGTGGCTCGTCGAACATCGTCACGATCCGCAATGGAAGCGATTCTACGAAGACGCCTTTGGCAAGCGACCCTCCGAGGAGTTGTACGACCTGCGCAAGGATCCGCACCAGATGCACAACGTGGCCAGCGACGAGGCGTATGCCGCGATCAAGGCGCAGTTGTCGGTGCAGCTATTGAGCACGCTGCGCGAGGCAAACGATCCGCGCGTGACGGGGGATGGCGAGACCTTCGAGCGGCCGCCGTTTACCAATCCCGAGGCCAAAGCCCCGGCCACGAAGAAGGCCAAAGCCAAGGCCAACTAGCGCGGGAAGACCGCGCCGCGCTGCAACGTCGAGGGCTCGCGCGGCGGCGCGGCGTAACCGCTCGCCGTGCCGACGCGATTTTCTGGCAGCACCAACTCCATGCCCGGCGCAAGGTAATCAAAGCTGCCGCCAAGCACGTCGCGGTTGAGCTGATAAATCTCGACCCAGCGAGCCGCTTTGCCCAGTTCGTGTCGAGCGATGTCGAACAGCGTGTCGCCGTCTTTCACTCGGTATAGGCGTCCGCCGCCGGGTGCCGTCCGCGGCACGTCGCTCCCCAACGGACCAGCGACCGCCGTAGCCTCGCGAATTTTTGGACACAGCCGCGGGAAGTTTTGCTCGAGCACGGTCACCGGAGGCACCGCCACAACATCGCCCGTCCGCAAATGAGTGGGATCGGCCACGCGCTGCTTGTTGTACTCTTCGAGCGCTTTGAAATAGCCGGCGTTGCCATACGTCCGCTCCGAGATATTCCAAAACGACTCGGTGCCCGTAATCGTGATGAGTTGATCGCCGACGGCGACGGGAGGTTGCCCATAAGCGATCGGCGGAGCATAACCGTTCGGCCCCAATGCCGGAGGGGTGGCTATGGCTCCCGGCGCATAACGGGGCGGCGCGAGCGTCGGCTCCTGCCGGTTGAGATCAAAGCCCTGCGGCGGTTGTTGAGCCTGGGGCGGATAGCTAGGCGCGAGCGCCGACGGCGGCGCGAATGTCGGTCCCACGGACGGAGGGTTCGCCTGCGCGCCGTAACGCGGATCGCGAGGCGCCGACTCGGGAACACCATATCCCACCGGAACGCCAGCCGGTGCGGGGCCCGTGGGCAATGTCGACGACGGACCGATGGACGGAGTTAAACTCGGCGCAGCCACCGTGGGGAGCGCCGAGTACGGTGCATTCGGCGCAAACGTCGATGGAGCGGCCGGAGTCGTGGTGGGTTGCCCGATGGCCGTGGCTGCGGTCGATGCCACGGGCAACGACGCCGGGGCGGCGACCGTCGCTGGCGAGGTCTGCAAAAGCGCGCCGGTCAGGCTGGGCACGGCACTCGTCGACGGCGCGGAGACCGACGACGCACTGGCCGGAGCACCCGTTGCAGTCGACGTGCTGGTCGGGAACGGATTGAATTCGGCAGTCGTCGAGGGGGCTGCGCTCGGCGACGCTGGCGTCGTGGTTGCAGTCGGCTTGGGGGGCGCGAGGGTCGGGGTATTGCTACTCGGGGTCGTCGAGCCCGATGGTGGCAAGGGCTCGTTGCCAGCCGTGAGCGCGATCGAGGCGGGCTCGCCCCGGGTGTCGATGGGCTGGTTGTCGCTTGGTTCACGGTCGCTGACCGTGGCGGCCGGCGCATTTTGATGCGCGAAGCTCACGCCGTTCTTCCGCGCGGAGTGGTAATCGGCGTAACGATCTTGCGTCGAGTCGCTGCTCGATGGCGTCTCGACGGACGTGGCCTGGACCGTGGCCGCGGGGGTCGACAGCTTCGCGCTGGTCGCCTCGCTGAGCGACAGCTTGTTCTGAGATGGTGCAAACGGATTGCTCGACGTATCAAACGTGCTGCGTTTGGTGAGGGCCGGCGCGTCGTCGGTCACGGCGACGACGTCGGGCGCGGCGGGGCGCGCAAACGCCTCGGCGGCGTCCTCGCCGTTGCGCGTGACGCGGTAGCCCAACGCGCCGACAAAGCCCATGCCCAGCACGCCGAGCGTGGCGAGGCCCATCTTTTTCTCGCGACTCACATCTGGGCTGGCCAGCGCTTGCAAGGCCGACGCCGCGAAACCGGTGATTTGGCTAACCGCTTTTAAGGTGCTGAACATGATCGGCTCGCAAAGGTACTCGTGAGGACTTTACACGCGCTGGGCGACACGCAACTTGGCGCTCCGCGCGCGGGGGTTGCGCTGCATTTCGGCGTCACTGGGAATCAGGGGTTTTTTGGTCAAAGCACACCACCGCTCATCGTCGCGAAACGCCTCTTTCACCCTGCGATCTTCCAGCGAATGGAAACTGATGATCGCAAGGCGACCACCGCTCTTCAAACACTCGGGAAACCTCGCCAGGGCTTTCTCTAAACTGCCTAATTCGTCGTTCACCGCAATTCGCAAGGCCTGAAACGTTCGCGTCGCCGGATCGATACGATCTTTCGGCGAGCGGGGCACGCAGCGCCGCACCAACTCGGCCAGCTCGTGGGCCGTTTGGATCGGCTGCTGCTTCCGCTGCTCGACGATCGAGCGCGCGATGCGGCGACTGTAGCGTTCTTCGCCATACTGATAAATCATGTCGGCCAACTCGCGTTCCGGCAGCTGCTTGATCAGTTGCGACGCCGATCGCCCCATACTCGTGTCGAAACGCAAGTCGAGGGGGCCATCGGCGTCGAAGCTGAATCCGCGCGCGCGGTCGTCGAGTTGGTCGCTCGATAATCCCAGATCGAGCAAAATGCCATCGACGCGTGGCGTGTTGATCTCGGCCAGGATCTCCCCTAGGTCACAAAAGTTTGCTTGCGCGAGCTTGATGGGCAGCCCGCGCATCGTTTGTTCGGCTCGTTCCAGCGGCAACGGATCGCGATCGAGCGCGAGCACAAAGCCGTCGGGTCCAACCCGCTCGGCCAGGGCTCGCGTGTGGCCGCCGCCACCGAGGGTGCCGTCGACGATCACCTGGCAGGGCCGCGGAGCAAGCCACTCCAACACCTCGTCGAGCATCACAGCAATATGCCGACTCGGCGCGGGGTTCATGCAACAGCGTCCATGCTAGCAGTCGTGCGGCGACACGGTCCGGCTGATCGTCGAACAATGTCGCGCCGCGTTAATTAACAGAAGCGGCTCGCGGCGCTAAGACGGATTTGCCCGCTAGCACCGAGATTTATGCCCGCGCAAGAGCATTCGCGCGCGGCCATCGCCAAGCAAAGCGACGTCAAGGGAGTGCTACGAGACGCCCATGATCGCCGCGCCGCGGCCGACGTGACCATTGCCCCCCGGCAGCACGTCGATCGCCGAGGCGCTGGGGCGAATGCTCAAAAACTCTTCCTGGCAGCGATGCGTTGCCTCGCCGGGGCCCGGTTGACGGCGGACGTGCGTGCCGTCGCTTTGCAACACTCGCGTCTTCACGTTGTCGGCCAAATAGCGCGGAATGATCTCGCGCAGCACGCGCTCGCGGAGCGGCTCAGCCTCGACCGGAAACATCACCTCGACCCGGCGATAAAAGTTGCGCGGCATCCAGTCGGAACTAGCAAAATAGATCCGGCAATCGTCGCTCGGGCCGAACACATAAATCCGGCTGTGTTCAAGGAACCGATCGACAATCGTGCGGACCTCGATATTCTCGCTGATGCCGGCCAACCCGGGGCGCAGGCAGCAAATGCCGCGGACGATCAACTCGATTTTCACCCCTGCTTGGCTCGCCCGGTACAAGGCCTCGATGACCCGATATTCGACGAGCGAATTGAACTTGGCAAAGATGTAAGCCGGTTTCCCCTCGCGGGCTCGCTGGGCCTGCTCGTCGATCAACTCGATGGTCCGGCGGTGCAAATGCGTGGGCGCGACGACCAGCTTGTGCCAGTGATGTCCCTGCGAGTAACCGGTCAGCAAATTGAATAAGGCCGTGACATCCTCGGCGAATTGCTCGTTGGCCGTGAAGATGCCGACGTCGGTGTAATACAGTGCCGTCGTGGGGTTGTAGTTGCCGGTCCCCATGTGAATGTAGCGGCGCGTGACGCCCAGTTCTTGGCGCACGACCATCGACAGCTTGCAATGCGTTTTCAGGTCGAGAAAGCCGAACACGACATGCACGCCGGCCCGTTCAAGCTGCCTTGCCCAGGAGACGTTATTCTCTTCGTCAAATCGTGCTTTGAGCTCGACGAGCGCCGTGACGTGCTTGCCGTTCTCGGCGGCCTGCATCAGCGCGCGTGTGACGGGCGAGTCGCCGCTGGTGCGATACAAGGTCTGCTTGATGGCCAGCACGTTCGGGTCGACCGCGGCACGGCTGATGAACTCGACCACCGAGTCAAACGCATCGTAAGGGTGATGCAGCAGGATATCGTTGCGGCGAATGGCCGCGTACAGGTCTTCGGTCCCACGCTGGCCTCGACCGCGCGGCGTCTGCGGCACAAACGGCGTGTCGTGTAGGAGCTCGCGGCCGGGAATGCGCTGCAACTCGCTGAGCCCCGTCAGGTCGAGCGGGCCGCTAACCCGATAGATTTCGCTATACGACTCGGGGGACGTCTCGTCTCGAATCCCCTCGGCGTCGATGATCTCGCTGATCAATTGCGGATCGCCGCCGGCCGACACCTCAAGCCGCACGGCCTGTCCGCGCTGCCGCATTTTCAGCCGGTCCTCGATCGAGCGGAGCATGTCGTCCGACTCTTGTTCAAGCAGTTCGATGTCACTGTCGCGGGTCACCCGAAACGCCGTCGAGGCCAGCACCTCGAACCCACCAAACAAATCGGAGAACCGCGAGGCGACGATATCCTCAAGAAACACGAAACCCCATTCGTCTCCCTGCTGCACGTTGACCAAC
Source organism: uncultured Planctomycetaceae bacterium (assembly GCA_964652155.1). GTDB lineage: Bacteria > Planctomycetota > Planctomycetia > Pirellulales > PNKZ01 > CAZZBK01. Next base: position 2,668 of record CAZZBK010000088.1, on the reverse strand, counting down.
CGCGGCAAGACCTGCGGCACCTGGACCACGGCGAACAATTCCTTGGGCCCCAAGCCACTGCTGCGCCGCAGCAGCGCCGCCAGATAAAGTGACCGATTGTGGTAGCGCGGGCTCGGATGGGCCGGGTCAACCGCCATCGGTGTCAGAATCGGAAAAGCCCGCTCGACGAAGAACTTGTCGACCACCGCTTGTTGAGTCGGCGTCAACTCGTCGATCGACAGGATGCGGATGCCGTGTTCGGCCAACTGGGGCCGAACCGCCTCGTTCCAGCAACGATATTGAGCCGCCACCAACTCTTGGGTCCGCGCCGCCAATCGCTGCAATTGCGTGATCGGCCGCAGGCCGTCGGGCGTGTAGTCTTGCGGCGCGCCGTCCTCGAATGCCTGCTCGCGCAAACCCGACACCCGGACCATGAAGAACTCATCGAAGTTCGAACTCACGATCGACAAGAACTTGACGCGCTCCAGCAGCGGATGGGTCGTGTCCACCGCCTCCTCGAGCACGCAGGCGTTGAATTCCAGCCAGCTCAGCTCGCGGTTGAAAAAATGCTCGCTTTGGAACAATGGTTCCGTCACGCGTCGGTTCCTTGATGGGAGGTCACTCGAGTCCGATCGGTCCCGAGTCGGCTCGGTCCACAGACCTTCAGTATGACAAACCTCTATAGATATAATACGCCTCTCGCCATGACCAAGTGAGGATTTGGTTATCTGGCCGCAAACGCAATAGCTGGCAACGACTTGCGACCAGATCGCCCTAGCTCACCAGGGGGTCGCCCCCCCTGGTGAATCCGTCGGTGCCGGGGCTATACTCCCATTTTGCGCTTTTGCCCCTTGCCCGCTCTATCGTCCATGCCGCGATCGAATTCTTGGCGCGCGTTGTACCCCTTCGCCTCACAAACCCTGGAGTTCGATGGGCAGGCCTATCATTATCTCGACGAGGGGTCGGGCGAACCGCTCTTGATGGTTCACGGCAACCCGACCTGGTCGTTCTATTGGCGGCAGCTCGTGCAGGCGTTCCGCCCGCGTTACCGCTGCGTCGTGCCTGACCATATCGGATGCGGCCTGTCATCGAAGCCGCAGCAATACAACTACACGCTCTCACAGCATGTTGCCAACCTCTGCCGACTGATCGAGACGCTCGACCTGCGCAACATCACGCTGTTGGCACACGACTGGGGAGGCGCGATCGGCATGGGAGCCGCCGTGGCCATGCCCGAGCGGTTTGCGCGCTTCGCGCTGTTCAACACCGGGGCGTTTCGCAGTCGACGCATGCCGTGGCGCATCGCGGCCGGGCGAATCCCCGTCGTGGGGCAACTGGCCATTCGCGGCCTGAACGCTTTTGCGCGCGCGGCCCTGTCGATGGCCACGTGTCGCCGCGGGGGCTTGAACGCCGACGTCGCCCAGGGGTTGATCGCCCCTTACGACTCGTGGGCTCATCGCGTCGCCGTGCACCAGTTCGTGATCGACATTCCGATGCACGAACGGCATCGAAGTTACGCCACGCTATTGCAGATCGAACAGGGTTTGAGTCAATTCCGGCAGCATCCTGTGTTGCTCGCCTGGGGAATGCGCGACTGGTGCTTCACGCCAGCTTTTCTGCACCGCTTTGTCGAGTTCTTCCCGAGCGCCGAGGTCCTGGAACTGCCCGAGGCGGGGCACTACGTGATCGAGGACGCGCCGGACGAGGTGATCGCCCGCGTCGACCAATTTTTAAGCGAACATCCTGTCGGCGGCCCTCGATCATGAACGACTCCCCCTTGCTGTCGATCGGCGAGTGCGCCACGCTCGCCTGTCTGTGGGAGGCCACCGCCGCGAAGCCTGGCAACGTGCATCGCGGGGCCGACTTCGACGACGTGAGCTACTTGGATTTTGTACTCAGCGCCCAGGCGATCGGGCCAGTGTTCGATCGTGCCCACGAACTGAGCGTCGGACAACTCGTCGTGCAGTCGATCGTCGCCACGCGGCGTCGAGTGCGCACGAACACCAACCTGGGCATGGTGCTGCTGCTCGCGCCGCTCGCCAAAGCACCACACTCTGCCGACTTGCCATCCGGTGTCGCCGAGGTGCTGCGGTCGCTAACACGCGACGACTGCCACGATGTGTACGAGGCGATTCGACTGGCAACTCCTGGCTCGCTCGGGAAGGTCTCGGAGGGGGACGTTCATGCCGCACCACCCGAGAGTCTGCTGGCCGCCATGCAGTTAGCCGCCGAGCGCGATCGGGTCGCGTGGCAATACACGCACACCTTTGCGGACATTTTCGACCGGGTTGTCCCTTGGTTGTGCGCAGGGCGTGACCAGGCGCGGCCGTTGCAATGGCGCATCGTGCATGCGTTTGTCCGCTTGCTCGCCGAGTTGGGCGATTCATTGATCGCACGCAAGTGTGGAACCGAGATCGCCGCGCAGGCGTCGAGCTATGCCGCGTCGGTGTTACGCAGCGGCGAGCCCGACAGCGAAGCGTTCCAGGATGCACTCGCCGATCTCGACTTCTGGTTGCGTGCCGACGGACACCGTCGCAACCCGGGCACGACCGCCGATTTGATCGCCGCCGGGTTGTTCGTCGCCCTGCGGCAAGGCAAGCTCACGGCGGATGAGCCGTTCTATTGAGACGGCAGCGTGTGAGCGTCTTCAAAGTTGGTCAATCGTAGGATCTGGCATCAAGGGCATCAT
>CAZZBK010000087.1:15986-25096 GCA_964652155.1 uncultured Planctomycetaceae bacterium | reverse complement strand
CCGGGGACCGAGGCGAGCCCGGGGAAGACCGACGGCGCGAGCATTGCCTCGCTCACGGCCCAGCGAAACGCTTGCTTGATGATGCCAACGATTTTGTTGCAGTAGGACCGCGCCATTTCCTGCTCGACGAGGGACGCGCGATAGGCCTTGAGGGATAGCGGACCGAAATCGGCCGCGGGAGTACGGCCCCAAGCCGATTGGCCGAGCATTTTGACCACGTAGACCACGAAGTCATACGACTTGGTTAGCTCGCCGGCCCGGCGGTAGTGGCCGTGGGCAAATTTGCGGTACGCATTGCAGACCTCGACGACGGTCAGTTGCTCGCCAAACCGCGGGGGGAGCATACGACCGTGCGCCATCCATTCAGCGATCAGGCGATCGTAGGCGTCGCGGCTTTCGCGCGTGCGATACTTGCCGAGGTAGATGTCGCGCCCGTTGAGCGTGACCACGGCTTGACCGGTAGGCTTGTGGTGGCGGTAGGATGGGAGACGAGACGTTGAGACTTGAAGCATGGTCGACCTCCAAAAAAACCGGAATCCGGTAGACTACCGGGTTCCTCGGCTGATTGTGGGCCGCACTGCCGAACGTCGGCAGGTAACTTAACTTCAAGTTTCAGCGATACTTAGGACTTAGTGGGCGGCACAGGACTCGAACCTGTGACCCCTACCGTGTGAGGATAGTGCTCTAACCAACTGAGCTAGCCGCCCGATAAACCTGCGCCACGTACTGACGCCAAAGCCCAATTTTAACACAACCACGGCCTGAGGGTAGCCCCCTCCGACTCGCAGAATTTCGGCCGAGTTACCGCCAAAACAAGCGGCCGTGACTCGCGCACCACCGCTCCCTACGCGGGGCACTCCCAAACGACGAGCTTGTTGTGACCGGCTGCGTAAATCCGTCGGCCGCTCTCGTCGAGTTGCATCCCATGCACGTGCATCGGTGAACTGTCTTGAAATACGATCTTCCCCGCGGCAAGGTCAAAAAAGGCAATCACGCCTGCATAGCCGCCACCGGTCCCGACCAGAAAACTACCATCCGGAGCGAAGGCCAACTGCTCGATCATCCCCTTGAGCTTGCCGTCGGTTTGTAGCTCGTGGAGCCGCTTGTTGGCGCGCCAGTCATACACCTCCAAGCGGGCGGGCGCGTCGGGATGGTCGACGTTGCCGACTTTGCCCATGCCGCCCACGGCGATCTGTGCACTGTCTTTCGAGAAGCGGAGCGAGCGAATGCCGCCGATCGAGTGTCGTCGCTGGTTCGGGTCCCAGGTGTATACGCCGGCCGCCTCGAAGGTGGCTTCTTGCTTGCCGCTCTTGACGTTCCAGACAACGACCTTGCCCGACTTATCGCCGGTGGCGAGTAATTTTCCGTCGGAAGAGAATGTCACCGCGTGCAATGTGTTGGGATAGTGATGCGGCGTGATCGGGTCGTGTCCGCGTAGCTCATGCACGCGCTTGCCGCTGCTCGAGTCCCAGACTCGACAGACCATATCGTCGGCGACGCTGGCGAGCAGCTTGCCGTCGGGCGAGGCGGTGACATTGCGAATCCGCTTGTCGTGGGCATCGACGCTGCGCAGAGCTTCATGATCGGCAAGCTTCCACCATTTGAGCCGGGCATCGTAGCTGCCCGAGATCAAATAGTCGCCGGCGATGGCAACGGTGGTGACATAACTTTCGTGCGAACCGACTTTCTTCGCCTCGGGTTTGTCGACCGACAGGTCGAGTTCGTAGACGTTGAAGTCACTGCTGCCGAAGAACACGCGCTGCGAGTTGGGCACGCGAGCCAAGCCGAAGAGAATATCCGGTCGGGCAACGTCTTTGACGACTTTATATTTCGTGGGGTCTAGCATGGGAAATTAAGCTCGGTGAGGCTTGGCGACTCGATCATCGAAGGTAAAAAACATTACGCCAACACGTCGTTGATCGGTTCGGTGCCGATGTCGGTCAGGGGGACAGGCCGCGCGCCGACGTGATATTCTTTTTTCGGATCGATGCCGACGGCTTTGTAAATGGTGGCGAAGACTTGGGCCGCGCCGACTTCACCCTCGGCCACGGTTTGGCCGTCGGGATCGGTCTTGCCGTAAACGCTGCCACCTTTGACGCCCGAGCCGCTGAGCGAGACGCTCCAGGCGCTGGCGAAGTGATCGCGTCCCAGGCCTTGATTGATCTTGGGCGTGCGGCCGAACTCGCTGAGGGTGACGACTAGGGTGTTGTCGAGCATGCCGCGATCGCGCAGGTCATCGAGCAACGTGCTCATGACATGATCGAGTTCGGTGACGAGTTCCAAGTGGGTTTCAAAGTTTTCGCCGTGGCTGTCCCACCAAGCACGTCCGACCTTGACGAACGGCACGCCGGCTTCGACCAATCGGCGAGCGACGAGGCACTGCTGTCCGAAGAGCGAGGGGCCGTACTTGTCGCGCATGGCCTGCGATTCTTGGTCGATGTCGAAGAGCGACTCGCTGGCCATCAGGCCGCGGACCCGCGCGTAGGCCTGGTTATGCGAGCCGACGACGGCCCCTTCGCGGCCGCGCATAAATCGCTTGCTGAGCATGTCGCGCAGTTCCGAGCGTTGATGATGATCGAGCTCGCTGATCGATTCTTGGCGATGCAGATACTCGGGGGTTGAGCCGTTGGTGAGAAACATCGGGGCGTAGCGAGCGCCGAAAAAGCCCGAGCGTCCCACGGCGCTGCCGCGTCCTTCGGTCTGGCTGTAGAACGAGACGTAGTCGGGGACCTGGCTGTCGATGCGTCCGAGTTCGCGCGAGACGACCGCGCCCAGGTCAGGGTAGCGGAGGCTGGGTTCGTCGCGTCGGCCCAATGACATGAGGGTCGACCCGCCGCCGTGATCGGCGTTACGCGTGTTGAGCGAGCGAATGATGGAGGTGTAGTTGAGCCGGGCGGCCATCTTGGGCATGAGCTCCGAGATATGCACGCTGGGGATGACGGTCGGAATGCTGCGATAAGGTCCGCCGGTGGCGCGACCCGGCTTGGGGTCGAATGTTTCGAGCTGACTGGCGCCGCCGGCCAACCAGAGCAGAATCACGCGCTTGTCCTGGCGTTTCAATTCAGCGGCCAGGGCCGGATTCGTCAGCACGTCGAGCTGCGTCATATCGGCAGCCAAGGTCGCCGTGGTGGCCGACACGGCGGTCAAGAACGAACGTCGACTCACAGCAGCGTGGTGGTCGTGTGACATGATCACTCTCGCAAAGTTAAATGCCTACCGCGCAGCCCATGCCGCGACGGTCTCGGTGGCTAATAATTGAAACGAAACTCGGCGCTGGTCAACAGCGCCCAGACGATTTGTTCGAGGGCGTCGGGCTTGCGGTCGCTGCGGGCTTGCAGGTATTTGAGCATGGCCGCCGTCTCTTCGGCGTCCGGCGCGCGACACAGCACGCTCCAAACCGCCATTTCGATTTGTTGCTTCGGGTCGGTAATCTGCTTGAGGCGACCCAGCAGGCGATCGCCCGCGTCACTCAACAGATCCTTTTCGACCATGTCGCCGTTGCTGAACATGAGCGTCTCGCTGACGCTGACTTGGAAGTTATCGTCGGGCTGGGGAAACAGGCCGGCCAAGCCGCGTGAGCTGCCGAGGAGACCGTTGAGTTTTTTCGCGACGTCTTCCGGCTTGTTGCTCGTGGCGAAGGCTTGCGGATCGGTCGTGGCGACGCGCAACGAGTACGCGAACGGATAGGGGCTCAGTGGCCGCGTCTGGCCGACGGCGAACGACGACGGATGCGGCACGTCCCCTTTCTCCCAACGGCTGCTGCGCGAGTAGGCCTGGCTGTTGACGAGCCCCTCGACGAGCCGGCTCAGATCGAATTGGTGCGCGATGGTGTCGCGCGCCAGCCAGTCGAGCAGTTCCGGGTGGCTGGGGGGATTGGCCGAGTGCATCTGATCGGCCGGCATGACCAGCCCATAGCCGAACAGGCGTTGAATGACCCGATTAACGAAGGCGCGGGCAAACATGTCGCGTCCTTCGCTTTGCAACGTGACTTCGACGAGCTTGGCGCGGCGGCTGAACTTCGGTGCCGGCGGCGGCTCTTTCTTATCGGCCAATTTCTTGAGCAGATCTTGCTCTTCTTTCTTGGCCTTGTTGTCCGGCTCTTTCGCCTCGGGCTCGGCGATCACGTCGCCGCTGAGGAACATGAGCTTGCCCTGGCGTTGTTCGCCCTTGGGGGTCAGGTAGCTCACCAGCCCGTAGTCGCGCTCGCCAATGTAACCGCCGTTCTCGTAGGTGCGCTGGAAGAACGATTTCAGCCCGTAGAAGTGATCCTGCTTCCAGTCGTCAACCAGCGGGTGGTCGTGACACTGGGCGCACGAGATATTGACGCCGAAGAAAATGGAGCTGACATCGTTGGTGAGCCGGTCGAGGTCTTTGGCCCGCAGCTTGAGAAACTCTTGCGCCTGTTTCTGCTCGGGGTCGCTAAAGTCGCCGGACACCAGATCGCGGAACATTTGGTCCCAGGTGCGACCCTTGTCGAACGCCTTGGTCAGATAGTCGCGCAAGCCCCCTTTGCCGTCGGCCATCAGCAGAAAATCGAACTCGTTGATCTGGTGCTGCTTGAACTCGCTCGAGTCGATCAGCCGGCGAACGAGCTGCGCACGCTTGTCTTTGTCGGTCGAGGCGAGGTACGCCTGCACTTCTCCCGGAGTGGGAATGCGACCGATCAGGTCGAGTGTCAACCGCCGCACCAAAACAGTGTCCGCGATCTGTGGCGCGATCGTCACCTTGGCCTTCAACAGCGGACCGTCGATGTAGTGATTGACCACATCGGCGAGCGAACGATCCGGAGGAAGCAATGTTTCGCCGCGTGCCTCGCTCGCCAGCGGCGACACGATCGCAAGCAGCACAACCGACCATACGTAGGACGCTACGGAGCGCATGACAACTCGTTGGGTTCAGGCGGGTCAAGGACGGGCGGGGACCGTCTCGACGACGGTCAGGGTGGGCGCGAGCGCAAGTCGGCATGTTCGTTCTATTGAATCGAGCATGACATGCAAGCGCTGCCAGATATGTTATCAGCCCACGAGCGCCCGAGCTACAGGATTTGTCGAGCAAAATCGACCTGCTCGCAGCGGCCGTTCAATTCGTGTCGCAAGACCGTCGATCATCGTAAGTGCTTGTTCATTATGGTGGTTATATTCCGCCGCAGAAGGCTTATTGGGCTCTCTCGGGTAGCGCGGGTGACTCCATTGAGGTTTGAGAGACTCAATCGATCGTAGAGACTCGGCCAAAGTAGAAAAGGGATGGTGCGCAAGGGTGACTGGCGTTTTGCAAAGCAAAACCCGGCGAGTGACGTTTGACACCGCCTCGAAGCGAGCCGGGTTTTGCTTTGCAAAACGCCAGCCACCCACAACGCTGACGCTCACACTCGATTGAGTGGCGATGAAGCTTGCAAACGCCCTCATCCGGCTTTCGGCCACCTGCTCCCGAGGGGAGAAGGGACCGGTTGATGAGAAACACGCGTCCCCCTGTTACCTCGACTCGAGCGAGTCAGTTTTGTTTTGGCGGTGGAGGTGGTCCGAAGGGGCCACGACCGGGCGGAGGTGGTGAGCCGAAGGGGCCGCGACCGGGCGGCGGACCACGGCCTGCCGGACCTCCACCGCCGCGCGCCGCCGCGTGCTGGAAGCTCGGGTCAGGTGTCCCACGCAGATAGCGCGGGATGAAAGGGAACTCGTCGCCGACGACATAGTAATACGTCGGCTGCTTCGAGTCGGGCGTGACTCCCGTGCGGCCGTTGCACTCGTCGAGATCGCCGCTGCCGCTCACGTACTCGAAATCCTCACCAAACGTGCCATCGTATTTTCCGCCGGGTCCGGCCGCGCCGCCAGGACGCTGGCCCGGCTTGAGTTGATAACTGGTGCGCAATTTCTTCAGCGGGCTCGACGGATCGTCGCTCTTCGAGTGCCCCCAGGCGTTGTAGATCGGATAGCCGTCGGCCGCGTAACCCAACAAGGTCATCTGCTCTTTAGCGTTGCTGCCACGACGCTCGATCAAGCCGGTCGGCACGCCATGATAGTGATACGCGCCGCTGGGTTGCACATGGGCGTTGTGCTGGTCGAGCCCCAAGCTGAACTGCGGGTTGATCGCTTCGTAGCGCCAGCCCGCTTGTCGGTTCCCCTGCCAAAACTCGTTCGTGAGCGGATCGAACGGCACGCCATTGAGAGCCACGCCAAACACCCAGCCGCCGACAAACGTCGGCCGCGAGGCTGGCTGCGGGGCGTCAGGGATGCGGAACGTGTATTTTTGAGCCCGGATCGTGTTGGGGTTGTTGCGATTGGGGAACTGGCCGGTCGTGTGGTCGGGCAAGCCATCGGCTTCGAGAAATCGATAGCCATCGCGGTCGACCCATTTGACGTGCTGCGTGTTGAGCACCGTGGGCGTCGACTTGGCCGCAATCGGCGAGTTCTGCGCCAGTGCTCCCTCGCCGTGGTCATGGCCCGGATGGGCCGCGAGCGGCGATGTCCACAGGGTCAGCAGCAACAACACGCGCGTGGTGCGGGTCATGTGATCGCTCGGGCACAAGAGTCTTGGGTGGGAGAGCAGGCGAGAACCCCTTAAATACCTTAAACGCAATCCGAGGCCGCTATTCCACCTGTTCACTGCGAAGAATATAAATTTCGGCAATCAGTAGAGCTTTTCGCGGTACGCGCTCTCGATCCGGCAGTCGAGGTCCTCGACCGATAGGCCGCCGATCTGATCGGCCAGCATCTTGCCGAGCGTGGGCAGCTCGTCCCTCGCAATCGTGTACTCGCCCGTCCACAGATGCGATCGCTTGAGCGCCTTGGCGCATTGCAGAAACGCCTCCTGCACCTCGACGAGCAAGCCGGTGCGTGGTGTCTTACCGTTGGCTGCGCACTCGGCGAGCAATGCCCCGCCGATGACGATCCGCCCACGACCGTTGACCCGCAGCGTCTCATCAACCCCTGGCACCAAGAAGAGCAGCGCCACGTGTGGTTGGCTGATCACATTGCTCAGGCTATCGAGCCGGTTATTGCCGAGTCGATCGGGGATGAACAGCGTGTGGGGATCGAGCACGCGAGCAAAGCCCGGGGCATCGCCGCGCGGCGAGATATCGCTCGGTCCTGAGGCATGAGCCGTCGCCAGGCACAAAAACGGCGCGCGGGCGATGAAGTTGCGGCAGTGTTCATCGAGTTGCTTGAGTGACTTACGGGTCGACAAGTCCGACGGCGGACCGTAGAGCGCCCGGACCTCCGCTTCGGTCTCGGCAAACTCACAGGCATAGCCAGCGCAGGTTTCGGTGATCATGAAAGATACATTCTCAAGTAGGTCGAGGGCTATATTGAGCTGATGGATCCCTCACACCTGAAACACGCCGAGCTTGAAGGGCTCGACCTCGGCGCGGCGGGTGACGATTTCCAGGGTGGTGATCAGTTCCTGCCGAGTCTCGGCCGGATCGATCAGGCGATCGACCCAGAGACGCGCCGCGCCGTAGCGCGCGTCCATCGCGCGATCGTAGTCCCCTTTGACCTGATCGCGCAGTTGCGCCAACTCGGCGGCGTCGATCGCATGCCCCTGGCGTTCTAAACTCTTTACGGTGATGTCGAGCAGCGTGCTCGTGGCCTGGTCGCTGCCCATCACGGCGCAGCGGCTGTTGGGCCAGGCGAAAATGAACCGCGGATCAAACGCCTTGCCGCAGAGCGCGTAGTTGCCCGCGCCAAACGAGCCGCCGGTGATGACGGTGAGCTTGGGGACGCGACTGTTGCTGATGGCGTTCACCAGCTTGGCCCCAGCCTTGATGATACCTGAGCGCTCGCTGTCACGTCCCACCATGAAACCGTTGACGTCTTGTAAGAAGATCAGCGGCAAGAAGTCCTGATTGCAGTTCATCACGAACCGGGCGGCCTTCTCAGCGCTGTCGACATACAGCACGCCGCCGAATTGCAACGGCCCCTCGGCGGGGCGCACGGGGTGTCGCTGATTGGCCACGATGCCCACCGCGAAGCCGCCGATCCGCGCCGTCCCGCAGACCAGCGATTGGCCGTATTCGGCCTTGTACTCGATGAACGTGTCGGCATCGACCAGGCAATCGAGCACGTGTTTCGTTTCGTAACCTTTGAGCGGATTGGCCGCGATGTCGTACAGGTCGCCGCCGGGGCGCTTGGCGCTCACGACCGGGCCACGCGCATACGGAGCCACGGGCTGATCGGGGTCGGCGCCGTGCAGGCCGATCAACTCGCGCAGCCGGTTCAGGCAGGCGTCGTCGTCTTTCTCGCGGTAGTCGATCGTGCCGCTGATCGTGGCGTGCATGGCCGCGCCCCCCAGATCCTCGTGCGAGACTTCCTGACCGATCGCGCTCTTGACCAGGGCCGGACCCGCCAAGTACAGACCCGACCCCTCGGTCATCAGGAGTTTGTCGCAGAGCACGGGCAAGTAGCCGCCGCCGGCCACGCAGTTGCCCATGATCGCGGCGAGCTGACCAATGCCCGCAGCGCTCAACACGGCGTTATTGCGAAAGATGCGGCCGAAGTCGTCCTCGTCCGGGAACACGTCTTCCTGCATGGGCAGGAACACGCCGGCCGAGTCGACCAGATAGACGAGCGGGAGCGCGTTCTGAAACGCGATCCGTTGGCAGCGCAAGACCTTTTTGCAGGTCATGGGGAAGAAGGCACCGGCCTTCACGGTGGCATCGTTGGCGATGATCATGTGTCGTCGGCCCTGGATGACCCCGACGCCACAAACAACGCCGGCCGCAGGCGCGCCCCCCCACGACTCGTACATCTTCCAGGCAGCCCAGGCACCGAGCTCGCAGAACGCCGTATGCGGGTCGATCAGCCGCGCGATCCGTTCACGGGCCGAGAGACGACCTTTGGCGTGCTGACGTTCGATGGCTTGTGGACCGCCGCCGAGATGAATGTGTTGCTCCTCGGCGCGGCAGCGCTGCGTGAGCTGAAACAGCGATTCGATGGCGGGTGCGTTGGACATGCTCGACCACTTTCACGCTCTCGTAAGCTAAGAGCCACCCCTGACTCCAGGCCCTCGCACCCGGAGCGTGTCCATGCGAGGGTCGGGTCATTGTACCGGCTCGACGCGCTTTGGTCACCGATCGTAGTCGCTCGGTGCGTGTGCGACACGAAGTGCAAGGTCGTGAA
>CAZZBK010000087.1:0-15886 GCA_964652155.1 uncultured Planctomycetaceae bacterium | reverse complement strand
GTCCGCTTTCGGGTTTAGCGCCGCCGCTTGACGACCAGCACGCTGCGGTCGTCGCTCCGTGAGGCCTTCCTGGATTGCTTCCAGCATGTGATGACCGATGTGTTGAGCGGCCCTGCGTGGTATATTGGTTATACGGCAACATCTTTTCGTCAGGAAAGCGATATGGACAAGTCCATGACCGTCAAAGCGGCTGACATCCTTCCCGAAGCCCGCCAATGGGTCGCTGGCGTACTGCATGTCAACTTGGCTGACGATGACGAGTTGACCTTGGCCTTGCACCGCAAGGAGGCCGATGATCGCGAAGAGCGGCGGACGGCGGCGCGTCATCGCCTGCTCGGAGTCCTGGCCAAGATGGATACCAAGACGCACGATGTTCCGGACGCCGAGATGGACCAGGCCATCGAAGAAGCGATGCAATTCGTCCGCTCTCAGGCAGGTGAGTGATGCGCGTGGTTTGCGACAGCAACGTGCTGGCGCGAGCGGCGGTGCGTCCCCTTGGACCAGCTCGGGCGGTACTCGTTGCGGCGCTCGCGCCGCCGCATCGGTTGATTCTGTCGAAACCGTTGCTCATCGAATTGGCCCGCGTACTGCGGTACGAACGAGTTCGCAGCCAAGCCAAGCTAACCGATGAAGAAATCGACACCTTCATCGCCGCGCTCTGCGACGCGGCCGAAGAGGTCGAGTTGCCCGCTGAAATCCCGCCCGTTGTCACCGACTCGGATGATGATCTGATCGTCGCGACGGCTGTTGCCGGAAAGTGCGACGTGCTTTGTACGCTGGACCGCCATGTGCGGCATCGCGTGGTGCAAGCCTACTGCGCAACGTTTGGCATTCGCGTGCTAAGCGATGCAGACCTGGCAGCCGAGTTTCGCTCGACGCGCTTGGGTCACCGATCGTAGTCGCTCGGTGCGTGTGCGACACGAAGTGCAAGGTCGTGAATGCTCAACGCCCTCGGGTGGTTTTGCCAGCCGGACAACACGTTGTCCGGGCGATCCGTTCAAGGGCGTAACAACATTGCGAGCTTCCGCTGTCCGCTTTCGGGTTTAGCGCCGCCGCTTGACGACCAGCACGCTGCGGTCGTCGCGGGTCGCGGAGGGGCTGTGCGTCGCGAGGTAATCACGCACCCGCTCGACCAACTGCTCGGCCGTGAGCTTCGCTTGGCCGAGCATGGCCTGGGCCAACGAGGCGAGTCCGAGCGGCTTGCCGCGCACGTCCGGAGCTTCAATCACGCCATCGCTGACCACCACGAGCGTTTGACCCGGCAGCATGAAACGTTCCTCGAACGAGTAGCGTTGCTCGGGGTCGATGCCCAACGCCAGCGACGGTTTGAGCAGCGACTCCCACTCGCTGTCGGAGAGCAAGAATGCGCCGAGCGATCCGCCCGAGGCGTACAAGAGTCGCCCGCTGGTGGGTTCGATCAGCCCGCAGAACACGTGCGCGTACAGGTCGCCGGCCGACCCGGTCCACAACGACTGCGAGAGCCGCTGGAGCAACGGCGCGGGCAAGGGCGTGGTGGTCGAGAAGGCCCGCAACGAGGCTTGCAGCGCACTGGCGCACAGGGCGGCATCGAAACCGCCGTCGAGACAGTCGGCCAGCGCCACCGTCAGTCGATCGTCGTTCGAGACAAACCAGTCATGAAAATCACCGCCGACCTGCTTGGCCTGGCCGGTCCAGCCCGCCACCTGCCAGTTATCGACCGGCGGCGCAATGCGAGGCATTTGGTTTTGTTGCACGCGCTCGGCCGCTTCCACCTCGTGCTTGAGCCGGGTCGTGTCGGTGGCCGCCACGAGCAGCATCTCGCGTTCCAGATCGGCTGCCAAGCGGCCGGCCACGATCTCGATCATGTTCACTTCGTCATCGCTGAAATCGCGCGGCTGATCGCAATACAGCCACAGCGTGCCCAGCGGCGTGGTGCTGCTCGACACGGGCACGCAGACCGCCGCGGCAAACGACTCGGGCGGATTCCAGTGCAGGTATTGCCGCGTGTCGTTGAGCACGACCGCATGACCGCACAGCGATTCGAGGTCGGCCTGGGCTTCACGCAGCGGTCGCGGCTGCTGCGCGAACCGTGACTGCGGTAGGTTCCAGACGCTGCGCACGCTGAGCTGCGTGGTCGCTTCATCGAGTGTGTACAGTGCCGCGGCCGTGCAACCGACCGCGCGACAGCCCCCCTTCAAGACCGCCTCCAGACGCTCGGCCAGATGCGCTTGCTCGTGGCGATCTTCGACCAGCGGCACCCCTGCCGCCAGTTCGGCCTCGCGGCGGCACAACGCCTCGCGCGTGCGGAGCAACTCAGCCCACAGCCGCCCAATGCCCAGGGCCAACTCCAGGGCTGCGCCGGGCGACGCAGCCTCCTCGCGATCCTGAAATCCAAGCGCGACCGTGTCGTGTCCAGGAGCTATTCCCGGGCCCGAATGTGTCGGGTCGGACGAACGCAGGTCGGCTTGGCTCGGGGCGGAGAACGGATCGAGCGATTGCCCGGTCAGTTGTTCATAAGATCGGCTCAGATCGTGCCAGAGAATCAAGTCGTCGTCGCTCAGCGCGCCGGGCCGTTGTTCTTGATATAAGCGTAAGTAGCTAGGCGTCGAAGGTGTCACGGATGGCAAAGTCCCAAGGGATAGGCCGTTGTCGGTCGTCACATCCAAGACGGCCCGACAAGAAATTTTGCGCGAACATCCGTGGTCGGCACAAAGTTTATCGACGCGGCAAAGCTACCCGATTAGGCAATTCTTGCGTGCGCTCGACCTCGCCGGGGTGCCAAGCCGCTTGCGGCGTGTTACACTCGGAACTTTCCGTAACATCCCACCCTCAACTCGCTTTGGCGCTGCATCTCGCATGAAAGACTTCTCATTCGTCGTCGCCTCGATCGGACTCACGGCTCTCTCTTGGGGCGTCTACGGTCCCTTGATGCGTTTTGGAACCACCGGCATGGGCGGTAGCCACATGCTGCCGTTTGTCTGCGTCGGGATCGCGTACTTCCTGGTGGCAGTGCTCGCCCCGTGGGCTTTGATGGCCACCCGCGGCGAGCAAGGGGGCTGGACCGTCACCGGCACGATTTGGAGCGTGCTCGCCGGCGCGGCGGGCGCGGTCGGCGCTCTGGGGGTGATCTTGGCCTTCAGCAACGGCGGCAGTCCGATCTATGTCATGCCGCTCGTGTTCGGCTGCGCGCCGGTCATCAACACCTTCGTCACGATGGCCATGTCCAAGACGTTCCGCGAGGCCGGATCGTTCTTTTACGCCGGGCTGATTTTGGTGGTCGTCGGCGCCGCGACCGTGTTGTTCTTTAATCCGGCCGCGGCACAAGCCAAGAGCGTGGAGATGGTGCCGGTGCTGTTCGCCTTGATGACCGCGCTGTGCTGGGGCGGCTACGGCCCCGTGCTGCACAAAGGCCAAATGCTGATGAAAGGGAGCCGCCTGCGACCGTTCATGTGCGTCGGCTTGGCGTACTTTCTCGTGGCGGTCGTGGTGCCGCTGCTGCTCATTCAGACGCAGAGCGTGGCCGATCACGGCGAGTGGACCTTCGATGGCACCATGTGGAGCCTGCTCGGCGGCACGGCCGGGGCACTCGGCGCGTTGGGCATCATTCTCGCGTTCACCTTTGGTGGCAAACCGGTGTACGTCATGCCGCTGGTGTTTGGTGGCGCGCCGGTCATTAACACCGCCACGAGCATCGCCATCGCGCATCAACAAGGCAAGCTCTCCGACATCTCGCCGCTGTTTTATGCCGGGCTGATCGTCGTGGTGGCCGGGGCCGTGACCGTGTTGCTCTTCGCTCCCAAGCCGCACCCCAAGCCCGCCGCGAAATAATGGACCCCCACGACAAGATGCATCGCATTGACACACAGCTAACCCATGTGTGGATGGTTCGTACGTTTCTCAAGCACTCGGAAGAGGCCGAGGAGAACGAAGACCTCTACGAGATCGTGCGCGAGCTGTACGACTACTGCCTGGCGTTGGGCCCCACGCTCGCGGCGAACGACGCCGACGGGTATTTGAAGATTGCGGGCAAGAAGCTCGGCAAGGCCAAGCAGGCCGTCGCGAAATTCGAGCAGATTCTGCCCGACGTCTCGGCGCACACCAACTTCAAGATGGCGCTCGCCTCGGCGCAGGCCGCCTTGGCCGAAGTCGAACGACTGCTGGCAACGTAACGCGTAGGGTTCACGCACCAGCCCCTTCCACATCAATTTGAGATGGGTCGGATTCAAACGGGAATGATCGCATGTTCTGGGTCGAACCATAACACGTAAAAAACGTGGTCATGATAGGCACCAAAGAGTCTCATTTTCTGGTCAACTCGAATCCCCGCAATTTTGATTTCTGGACTGAGACGTGTCGGCCGGGTGACTTTTCGCAAGCTGGTGTCGTCGTATTCTGTAAAACCGAGGCCTGCTTTACGTTCCCCTTTGCCACCACTTTGCAAAACTTGCTGCCAAGTCATGGTTGTAAGCTTGCGCAGACATTCCGTTGATTGTCGCACGTCCTCGCGTTTGCAGAAACTTAGGCAAAAATCATTTCCAGGATCGTAGTACAAAAAAGAAATACCAACCGGCAAATGAACTCGCTTCAACGGCTGGTTTTCTCGATTAGTTTCGGGCAGCCGCTGGCTGGGTCGTATTTTTTTCCCGCCCACTTTTCATGAACCAATGGCTTGAGATGAAAAGTAACGACGCATGGCGTCATGCGTAATTTCCGTGTCGCATCGATCCGCGGGGGCACAGCTACCACGCGCGTCCACCCAGGGTGGCTCTTTATGTGTCATGGCACGCAGGCTAGAAGCTGAATAGGGCTTGTAGGACTCCCACACGCTTTGAATAAACTCCACTTCATCCGTGTCTAATTCTTCCGAATCCGGTATTTCATTAACTTGAATCGGGTTCTCGCCGTACTGAGTGAAGTGGGAGTACAACTCTCTCACGACCGGCCCATGAGCCCATGCCTCGATACGGCCGTTGAACATCGGCTTACCACGCAGCGCCAACGACCATCCTTGAACATAGTACAAAAGCTTTTGAAGCCGCATATGGGTGAGGTTTTCAGGTTCCTCCTCTGCGGCCGCCAAGTGAATCAAATTACGAGCAACATCTAGTGATTTTGCCATAGTAGCACCAACAGCCAGTAAAGAGCCGCCCTCCCCTAGATCGAAATTTTACGTAGGACATTCTATTCCATGAGTAAGATTTTATCCCCAATACGGCCATCAGAGCAATATCTGACTCCGGAACCACGATTGCGATTAAATCGCGCAATACATTGCTTATTAATGACTTGAGGAAATTGGCTCCTACACACCCCGGGCTTTGCCGAACCATTCGATGTGTCGCCGCGGACAAAACTGGTAGCCGTGCGCGCGACAGTACGGTTCGAGCCACTGCCGCCGCGCGTCGAGTTCGGCCGCCTCGATCCCTTGCGGCATCAACCAGACGTGCTGCGCGTCGACCTGCGGGAACTCGGCGAGCCACGCGGCCACCGCGGGCAAATCACTCAGCTGATCGATCACGAACTTCAATTGATAATCGTAGTCGCTGACCAAGCGACGCATCACGGAGGGCGCATGACGCGAGCGCTCGTGACGACGGTGCCACTGCGGATGCTCGGCCGGCGACGGGGCCGAGCCCGCGAGCTTCGGGCTGATCGACATCAGCTGGCAACGCACGTTCAGGTCAAGCGTGCCGGCCGTCTCGATGGTTACATGAACATCGCGTTGTTGCAGTTGCTCGGTGAGCGGGACCAACTCGGCAAACAGCATCGGCTCGCCGCCGGTGATGACCACATGCCGCGCGGCAAGCTGCTCGATCTGCTCGATGATCTCGTGGATTGACCCGTCCTCCCCCTCGGGAGTCCACGAGGCATAAGGCGTATCGCAGAACCAACAGCGCAAGTTGCAGCCGCTCGTGCGAACGAACACGCTCTCGACGCCGGTGAGCCGTCCCTCGCCTTGGATCGAGCGATAGAGTTCGGCGATTTTCACGGCAGGTATTCCACGGGGTCGACCAGCCCTGCCTCGGCAAAGCCCTTGAGCCGCAGCTGACAAGCATCGCATGCGCCGCAGGACCGGCCGCGCTCGTCGGGATCGTAGCAGGTGTGAGTCAGCGCGTAGTCGACCCCCAGCGCCGTGCCGCGGCGGATAATCTCGGCCTTGGTCAACTCGACGAGCGGCGTGTGGATTTTGAATTGCAGCTGACCTTCGACCCCCGCTTTGGTCGCCAACTGCGCAAGGCGTTCAAAGGCGGCAATGAACTCACTGCGGCAGTCGGGGTAGCCGCTGTAGTCGACCGCGTTGACACCGATAAAAATGTCGGCCGCACCCGTGACCTCGGCCATCGCCAGGGCCAGCGACAGAAAGACCGTGTTGCGAGCCGGGACGTAGGTGATCGGGATACCCTCGGCCATCGCTTGTGCATCGCGCCCTTTGGGCACCGCCAAGTCGGCGGTCAACGCGCTGGTGCCAAATTGCGCCAAGTCGATCTTCACCGTGCGATGTTGCCGCACGCCCAGCGATGCCGCGACGCGCTCGGCCGCCGCAAGCTCGAAGCGATGCCGCTGACCGTAGTCGACGCTCAGGGCATGGAGCGCGAACCCCTCGGCCCGGGCAATCGCCGCCGTCGTCGCCGAGTCGAGCCCGCCCGAGAGAAGCACCACGCAGGGTTTCATAAGTCACATCCAACTAAAAGTTGATCGCGCGCACGCCCTTCTCCCGCTGGGAGAGAGTGGCCGACAGGCCGGCTGAGGGAATTCGGCGGCGTGACACGGGCTGCTCAACTTCTTCGATCGAGCACGCGGCACCCCCCCTTCATCCGCCCTGCGGGCACCTTCTCCCCGGAGGGAGAAGGATCGGAACGACACAAGCCCCCTGGCGGCCTGTTTCTCATCTTGCCACAATAACCTTTTGCCGAAAAGGAGCTAGCACGCGATGAGTGACGGCCTGCGGGACATGCTGGAGACGTTCGCCAACCAGTTTCCCGAACGTGAGTACACGATCGAAATCACCTGTCCCGAGTTTACCTCGGTCTGTCCCAAGACTGGGCAGCCCGATTTCGGCGTGCTGACATTTACCTACATCCCGGCCCAGAAGTGCGTCGAGCTCAAGAGCCTGAAACTGTATTTGCAGCAGTTCCGCAATCAGGGGATTTTCTACGAGAACGTGACCAATCGCATTTTGGACGATCTGGTGGCCATGCTCGAACCGCGCTGGATGCGGCTGACCGCCGCCTTTACGCCGCGCGGCGGCATTACGACGCGCGTGATCGTCGAGCACCGCGCGGAGCATCGCTCGTAAACGCCTCGGCCAGCAACGCCGGATCGTCGAGTTCGTCGCACTCGGTGCGGAGAATCTCCCGCTTCCAACCGGGCTCATGAATCGGCCAGGCGCGGACCAGCAGCGGACCGCTGGCCGACTGATGATACCGAGCTTGCTCGTGGGTAAATCGCCAGCAGCGGCGTTCGACCCCAGCCAATCGCGGTGCCTGGGGGCCCAAATTCGTGCGGCGCCAGGTCAGTCGGCCATGATCGATCACCGTGATGATGAGCCCGCGCGGCGTGTCAAGCATCCGCCGAGAAATCAATTCGTGACTGGCGGTCGCGTAACGGCACTTGAGCCGCGAGAGGTCCCAATCGCACGCGCGGCCATCCTCGGCAAACCACTGACTCGGCAGCAGCAGTCGACCCGCCAGATGATTGGCCAGTTGCTCGCGCGTGTCCGGGGCGCACGACACCGGGTCGATATCCAGCCGCGCGAACAAATCGCGGCTGAGGTGTTCGCCCAATTCGTGAGCGATGGCCCAGTGCTCGCGTTCTTTGCGCGGCTCGCTATGCAGGACGATCGACGGTTGCGCGGAGAGCGTTTGGGGCTCGTCCGTCGCGCTCGAAAATGAATACGGTCGCAGGCGGACATATTGAGCCCGACCGGCAAGCCAATCGTCTCGGGCGATCTCGATTCCCAACATATCGGCGACCCGGAACGTGTCGACCGGAGGTTCTGTAACCCCTGAAACAGTCAATACTTCCAAGACAAGTTCATCGATAGCGTCGGCCCATTCGATCTCGGATAGTTCGGCGAGCATGGTCAACCTGCCTCCTGTTGAATAGTGTACGTGCGTTCACTATACCATCTCGCTCTCGTCGATCAAGGGTTGAGCGATGACGGGACCGATATTTTTTGGGTGGCGCTTCGTTTGGAGCGGATGACGAGGTGGCATTTTTTCAACGCCATGAGGCGATCCATCAACGCGTGTTGCTGACGAGGTGTCGGTCGTAACGACGGTAGCGATCGTGTGGGCGAAAGGCCTTGCAGATGGCGCAGAATTGGCGAGCCGTAAGTGCTTTTCGGTTTGTGCCCGCTCGATCGCAATTAACGTCGGAGATAGAGGGCGTGACGTTCGAGTTTTCCACTCGACACGCTGCTCCCAAGCCATCGGCTCGGCGATTCCGGAACAGTCGCCCGGTTGGTGTGCTTGGCACTCAAAGTCTGTTCGCGCAAAGTTGAGGTATCTATGAGTTGCATCCTGCGATTGTGGAACGAAGAGAGCGGATCGATCGTGTCCGCCGAGATCATGCTTGTGATGACCATTTTGGTCTTGGGCGTGGTCGTGGGTTTGAAGAGTGTTCGCGACTCGGTCGTGACCGAGTTGGCCGACGTGGCCCAAGCGATTGCCAATGTCGACCAGAGTTATTTCTACAGTGCCACGAGTGGCCACCATGCCTTCACGGCCGGCGCGTTCTTCAACGACCTGCCGGACTTTTGTGACCAGGCGTGGCAGGATTGCCCGGAGCAACAGTCGAAGTGCGTGACGATTTGCTCGGCGGCTTTGCACCCGACGGGCGGCAATGCCGACGGCGCCTAGGCGAGTCGAGTTGATGTGAAAACAACGAGTGGGGAGAGCCGTGCGGTAACGCGGCTCTCCCCGACTCGTTGGCTGGACCGTCGGCCGCGAGCCGACGTCGGAGAGATTATCCCAGCCGGAAATTCTTCGCGCTGCTGTTCTGCTTCATGAGTTGATCGATGGCGGCCGGGTTGAGCGCCAGCGCGTTAACCGCGGATGGAGCCTTGGGTGGCGGCGGTTGCTGTTGCTTGGGCTGGGCAGGTGGCGGCGGTTGGGTTGGCTTGGTGATGGTCGCCTGCACCGCGAGATTCACGCCCCCCAGGAATTGGTCGCCGCGCGTGATCGACTGTTTGGCGCTGCTGGCCTCGGTCTTGCTGAGGTCGCTCGAAAGTACATTCACGGTGTACTCGCCCGTGCGGAGGCCGTCACGCACGCTGAAGACGTAAAACCCTTGCGGGTCGGTTTTCGTCGTGGCGACCACGGCTCCGGTCGAGTCGACGAGCTGCACGGTGCGGTTGGGCACTCCCCGCTCGTTTGCGGAGCGCGCGCCATTCTTGTTGGCGTCGTTGAACACCGTGCCCGAGATGCCGCTCTGGAAAATGAACACGTTGGCCTGCAAATTCGTCAGGCTCGTGTTGCGGCGAATGATGTCGGTCAGCGTCGTGTTGTCGATCTGTTTGAGCAACGCGCCCGAAAAATTGTTCTGGTACCACAGCCGGTCGCCGTCACGCAGCCGCGTGAACTGATCGGCGATGATCGCCTTGAGCGTGGGACCGACACTCGATCCGGGCAGGTGCTTCTCGGCCAACGCGCCGACCCACAGGTCGATATTGTCGACCGAGCCATACAACTGCTTGAGCTTGGCCTGCACGTCCTTGTCGGTCGTAATCTGCTCGAAGCTCGTGACTTTGGGCAGGCCGTAGGCCTTGCGTGTCGAGTTGTAGTCGGCCAAGCCATGATCGCGGCCGCGCGCGATGTTGAGGCTGGCCAGATCGAGTCCGCCGGAGCCGGGTGGCCCGAACAAGAAATTACGGATGCTCCCCACGACTTTCGGATCGATCTCGGAAGACGGATCGCTGGCCAAATACTTGAGCAGCGGGTCGATGCCCGACTGGGTAACGGCCGAGGGATTGAAAAAGGCCTGTGCGAGTGAGATGCCGGCCTGGGTCGGCTGGCCGTTGTTATCGAGAAACTCGACGTCATCGCCAAGCATGCTGTGGCCAAAGCGGAAGCCGGCGGTCGCGAACTCGTTGGCAATGCCCGGGTTGACCTGGGGATTGTAGCCGCGATAGGGCTTCAGGGCGTTCACGCCCAAGATGGCGGGGAGCCATTGTTTGTAGGTGATGGCTTGAATTTCACCGATGACAATCGAGCGGGCCCGCTGATAGATCTGCTCGTCGCTGAAGCTGGGGTTGGCCAGTTTGACCTGCGTGGCCCAGTAGTTGTGCTCGCGCACAAACAACGTTTGCAGCGAGGTGAGTTCGATGTTCTCGTTGGCGCGCACGTCACCGGCGGCGAACACGGTCTGGTTCGGGTCCAGGCTCGCCATGTTGAGCGTGCCCGTCGGGAAGGTCGCGGCATCGTTCAGGGGCAGCATGTTGTTTGCGCTGGTCTTGAGTTTGCCGTCGGTCATGGTGCGCAGCGCGGCCGCCGTGTCGGCGTCGCTGCCATAGACCATCGAGCCATCCATCCAGGCCGTGATCGAGTTGACCTGCTGACGTGGCGTCGTCGTGCCCGTGTTGGGGTCGTAGGCCGAGCGCATCGTGTCAATCGTCTTGGTGCCGGTCGAGTTGGGATCGAAGTACGGGTCGCCGGTCGGGACCGCAATGCTGAGCTTCTCGGTCGAGCCGGCCTTGGTCAGGTCCAGATCGTGATCGATAAATTGCCCCCAGGCATGGCTCATGGCCGAGAGCAGACGGTCGCTGATGATGTTCTCCGACCCCTGATCGGAGATCTCATTGCTAATTTGTCGGGGGCTGGGGCGATTGGCGCCGCCGGGCGTCGAGATGCCGTCGCCATACTGGGCCGGAGCGATCCGCAGCAGGTCGACACCGGCACTCCCCCAGGTCGGATGGCTTAAATTGACTCCCGTGCCGTCGGCACTGTAATAGGCCAGGGGAGCGATCGAGAGCGCACTCAAGTCGGCGGCCAACATCTGGCGCGGCTCAAGTTGCTCGAAGCGGATGATGGTTGCCAGGCGCTGTTGCACTCGGCGGCATAATGCCTTAGGACGAACTGGGCTCATCATGGGCTCCTCGGTGCGATGAGAACGTGAGGCGAACAGACAGGGGCCCGAGCAGGGCCAGCAAGTCGGGGTTGTTGCATTGACCTCGCCGCTTGCCACCCCCTTAAACGCGAGACTGGGCCGAGCGTCCACGGTCGTGGCGCAAGATTTATGTGCCGACGGGAGGCCAAACCTCGCGCGGCCGTTTTTTGTTATGATGACGTTGTGGATTTTGGCCGGCATTGTGCGTTATGAGATTTATGGACTTGCCACACGTGTTCCGCGCGCGGCGGATCATCGCGGCGCGGTCACCCAGCTCTTTGCCGGAGCCACTCGTGCATGTGGTCACCCCTTTGCGAGCTCGACATGGCCCCTGACGAAGATGCCGAACGGCTTCTCCAGCAAGGAGAGTCGGCACTCGCGCCGCTGTTCGACAAGCATCGCGGCCGACTGCTGCGGATGGTCGAGTTGCGGCTCGATTCGCATTTTCGCAGCCGGGTTGACCCCGAGGACGTGCTGCAAGAGGCCTACCTCGACGTGCAAAAGCGGTTGCACCATTACGTTCGCGAACCGAAGACGTCGCTCTACATCTGGTTGCGGGCAATCGTGCAGCAAACGCTGATCGAGTTCCATCGCCGACACGTCGGCGCGCAAAAACGCAATGCCCGCCGCGACCTGTCGCTGGGCAACCTGGGCATGGCCAGCTCGACGTTCGCGCTGTCGCATTTTTTGCTGGCCGACTCGTCGACCCCCAGCCAGGCGGCCGTGCGGCATGAGATGCAAGACCAGCTCGAGGCCGCGCTCGATCGCATGAACCCAGTCGATCGCGAGGTGCTCGTGCTGCGGCACTTTGAAGACCTGAGCAACAACGAGATCGCCGAAATCTTGCAGATCAGCCAGACCGCCGCCAGCAATCGTTATGTGCGCGCCTTGGGACGGCTCAAGGTCATTCTCGAAGCCATCTCCTCGTTCCGGACCCCGTAATGGATCGCTCCGTGCCCCCGCCGATCAACGAGCCGCGCGAGCGCGTCACCGTCGAGCAACTGTCGCAAGAGTACATCGACCGCCTGCGTCGCGGCGAAGAGGTTTCGCTCGACGAGTATTGCGAGCGATACCCGCTGTTGGCGGCACAAATCAAGCAGTTGTTCCCCATGATCGCGGGGATGGAAAACCTGCGCCGCAAACAAGACCAGGCGCGGCGCAGCACCCCCAGCCTGTTGACCACTCCTCGATTGGAGCGACTGGGGGACTTTCGCATCGTCCGCGAGATTGGCCGCGGCGGCATGGGCATCGTCTACGAGGCCGAGCAGGAGTCGCTCGGCCGCAGCGTCGCGCTCAAGGTGCTGCCGCGGCAGTTGATGCTCGACGACAACTCGCGCCGCCGCTTTGAACGCGAGGCGCGTCTGGCCGCCAGCCTGCATCACACGAACATCGTGCAGGTGTTCGGTGTCGGCACCGATCAGGATGTCGACTACTATGTCATGCAACTGATCGACGGCGTCGGACTCGACCGGATTGTGCTTGGCGCGAAGACCAACTCGGCCGGCGTGCGCGACGATCGCTCGCCGCATCTGGTCGTCACGCAGCCGCTCACCGAGCATACGCCGCTGTCGCTCGCGCCTGTCGAGCCCGTCTCGTTCTTCCCGATCAGCACCGAGCGCGTCGATCGGCCCGTCGAGCTGTGGACGGCCGACATTCACGATCCGCTCTCGGTCGGCAGCGTGACACGGATTGGCATTCAGGTTGCCGACGCGCTCGCCCATGCCCACGAGCATGGCGTGTTGCACCGGGACATCAAGCCGGGCAACTTGTTGCTCGACGACCACGGCAATGTCTGGGTCACCGACTTTGGCTTGGCCAAGCCGCTCGAGCAGCAGGACAGCGTGCATAGCCGGCAGATTGTCGGCACGGTGCGTTACATGGCCCCCGAGGTGTTTCGTGGCGAGGTCGACTACCGCTGCGATATTTACAGCCTGGGGATCACGCTCTACGAGTTGCTCACGCGGACCGCGGCGTTTAGCGCCCCCAACCACGAAGGGCTGATCCAGCAAATCACGCGCGGCGCGCTGCGCCCCTTGCGGCAGCTCAATGGGGCGGTGAGCGCCGACCTGGAAGTGGTCATCATGAAGGCGGCGGCCTGCGACCCGCGCGACCGTTACACCACCGCGCAGCTATTGGCCGACGACCTGCGCGCCGTGCTCGAAGACCACCCGATTCGCGCGCGACGCTTGTCGGTCGTCGAACGTGCCCGGCGTTGGGGGCGCAAGAACCGCGCGGTCGCGGCCCTGTCGGCGGTCACCCTGCTGCTGCTCATGCTGGTCGCGCTGGTCTCGTCGGTGGGCTATTTCCGCGTGAACGAGGCGCTGCGCGGCGTCACCGAAGCGCGGCAACAAAGCGAAGCCGCGGCAAGCCTGGCCTCCGACGCGCTCAAAAAGATCTTCGATCGTTTTGCCTCCGGCGGCATCGGCGTCGTCGACGAGGATGAGCAGCAGGTGCTCGACTCGGTCACCCCGCCCGCCCTCTCGCCCGAGGCCGCGCTGCTGTTGCAAGAACTGCAAACCTACTACGACGCGCTCGCCGACCTGCGGCAAGGAGACAATCAGTTCGCGCGTTCGGCCATCGACGCGCGACGGCGCGTCGGCGACATTTATCGCCAGCTCGGACGCTACGACAACGCGATCGACGCCTACCAGCAGGTCATGCAGCAATACAACCGCTTGGCACCGTACAACTCGGTGCTCGCCCAGGATCGCGTGTTCGTGGCCCGTGTGTATAACGGCGTCGGCTCGGCGCTGTTGATGATGAACCGGAGCGCCGAGTCGGCCACCGAGCATGATCGAGCGCTGAGGGCGTTGCGCGAGGCGACACAGCCCTGGTCGGCCGACGTGCGGTTCGAGATGGCCCGCTCGCACTACCTGAAGGCACAGTGGATTCGGCCGGGCAAAGGTCCGCTGGCGATGCCGCCGTTGCTCAGCGACGAACAAACGCATCCGTCGCCGACAGGCGAGCCCGGTCCGCCCCAGGAGGGCAAGGGCCCGAAAAGCCGCCCGCCGCGAGGTGACGAACCTGACCTGTTCGGCCCGCCGCAGCGACGCGGCCCGCGCAAGTCACCACAATTTTTCGAGGATCGCCAGGCGCAGATCGAGAACGTCCACGCGGCGCTCGCGTTGCTCGAACCGCTCGTCGTCGAACAGCCCCATGCCACCCGCTATCGCTTATTGCTGGCGGCGTGTTTGCGCGAGTTGGTGCCCGACGACCCCCAGCATCGCAGCGAGGCCGACGTTGCCGCGCGCGCCCGGGCGATCGAAATTCTCGAGCAGCTCATCGCCGAGCGCCCCGACGTGCCCGCCTATCGATATGAGTTGTGCGAGACGTTGTCGAAGATTGACATCCTTTCGGGCGATTTGACCGCCGAGTCGCTGCGGAGCGCCGAGGAGCAATTGCAACGGACGCTGCGCGAGGCCGAGCAGTTGGTGGAAGTGTATCCGAACATGCCCGACTTCGTGGCGTCGCTCGCCCATAGTCACTTCAAGTTGGCCGCCGTGTACGAAGGCTGGTCGAGGAACATGGACCCAGCGGTGCGGCGCGAGTGGCTGGAGAAAGCCGAGCTGCATGTGCGCGAGGCGATCACGCAGCAAACGCTGCTCGCCAAACGGTTCCCCGACGCGCCCGCGTTCAACGCCTGGCTCGCGTTGTTCCAGGTGCGAATGGCGCTCGTGCTCCGCGCCCAAGGGGTGCGACTCGAGCAGGCGCGCGGCTTCGTCGAGCAGGCGCTCGTGCGATTGCAGACACTCATCGACCAACATCCCGAGCAGGAGCAGCCCAAGTCGCTCAAGGGACAGGCCTACGCGGTGCTCGCAAGCCTCCACGCCGCCGAGGGGGAAACCCGCCAGGCACGCGAGGCCTGGGAGCAGGCCGAACGCTTGTTGCCGCCGCGACCTGAGTTCCAGGGCGGAGGCAAAAACTTTGGGCCAGGGCAGGGACCGGGACCGGGCGGACCCGGCCGCGAGCGGTTCGGCGGGCCGCCATTTGGACCCGGCGGGCCTCGTGAACCGTTCGAGGGGAAAGCCGGACCCGGTCGACCCCCCAAAGCCGCTCCGCCTCCCAAGGGCAAAGATTAACGCGGCACGGCTCGTTACTTGACGCGCCATAGTAGCGCGTCGTCGATGCCCAATCGCTGCTGCTCAGCGGCGATCTGCTGCTTGAACCGCCGCGCGTCGACGGGGTAGCCGGCCGTCGGTTTCAGATCGGCGATGCGTGAGCACCAGAAGGCGTTGAACGCCCGCAGGGCCGTCTCGCGCAGATATTTGGCCGTCATCGACGCCAAGGCCACGCTGAGATACCGCTCGCTGCGCGGACGAAAGCCGATCTCGACGTGTTGTCGGGCGTGTCGCCAGCGATACACGCTCTCGTCGGCCCCTTCACGCACGACTTCCACGAGCGACTCGACCCGGGGCTGCAACAGACTCAAATACCGATCACGACCGCCGTGCTTGTCGCATTGAATGTGTGTCGGTCCCGCGGGCAACTCAGCGAGCGCCTGGCCAACCAATTCCAACGACAACGCGCTGAGCAACGTGCTTTTGTTCTGCGTCACGTCGATGAGCCGATTGAACTCATCCGGAAACACCGCGCGGACGTGCAGGCCTCGCAAACGCACGCCCGCCTCGTCGAGCCCTTGCCGCACCTGCTCGACCTGCTCGACGAGCTCGGCCCGATCGCAGGCGCGCGGCAGCGGTTCGTCGAACGTCGCATGCCACGGCTGAGTCAGGAGTTCGCGCGTGCTGTCGCCTGTGCAGCGCGACCAAAGTTCGCGCCAGCTCGTGAGCGGCTGCCTTAAAAG
>CAZZBK010000086.1:0-25788 GCA_964652155.1 uncultured Planctomycetaceae bacterium | reverse complement strand
TCAGCGTGCAACCGACCATCACGAGCGACGGTCAGTTGACCTACACCCCGGCGGCCAACGCCAACGGCTCGGCGATCGTGTCGGTGACGTTGAGCGACGACGGCGGCACGGCCAACGGCGGTGTTGATACCTCGTCGGTGCAGACGTTCGCGATCAGCGTGACGGCCGTCAACGACGCGCCGAGCTTTGTGGTGGGCGCGAACCAGACGGTCAACGAAGACGCGGGCGGTCAGACGGTCAGCGGCTTGATGACCAGCATCTCGGCCGGCCCCGGCGACGAAGTCGGTCAGACGGTAGCGTTTACGGTCAGCAACGACTTCAGCATGTTGTTCAGCGTGCAGCCGACGGTCGACGCGCTGGGCAATCTGGTGTACACGCCCGCGGCCAATCAGAGTGGCTCGGCGGTGGTGTCGGTGACGCTCAGCGACAATGGTGGCACGGCCAACGGTGGTGTCGACACCTCGGCGACCCAGACGTTCCTGATCAGCGTCACGGCCGTCAACGACGCGCCGAGCTTTGTGGTCGGCAGCGACGAGTTGGTCCTCGAAGACGCGGGTGCCCAGACGGTGAATGGTTTTGCCATCGCGATTACGCGTGGCCCAAGCAATGAGCATCTCCAATCGTTGTCGTTCGGCGTGAGCAACAGCAACACGGCGTTGTTTACGGTACAGCCGAGCATCACGAGCGACGGCCAGTTGACCTACACCCCGGCGGCCAACGCCAACGGCACGGCGATCGTGTCGGTGACGTTGAGCGATGACGGCGGCACGGCCAACGGCGGTGTCGATACCTCGGCGGTGCAAACGTTCACGATCAGCGTGACGGCCGTCAACGACGTGCCGAGCTTCGTGGTCGGCAGCGATCAGACGGTCAACGAAGACGCCGGCCTCCAGACGGTTGCTGGCATGATGTCGAGCATCTCGGCTGGCCCCAGCAACGAAAACAGCCAAACGCTGACGATCAACGTCAACAACAATAACAATGGACTGTTTAGCGTTCAGCCCACGATCAGCAGCGACGGCACCTTGAGCTACACGCCCGCGGCCAATACCTTTGGCAGTGCGACGGTCAGTGTCTCGCTGTCTGATAATGGCGGGACGGCGAACGGTGGCGTGGATACGTCGGCCACTCAGACCTTTGTGATTACGGTCGACTCGCAAAATGACGCGCCGGTCGTGTCGTATGCCAATAGCATTTCGGTATTCGAGGATACGCTCTCGACGATCTCGGGAGTATCGATTGCGGATGTCGATGATCAAGGTGCCTCGGAAGTGGTTACGCTCAGTCTCGTGACGGGCTCACTCGTGCTCGACACGACGGTTGTGGGCGGCATCACTTCCGGTCAGATTGCCGGCAACAACAGCTCGACAGTCACCATTACGGCTCCGCTCGCGTCGATCAACACGACATTGGCCGCTGCCCTGGGCTTGCGGTACCAAACCGCCACCGACTTCTATGGCAACGATGTCTTGACGGTCGATGTTGACGATCTCGGCAATACCGGATCGGGCGGTGCCCAGCTCACCTCGTCGAGTACGACAGTGACCGTGGTGGGCGTGAATGATGCGCCAACCAACGTCGTTCCGGCATCCTTGACCGTACAGGTGAACTCGCCCATCGTCGTCGCCGGTATTTCGATCTCGGATGTTGACCATGCGGGTGCGGTCGAGATCGTCACCTTGAGCGTCGCGCACGGCACATTGGCCTTGAATACGACCGTTGGCGGCGCGGTCACGAGCGGTCAGGTCGGCGGCAACGGCACGTCGACCCTTACGATCTCGGCCCCGCTCGGCGCGATCAACCTGACGTTGCTTGATCTAACAGGCCTCACCTACGGCAGTAACAACGCGTATGCCGGTACCGATCAGTTGATCGTATCTACCAACGATTTGCAGAACACCGGAGTGGGTGGCGCCCTGGTGACGTCGAACACCATGAACATCTTGGTCACTGGGCTCAACTCGGGACCGGTGAACCAGATTGCCTCTGGTTCGACTTCCTTCAGCGTCGACGAAGATTCGATCGTGACCATCACGGGTGTATCGACGCTCGATCTCGACGCCGGCGTCAACCCGATTCAGGTCACCCTGAGCGTCGCCCACGGCAGCATCACCGTGAACACGGGTGTTTCCGGTGGCTTGAGCAGCAGCAATCTCACCAGCAACAACTCGGGTTCGGTCACGATTAACGCGCCGTTGTCGCTGATCGCAGCCACGTTGAACCACAGTGCCGCGTTCACTTACCAACCGATCGCGGACTACAACGGCACCGATGTTCTGACCATTAACACCGACGACTTGGGCAATACCGGTTTCGGTGGAGCACTGGCCGATATCGATACGGTGGCACTGACCGTAATCGGGATCAATGACGCTCCGACCAACTCGTTGCCTGCTTCGGCCACGTTCAACCAGGACACACTGAGTGGCCTCACCGGCGTCGTGGTCAGCGATGTCGACTCACTCAGCGGCAATGTGCTGGTCACCTTGTCGATTCAGCACGGCTCACTGTTTGTGACCACCGGCTTGCCGGGTGGCGTGAGCACGGGCGAGGTTGGCGGCAACAGCAGCGGCTCCGTCACGCTGACGGCTCCGATTGACGAAATTCGCACCACGTTGGCCAATATCGCCGGCCTGAACTACTTGGGTACCTCCGGTTACTCGGGCACCGACGCGCTGACCGTGGTCACCGATGACCAAGGAAACACGGGCTTGGGCGGCGCATCGTCGGCGACCAGCACGATGCCGATTACGGTCAGTCTTGTGGTTGCCAACCCGGTACTCGCCGTTGGCGGTGCCACGGCCAGCTATGTCGAGAACTCGTCGGGCGTCACGATCGACAACGCGCTGACGCTTGCCGATCCAGACGGCAACGTCAAGAGCGCGGCGGTCACACTGTTGTCTGCCTCCGGCACGGAACAACTCCTGTTCACCAACAGTGGCGGAGCGACGGGAAGCTACAACACACTGACCGGCGTGTTGTCGATCGGTGCCAGCGCCGGTTCGCTGACCCCAACTCAGTTGCAGAACTTGTTGCGGACCGTGCAGTATGCCGATGCCAGCAACCAGAATCCGACCGCGGGCGACCGTACCATCACCATTCAGGTCACCGACATTGGCAACAACGCCAGTAACGTGGTATCCGAGACCGTCAGCGTGATTGCCGTGAATGACGCTCCGGTGAACACCGTTCCAGGCTCGGCGACGTTCGTGGAGGATACTCCGGCTTCGATCACCACGATCTCGATCAGCGATGTCGACGCCGCCGGTGCCGATGCAATCGTAACTCTGACCGTCGTCAACGGGACGCTGAACGTGAGCACAAGCGTGCCCAGCGGCCTGTCATCGGGCCAGATGATCTACAGCAACGCTAACCGAACGGTGACGATCACCGCACCGCTCGCGGCCATCAATACCACCCTGCTCGACAGCGCGGGTCTGATCTACGGCAGCGATTCCGGTTACTCTGGCACGGATGTCCTTAGCGTCTCGACCGACGATCAGGGGAACACGGGAACCGGCGGCAGCTTGATTGGCTCGTCGACGGTCGCCATTACCGTCACGCATCCGAACCAGACGCCTGCCAACCAGATCCTCACCAACGCCTTCACGGTCGATGAAGACACCAGCGTGGCAATCACCGGTGTTTCCATTGCCGACAGTGACGCTGGAGCGGGGACCATCAGCGTGACCTTGAGTGCCGCGCATGGTTCGATCAATGTCAACACCGGAGTCAGCGGTGGTGTGACCAGTGGTACGATCAGCGGCAATGGCACCGGGACGGTCATCGTCAGCGGTACCTTGACGGCGATCAACAATACGCTGGGTGACCTGACCGGTCTCCAGTATCAAGGCTTGGCCAACTACAACGGCACCGACGTGCTGACGATCTTCACCAACGACCGTGGCAGCACGGGCACCGGTGGTTCGCTGAGCGATACCGACACGATTGCCTTGACGGTCAGCGCCATCAACGACGCTCCCGTGGCCACCTCACCCGTCACCGCGACGATCAACCAGGACACGTTGACCCGCATTGCGGGCGTATCGCTGACGGACGTCGACTCACTTGGCGCGAGTGAAGCGGTCACGCTGACCGTGTTGAACGGCTCGTTGACTTTGAATCTGGCCGTGTCGGGTGGCATCTCCAGTGGCCAGGTCATTGGCAACGGTGGCTCGACGGTGACGATCACCGCTCCGCTCTCGGCCATCAACAACACGTTCAACAATTTGACCGGCCTGCGTTATCTCGGTAACAACGGCTACACGGGCGCCGACACGTTCACCATTTCGATTGACGATCTCGGCAATACCGGCAGCGGCGGCAGCATGGTCGGCACGGCGGCGACCAGCATTACGGTCAACTCGGTCAACTCATCGAGCCCGAGCCTGATTGCCAGCGTCACCTCGGCCACGGGGAACGAAAACGCCGCCTCGATCATCGTCGACGGTGCCCTCAGTGTTTCGGATGCGGATAGCAACCTGAAGAGCGCGACGATTACGTTGCTCTCGCCAGGCCTCACCGAGAAGCTGACGTTTACCAATCAAGGTGGCGCGACCGGCAGTTACAACTCGCTCACCGGCGTGCTCTCGATTGGCGCGGCCAGTGTCGGCACCACCTTCACGCCCGCGGTGATGCAGTCCTTCTTGCAGTCGGTGCGGTATTCCGATCCGACGAACCACAACCCGGTGTTGTCGCACACGGTTGCGTTCCAGGTGACGGACACCTCGAACAATCTGAGCAATATTGCCTCGCGGACGATTACGATCAATGCGATCAATGACGCTCCGGTCACGACGGTTCCGTTTGCCAATGCCGCGGTTTATCGTTACGACCTGACGACAATCACCGGCGTCTCGGTGGCGGACGTCGACTCCAACGGAGCCAATGAATTGGTGACCTTGAGTGTCGTTCGCGGCAGCCTAACGCTCAGCACGACCGTGGGTGGCGGGTTGACTTCTGGTCAGATCACCAATAATGGCACCGGTACCGTTACGATTTCTGCCCCGCTTGCGGCCATCAATGCCACGCTCAGCGATAACTCCGGCCTGCGTTACTTGATTACCTCCAGCCACTCGAACGATACGTTGACGGTCGTGACCAACGACTTGGGCAACTCCGGTTCCGGCACGGCACTGACCTCGACCGGCTTCCTGACGCTCAACGTCAGCCTGATCAATCATGCTCCGACGAGTTCCATCGCCTCCAGCTTGTTCAATGTGAACGAGGACACGACGGTCGCGATCACGGGCCTGGACATCTCGGATATTGACTCCGGCGCGTCGAATGTGACCGTCACGCTCAGTGCGCCGAGCGGCAAGGTGATTCTCAATAACACGGTTGGCAGCGGCGTCACCTCGGCGAATATCAGCGGCAATAGCACCGGGACGGTTATCGTCACCGCGCCGTTGTCGTTGATCCGCACGACCTTGGCCAACGCGACCGGGTTGTTGTACCAAGGCAACCTGAACTTCAACGGCTCCGATACACTCACCGCCGTCACGAACGATCGTGGTGCCACTGGCACCGGTAGTGCCCTGTACGCCACGAGCGCCATTACCTTGAGCGTCGCGGCCATCAACGACACGCCCACGATTTCCGCTCCGACCTCGGCGGCCGTCACACAAGATGTGGCCACCACGCTGGCGGGCATCTCCGTCAGCGATGTTGATAACGCAGGCAACGATGAAATTGTCACCTTGAGCGTGGCGCATGGCACCCTGACGCTCGATACCACTGTCATCGGTGGCGTCTCCCCCAGTCAGATCAGCGGTACGGGTAGCGCCATGCTGACCATCACCGCTCCGTTGGCGGCGATCAATCTCTCGCTGGGTAACGGCACGGGACTGACCTACGGCAACACGCCGCTCTACTCGGGCACCGAAGCGTTGAGCATCTCGATCGACGATCAGGGGAACAGCGGTCTGGGTGGCACAGTGTCGTCATCGGCCAGCATGCCCATTACGATCGGCGTGCTGAATCTCGCGCCGAGCAATTCGCTCGCCTCGACCGCGTTCTCGGTCAACGAAGATACACAAGTGGCCATCACGGGTGTGTCGATCTCCGACGCGGATGCTGGCTCGGCGACGGTCGCCGTCACCTTGAGCGTGGCGCATGGCACGCTCGCTGTGACCACCGGCTTGGGCGGTGGAGTGACGGCTGGTCATGTGTCTGGTAATGGCACCGGAACGGTCATCCTCAGCGCTCCGCTCTCGGCGATCAACACCACCCTGGCCAATCTGACCGCTCTGAAATATCAGGGCGTCCTGAACTACAACGGCTCGGACGTTTTGACGATCTTGACCAACGATCGTGGCAATACGGGCCTGGGTGGCGCGATGACGGCCACCAGCACCGTCGCCTTGACGATCGACGCGGTTAATGACGCTCCGGTTAACACCATCGTCTCGCCGCTCAACTTCAACACGACGACGAATGTCAACGTCAATGGCATTTCGATCACCGATGTCGACGCCGGATCGAACACGGTCCAAATCACGCTCAGCGCTCAGCACGGTTCGTTGACTTTGAACACGACGGTCGGCGGTGGCATCACCTCGGGCGATATTGTCTCGGGCAACGGTTCGGCCAGCGTGGTCGTCACTGCCCCGCTGTCACGCATCAATACCACCTTGGGCGTCGCGGGTGGCTTGAACTACATCAGTGCCAACAGCTATGTCGGCAGCGAGAAGATTACGCTCCTCAGCAATGACCTCGGCAACACGGGTCTGGGTAGCGCACTCACCGCGACTTCCAATATCACGGTCACGATCAACTCGACCGGTGCTCCCGGCACGCTTTCGCCGGTGGTCACCATGTCCGCGACCGGTAAAACCTATACGGAAAATACCGGGTCGACGTATGTCGACAACACGATGTTCCTCACGGACACCGACAGCAATGTCCAGAGTGCCGCAATCACGATCCTCTCGCCACTCTCGACTGACCGGCTGTTGTTCAGCAATCAGGGTGGCGCAACCGGCAGTTACAACAACCTCACCGGCGTGCTCTCGATCGGAGCGGCCAGTGTTGGCACGACCTTTACGCCCGCGGTCATGCAATCGTTCTTGCGGTCGATCCGCTTCCAGAACCTTAGCCTGAACCCGACTGTCGTGTCTCCGAACCGGACGATCTCGTTCCTCGTCACGGACGTGGATAACAACACCAGCAACCTCGGTTCACAGACTTTGGCGATCACGGCGGTCAACACGCCTCCGGCCAATACCGTGCCCAACCAAGCCACGGCTCACAAGAATATCATGATGAGCCTGACCGGCGTGTCGATCAGCGATGTTGACAACAACAGCGGGAATGAAGCGGTGACCATCTTTGTGAGCAAGGGTTCGTTGAACATTAGCAGCTCAGTGCCCGGTGGTTTGCTCCCGGGAGATATCGGCATCAACAACGCGGGCACGATCAAGGTCACTGCCCCGCTGTCCCGCATCAACGCCACGTTGGCCGACACGGCCAGCGGCTTGATCTTCACGCCACAGCTCAACTACACCGGCCCCGTGCAGTTCCAGGTCACCACCAATGACTTGGGCAATACGGGTACGGGTGGCGCGAAGACCACGGCCACATTTGCTTCCAGCAACATTCAAGTGGTTTCGCCGCAACAGTTGGCCACGGGCTTGTCGGGCAACGACACCTCGACGCTCACGGCCACGGATCTGGCTCCGATTGTCTCCGCCGCGGTCGATATCTGGACAGCGTCGGGTATCAGCAACGATCAGCGTGCCGCGCTCGACAACGTGTCCTTCGTCATCGGCAACTACGACGACGCTCGACTGCTCGGTTACGTGCAGACGCCGGGTGTGGTCAACATCGATGACAACGCCGTGGGCATGGGCTGGTTCATCGATCGTTCGCCACTCAATAACGACGAGTTCACCGAGTATGTTTCGATCAGCGAGTTGAAGGCTCCGACGCCCACCACGGCCTCGGCCCATGTCGACCTGTTGACCGTCGTGATGCACGAACTCGGCCATATCTTGGGTCTCGATTCGACGGATAGCTCCGATGATCTGATGTCGACCGAGTTGGGAATCGGCACTCGCCGCTTGCCCACCGCGGGCGAGGCCTTGCAAGACGGAGCGGTTGACTCGTTCTTCAGCAACGACGAGATCGAAAGCTCGCTCGATGCCGCGAGCCAGGCGCTGCAGACCCCGGTCTCGTCGAGCCTGCAGCACATCACGATTGCCGGTGTCCCGCTCGATCAATTGCTCGCCCAGGGCATTGCCTTCAGCCTGACTCCGGAAATCTCCTCGGGCACGTCGAGTACGCAACGCGCTCGGCCCGACGCCTTTGGTGTGTTGCACGATTACGACTGGTTGAACAGATAAGCTGATCGCCAGCATTTTGTGTTCAGGCTAAAATGAGCCTTGGTGATGAGCACGCAACAGACCTTGAGTCTCTTGCGGCTCGTCATCAAGGCTCATTGCCTTGAGGCCCGACGTGATAGGTTTCCATTCATGACGATCGTGACCGATAGTGCCGTTCTGCCGATCCAGACCTTCGACTGGGGAACGCTCCAGTGGTTGTGCAATGAGCAACTCATCGAGGGTGCGCAGCTGACGCTTGGGATATGCGAAATCGTGCCCGGCCAACGCAATCCACTTCACTACCACCCCAATTGTGAAGAGGTGCTGTTGGTTACGGCCGGCCGTGGTCGCCATCGCCTGGGAGACGAACTGGTTGAACTTTCGTCCGGCATGACGTTGCGGATACCGGCCGGGGTCGCGCATGGCCTGGAGAATATGGGCGACGAACCACTCAAGTGTGTCATCGCGTTTTCAAGCGGTGATCGACAAACGGTCTTCCTGGAGTAATCCATTGTGAGTTCAACGACCTGCCAACTCCGCCGGATAATTTCGCCCGCTGCGGGCACGACACGGCGATCATTTCTCGCGGCCTCCATCGGAGGCTGCGCGATGGGTGCCACGTGGCAACTCTCGGCCGCCGACGATCTCGCGGAGTTTTCGTTCGTCATCGTTAGCGACACGCATCTCGGCCGGCAAGATAAACCCACGGCCGAGCGCCAATGGCGCCAAGCAATCGCCGAGATCAATGCCGCGCCGGGTGATTTCGTACTCCATCTGGGCGACGTGGTCGATGCCGGGCGACCGGCACAGTATCCCATCTACGTCGACTCGCGCAAGGAACTCCGCAAGCCCATCCACGAAGTGCCCGGCAATCACGACCCGCACGACTTGTTCACGCAGTACATCCGCGCTCCGATCGACGCCTCATTCGATCACGCGGGCGTGCGGTTTTTGCTCATGGGCAATTCCCATGTCGACTCGCATCTCGGCTTCATCAGTCCAAGGCAACTCGAGTGGCTGGAGAAGGAGTGCCTCGCTGCAGCACAGAATGACTTGCGAATCGTGCTCGCTTGCCACGTACCCATTCACCAGAACCTCAACCCCGACCGGGGCTGGTATGTGAAGCCCGAGGATGGTCAAACCGCCTTTTACAAACTGCTCGATCGTTTTTCCGAACGGTTTATGGCGTGTTTTCATGGTCATTTCCACAACGGCATTCGCGGCTGGCGCGATCATGCGCAAGTGGTTGAGACGCTGTGCCCTTCGGTCTATTACAACCAGGACCGCAATCTCGCCGTCGCAATCCGGGAGCAAAAGGCGAGCGGTTTTTTTGTCGACGAACTCCGACCGGGCTATGTCTTGGTGACCCTCGGGCGAGGCAAATTGACCCTGCGTTATAAACCGCTGGGGGCCGAGGCGAACGGCGACTACGTTGCCACGTGGACTTGAGTGGTCATGTGGACTTGGGTGGCTGGGGCTCGTGTTCCCGAGCACCTCAACGACCTGCCGGGCACCAATAAACCGGGGATAGTCAACGCGTGGTCGACTATCCCCGGTGTCAGTCAGCAGACTTGCCGCCGCGTCGGTCTTGTTCGAGTGTAACGACGCGGCTGGAAAAACTAATCGCGACGTCCACGGCCACCGCCGTAGCCACCACCTCCACCCCCACCACCGTAGCCTCCGCCGCCGCCGTAACCACCACCGCCCCCTCCGCCGCCACGGTATCCACCGCGACCGCCGCCGCCGCCACCTCCACCTGTCTTTTCACGAGCTTCGTTGACGGTCATGTTGCGGCCTTTGCAATCGGTTTCGTGCAAGGCGGCGATGGCTGCCTTGCAGTCTTCATCGGTTTCCATTTCAACGAAACCGAAACCGCGTGACCGGCCCGTCTCGCGGTCCGTGATCACTTCGGCCGAGACCACGCGGCCATGAGCCGCGAACAAGCTTTGCAAATCCGACGAGGTCACCGACCAGGGCAGATTCCCGACGTACAACTTCTTACCCATACGAGCCATCCTTCACGAAACCGAACCTAAGACATTCGTGCGTTCCACGATCGACGCGCACGCTAAACACCGGATAGCCGAGCAAGACTGGCCAAAACAGGCCCACGGGGTAGGAGAACGAGCGACCTGCCGACGTGGGTTTCTGGCTGCTGGAACCACCCCTACCCAACCACTTCACTCGTCAAGACCCGGCAACAAACGTCGGAACCGCGGCGAAAAAAAGAGGTGCGAGAATTAGGTTGGCCCGTGTCAGGCCTGCGCGGTGAAAAAATCCCCAAAACTTTGCCACACTCTGAGCGGCCCTTGCCACTCTCCGTAGCGAATACTAATGTCCTTCGCGGAATAATGTCCAGACTATTTTGATAATTCTGCGCGATTTTTCACCCCCGCCGCGCGCGTGACCGCTTATCGCCCAGCCCGGTTCAAGTTACACTGCCCGCTTTGACGCCGTTTTTTCGTGGAGCGTGTCATTGTGACGTTTGCCGATCGATTGGCGGCCGCATGCCGTCGTTGCGGAAACCCCGTGGTCGTGGGACTCGACCCGCGGTTTGCACAACTGCCTGCCGGACTCGAACCCGTGGGGGTCGACAACCCGCGGGAGCGTCAAGCCTTCGCGTTTCGTCGCTTCTGCTGCGAGATCATCGACGTGGTGGCCCCCTTGGTGCCGGCGGTCAAACCGCAATCGGCGTTCTTCGAGCAGCTCGGCGTGCCCGGTCTCGCCGCGCTCGTCGACGTGATCGCCCATGCCCGACGTCGTGGGCTGTTGGTCATCCTCGATGCCAAGCGAAACGATATCGGCTCGACCGCCGAGGCGTATGCTGATGGCCTGTTGGGGGCCGAGAGCGCTTGGGGGGGCGATGCCCTGACGGTCAGCCCCTACCTGGGCGATGATAGTCTGGACCCGTTTGTGCAGGTCGCCGTGGCTCGCGACGCGGGCTTGTTTGTCCTGGTCAAAACGTCCAACCCCGGCGGCGGACAATTTCAAGACCTGCTCAGCGATGGCGTGCCGCTCTACCGACGCATCGCCACGTTCGTCGAGCAGCTTGCTCTTAAAACCCAGGGAGCCTGTGGCTACGGCGCGGTCGGGGCGGTCGTCGGGGCAACTTATCCGGCCCAACTCGTCGAGCTTCGGGCGGCCATGCCCCATGCGTGGCTCTTGGTGCCAGGCTACGGTAGCCAAGGGGGATCGGCTCGAGACGTGGCGGGCGGATTTGACGCCCAGGGGCTCGGAGCCGTGATCAACAACTCGCGGGGGATCATTTTTGCCCATCAGCGTAAGGAGTACGCCCAGTTTGGCGAGTCGCGCTGGACCGAGGCCGTCGCGGCCGCCACCCGCGATATGATCAACCAACTGCGCGCCGAGACGGCGGTGGGCAAGCTCGGCGCATGAAAAAAGCCGCCCCGGGAATCGATATCCGCCGGGGCGGCGTGAGCAGGTTCGCTGGAACAGCCCGCGTTTAAGTCTCTCCGTGCTTAAGTCTCGTCGCCGGCACGCATCCAAGGGGTGATCGTGGGCGTGTATTGGAGCACTTCTTGGGCCTGAAAATACAACTGAATCTCGCGTGCGGCCGCTTCCGGGCCATCCGAGGCATGCACCAGATTCATCTGTCGGCTGGAGCTAAAGTCGCCCCGGATTGTCCCCGAGGCGGCTTGCAAGCCATTCGTCTTCCCCAGCATGTCGCGCACCACCCGAATCACCTCCAGCCCTTCGAGCACGGCGGCCACGATCGGGCCACCCGTGATGAATGCTTCGAGCGTCGGGTACCAGCCCTTGCTTACATGCTCGGCATAGTGCTGCTTGGCAAGGTCGGGCGTGACCCGCATCATCTTCATGGCGATGACGTTGAATCCCTTGTCCTCGAACCGCTGCAGAATACGACCGACCAGGCGTCGCTGCACGCAGTCGGGCTTGAACAGGATCAGCGTTCGCTCCATTCGCTCCTCCAATCGTTTGTCAAACAATCTGTAGTCATAGATCCGCTGGGGCAACCAGGGTCGATTGCCACATGTCAGTGGCGGCGATTGTAGAGAAACCGGGTCGGGGGCTCAAGGTTGACCTGCGCCCCCCCTGCCCTGCCCTATTCAGGCGAAGCGAGGCGCGTGAGCCACACCTGATTGAATGTTCAGTGCTCTCTTGGCATACTGAGGCGTGTCTGACGTAACGGATTGCCCTGCCGACGTAAGAGGAATGCGTCCATGTCGAATGTCGCCGATGCCTCATTTACGGCCGAAGAATCAGCCCCGTTCGAGCCGTTGTTCTTGGATCTCAAAATTGTCGATCCCGACTTGGTGGCCGAACTGAGCCGCTATGTCGACGGCGGTCCTCGTGAAGAGTTTGCCCTAACCGCCCTGCGGATCGGCGTGCTGGCGCTGCGACAGGCGCGCGGGCAGCTCGACGCCAGCACGATCGAACGTGAATGCGAACGGATGCTCGGCGGTCTCGATCAGCAGTTGCAACAGCACACGCAACTGATCAATCAGCAGATGACCTCGACGCTCAAGGAGTATTTTGACCCCAGCACCGGCCGGTTTCAGGAACGGCTCGAGCGGCTCGTGCGTCGCGATGGCGAACTCGAACAGGTTCTCCGCCGACAGATTGGCACGACCGACAGCGAGTTGTGCCGCACGCTGGTGAGTCACGTCGGCCAGCAAAGCCCGCTCTTCAAGTTGCTCAGCCCCAGCGAGTCGCAGGGCTTATTGCAAATGCTGGGCACGTCGATGGCGACGCAGCTCAAAAATCAGAGCGAGGTCGTGCTGCGGCAGTTCTCGCTCGATAACAAAGATGGCGCTCTGGCCCGGCTCGTCGCCGAAATGACCGAGAAGCAAGGGCAGTTCACCAAGGATCTGGGAGACAAGATCAACGTCGTCGTCAAGGAGTTCTCGCTCGACAAGGATGACTCGGCACTGAGCCGGTTGGTACGCAATGTGCAAGACGCCCAACGCCGCATCAGCGATGAGTTCAGCCTCGACAACGATCACTCGGCGCTCAACAAGCTCAAAGGGATCGTCGAGAAGACCGACTCGGCCATCCGCAGCAACCTCACGCTCGACAACGAACAGTCGGCGCTTAGCCTATTGCGGCGCGAACTGCTCGAAACCCTCAAACAGCATGAGCAGACCAACGTCAAGTTTCAGCAGGAGGTTGCCAGTGCCCTGTCGGCGATGATTGCCCGCAAGCAAGAGGCGCAGCGCTCGACGCGCCACGGCGTGGAATTCGAGGATAGCGTGTGCGCGTTCCTCGAACACCTCTGCCAGTCGGCGGGAGATATCGCCCAGGCGACCGGCAGCACAACGGGCTTGATCAAGAACTGCAAGGTGGGGGATTGCGTCCTGACGCTTGGTCCCGACAGCGCCGCTCCGGCGGCACGCATCGCCGTCGAGGCCAAGGAGGTGCAAGGGTATGACTTGCAAACGGCGATTAACGAGATCGATATCGCACGCAAGAACCGCGAGGCGCAGGTGGGGCTGTTCGTCTTCTCGAAGAAGACCGCCCCGCCGCTGGTCGACCAGGTGTTTCGTCACGGCCACGACGTGATCGTCGTCTGGGACGCCGAAGACAATCAGTCCGACCTCTTCTTGCGCGTCGGCGTCACGCTGGCCAAGGCGCTCTGCGTTCGGTCGGCTCATGAACGCTCGGCTCAAGCGGCCGACTTCACCAAGCTTGACGCGGCCATCCTCGAAATCGCCAAGCGAACCGCCGACCTCGACAAGCTCAACGGCTGGAGTGAGACGATTCGGGGCAACAGCGAGAAGATCATGGATCACGTCCGCATCGCCCGCAACGCGCTCGACCGACAGGTGCGCGATCTGCAACAAGGGCTTGCCGACTTGAAAGAGCATTTGAGTTCGACCGCCAATGATTAATTGTGGGGCGTCATGAGCGCGCGCGTCGTTTATTTCAATGGTGATTTTGTTCCCGAGTCCGCCGCTCGGATCTCGATCTATGACTCGGCCCTGGTGATGGGGGACATGGCCTACGAGGTGACCAGGACATTTCGCCAGCGGCCCTTTCGGGTGCGCGAGCATTTGCAACGGTTGTTTCACAGCCTCGACGTGCTACGCATCGATCCGGGGCTCGACCTCGATGCACTGCATCGCGCGACGCTCGACACGCTGGCGCGGAACGTGCCCTCCGAGGCACCCGACGTCGACTGGAATATTATTCATAACGTGTCGCGCGGCCCTGCCGCGGGCTTTTATGACACCTTCGGCCCGGAAGAGCGGCAGCCGACGGTCGTCATCAGTTGCCATCCCTTGCTGCATAAACTGGCCTCGCTCGCCGATGCGTATGACTCGGGGCTCGATGTGCTCGTTAGCGATCAACACGCCATTCCCAGTTCGCTCATCGACGCCTCGATTAAGACCCGCAGTCGTTGGTACTTTCAGCTTGCCAACTTGCAGGTCGCAGCTCGGCAGCGCGGCGCGTGGCCCGTGATGGTCGACCCGGCGGGATATTTAACCGAGAGCACGAGCGCCAATCTGTTTCTCGTGCGGCACGGCGAGGTGCTCACGCCCCCGCCGCACAAGGTGTTGCATGGCGTGACCCGCGACCTGGTGCTGCAACTTTCCGGCGAGTTGGGCATCACCAGCCGCGAAACGGACCTCACGCCCGACGACGCCCAGCACGCCGACGAGTTCTTCTTGACCAGCACGAGCATTGGGCTGTTGCACGTGCGCTCGTTCGAGGGCATGCGGATCGGCGACGGACGGCTGGGGAGCGTGTCGCAACGACTTCGCCAGGCGTTGGGTGAGAAGGTCGGCATCGACTTTGCCGCCCAGGCGCGATCGTATGCCGAACGTTTGAAAGCCTCGACCTGTTGATCCTCAAATCAACCGTTCGAGGTTGTGTCTTGCAGCCAGCCGCGGTTGAGACGTTCAGGTCATCTAACGCGAAGGGTTAAGCTGGCTATCGGAGAATCCAAAGCTGTTTACGGGAGGTTCAATAATCGCCCCAGTTCGGCCGGCAGCGGCGAGCTAAATTTTAACCGCTGCTCAGTCACCGGATGCGTAATGGTCAACTCACCGGCATGCAGGGCCAGCCGCGAGCAACGATCGGACTTGCCGCCGTAACGCTCGTCACCGGCCACCGGACAACGCAGATGCGCCATGTGAACGCGAATCTGATGTTTGCGGCCGGTTTCCAAGCGAATCTCCACGAGCGATAAACTGGCTTGCGATTGCAGCACGCGATAATGCGTGACCGCTCGCTGAGCGCCGGGCGTAGGCTGATCGCGACTGAAGACCTTGAACGACTTGTCCTCGGTCAGATAGCTGGTGATCGTGCCTTGGTCGAGCTTCGGTCGTCCTAGCACGACGGCCCAATAGGTTTTCTCGACCGTTGGCCAGGCGGCTTGCAACACCCGTTTGATCTCGTCGCTTTTGGAAAACAGCACGAGTCCCGAGGTTCCTTGGTCGAGCCGATGGACGGGCACGGCGCGGACCGTGTCGTGCGACTCGCGTTGAGACAGAAACTCGTTGACCCGCACGTAAAGCGTTTCGGTCTTCACGTCATCGGTGGCCACGGTGAGCAACCCCGAGGGCTTATCGGCGACCAACAGAGCGTCGTCTTCATAGATGAGCTGAACCCCGGCATTGCGCAGGCCGTCGATGGCCGCGGCCGCCTGGAGTTCAAGGAACGTAATGCGATCGCCGGGCGACAGCCGATGGTCGAATTGCCGAATCGGAACTCCGTTCACCACGACCGCGCCAAACTTGAGCAGATTTTTAGCCGCCTTGCGTTTGAGCCCCAGCGTGTCGAGCAAATACACCAGGAGCGGCGCCCCTTGAACAACGGTCGATGGTCGCATCAGCAATCTCTGCGGTTCGTATATTACCCGGCCCAATTCTATCCGAATGCCGCGTCCGCTGCAGTGAGTCAAGGCCGCTCGCACGGCCTATCCGGCGACATTTGCCCCGCGAGGTCTTGGCGATGTCGAGTGGATTTGACTTTTCCGCTGGGCTGACCCACGATAGGAGTCTCGCTAGCGCGAAGATCCGCGTCATCCACAGGCCCTGGCCGCTGAGACGACCCAACTGCACTAATGCCCACAACGAAAGAGAACGACTTCTGATGACCAAGTATGTATTTCTGCTCGCCGCGACGCTGCTGATGCTTGGTTCGCTTACGACATTTGCGGCCGATGTGCCCCGGGAACTGCCCGACCCCGATGGCCAGCCGGCTGACCAGAGCCAGCCCGTGCAGGTTTACATCATGCTGGGACAATCCAACATGCTCGGCTTTGGCAAGGTTGGTCCGAAGGAGACGAAGGGCTCGCTCGAGTACTTGGTCAAGACGCAGGGCAAGTATCCGCATCTCGTCGATGACGCAGGCAATTGGACCACGCGGCAAGACGTTCGCTATGTTCATGTGATGGATCAGCGCGGCGTTGACTACAAGGACATGGAAAAGTTCGGCGACGTCCGAAACGAATGGCTGTCGCCCAAGGGCTCATTCGGTCCGGAGTTGGGTTTCGGTCATGTCATGGGCCATGTCCATGCCGGACCGGTGCTGCTGCT
Source organism: uncultured Planctomycetaceae bacterium (assembly GCA_964652155.1). Lineage (GTDB taxonomy): Bacteria > Planctomycetota > Planctomycetia > Pirellulales > PNKZ01 > CAZZBK01. The sequence continues at coordinate 8,945 of CAZZBK010000086.1, read as the reverse complement.
CAAGGCGTGCATTGGCAATCGCAGCTTGGGCTGGGACCTGCTCCCGCCCGGCAGCGAGCGATTCGAATTCGAAGGGAAGATCTTCGCGGGCTACAAAGACGTCGCCAATTTTTGGGACAAAGGCGCCGAACCCAAGCCGGTGCCCTGGTACGCCGGTCGTCAATACGACGCCGACACGGCGCACGCGAAAGCGGTCTTGAAGCAACTGGAGAAGTACTACCCCGGCTATCGAGGTCAAGGGTACGAAGTCGCGGGCTTTGTGTGGTGGCAAGGACACAAGGATCAAAGCGCCGCGCTGGCCAGCCGCTACGAGCAAAATCTCGTCCATCTCATCCATTCGCTGCGCAAGGACTTTAATGCTCCGCAAGCCAAGTTTGTGCTGGCCACCGGCTGTGGCAATCCCGGTCGCGAGAGTTTCGGCCTGCAGATCGCAGAGGCTCAACTGGCGGTTGACGGCGACAAAGGTAAATACCCCGAGTTCAAAGGGAACGTGAAAGCGATTGACACGCGCGACCTGTGGCGCGAGGCGGACGTGTCGCCGGTCAATCAAGGCTATCACTACAACCACAACGCCGAGACCTACTACGAGACCGGCGAACGGCTCGGCCGCGGGCTGGCGGAATGGCTGAAATAACCGGCGTGATCGTGCTGCCTTGAACGTTCCTGCGAGCGTTAGCGCCGCAACAATCGCGGCCAGATGGCGTCGCTGACGAACAACCCTTCGCGCAAGAGCGTAACTCGCGCGCCGTCATCGGCGAGCAGCCCCAGCTCACCGAGTCGCGGCAGTTCGGCCCCGAGCAGTTCATCGACCGTGTAGCCGAATCGCTGGGCAAACGACGCGCGCTCCACGCCGTCGCGGCGGCGCAGGGCGAGCACCAACGCCTCGCGGGCCCGATCCTCGGCAGAGAGTTCTTCGCACTCGGCCACCGGCGACTCGCCGGCCATCATCCGCTTGATCCAGGTCGTTGTGCTGCGGTGGTTCACCTCGCGTCGGCCGCCCAGATATCGGGCCGCGCCGGGACCGGCGGCATAATACGACTCGGCGGCCCAATAGGTCTCGTTGTGTCGACAGCGATAGCCACGCTGGGCAAAGTTCGATACCTCGTAGTGCTCATATCCCGCATCGGCGAGTTGATCCATCGCCGCGCTGTACATGGCGCGCTCGATTTCTTCGTCGATCGATGCAAGCTGACCGTGATACTGTCGATTCCAGAACATCGTGCCCTGTTCGATCGTCAGCCCGTAGGTCGAGAGATGCTGCGGGCGTAGCTCGATGGCCTGTTGCAGGTCGCTCTGCCATTGCTCAAGGGACTCGCCGGGGCAGCCAAAGATCAGGTCGAGCGAGATGCTCTCGACGTGGCCCCGCAGGCGCTCGACCCCGGCGACGATCTCGGCTGCGTGGTGGTCACGTTCCAGATGGTGCAATTTCTCGGCCCGAAATGACTGCGCCCCGATGCTGACTCGGTTGAGGCCATGCTGCGCCAGCACGTTGACCCGCTCGGCGTCGAGGTCACGGGGGTTGGCTTCGATGCTGAACTCGCCAGGAGCCGACCATGTGAACCAGTGCCGCACGAGCCGCAGCAGGCGGTCGAGTTGCGGCGGAGCTAAATGGGTCGGCGTGCCACCACCCAGAAAGAGCGTGTCAACCGGCCGAGGCTCGCCGAGCTGCGCGAGTTCGCGTTCCAGGGCGATCAAATACGCTTCGATCAGGTCGTCGCGCCCGGCGACGAGCGTGAAGTTGCAGTAACCGCAGCGATGGGCGCAGAACGGCACATGCACATAAGCCGCCCGCGCCTCGCCGCTCATCCGACAAGGCCCAAGAGTTTCCGCGCATTGCTGCGATAAATCTTCTCTTGAACCTCGGCGGGCAGGTCGATCTGGCCGTATAGCTCGAGTTGCGGAACGTTTTGACCGGGCGAGAGGTAATCGGTGCCGAACATGAGCCGATCGGCTCGGCGGATCAGGAACTGACGACCGAACTCGCTGTCGCGCCGGATCGCGCCGGTCCCGCTGCCTGCCGACAGGTCGCCGTACAGATTCGGATATTTGTCCATCAACGTGTCGATGGCTCCGCCGGCAATGACGGGTCCGCGCGGGTACCCACCCAGTTCGGCCTGCGTCAGCCCCGCGCTGATCGAGGCCCACCAGCCGGGCCCATGACCGATCATCACGAGCGTGGGAAATGTTTTGAGCACCCGCTCCAACCCAGGCAGGCCGGGAGCGTCCATGTTCCGCTGGTTGTCGAGATGGAACAACACGGGTAGCTGCAACTCGGCGCAGGCCTCGTACAGTTTCATGTTCAGCGGGTCGTCGATCTTGACCCCGGGCTTGTGCTCGCCGAAGCCTTTCGCGCCGGCGTCTTTGTAGGCCTGCAACATGCCCAGCAGCCCCTTGGTCGAGCCGTTATAGCTCGTGCGCGGATCGATCGAGCAGAACGGGATCAAGCGATCGCGATGCGCCGCCGTGTCGCTCAGCACCAATTGAGTTGAAATGGGATACGACGACGACTCGGGCGAGACGAGCGGCAAGACCACCGCTTGCGCCACGTCTTGCGAGTCCATCCAGCGCAATAAGTCAGCCGCGCTGAGCAATTGCGTCGTGTTCCAGACCGTGCCGATATGCGTGTGGACATCGACATAACGGCCCTTCGGAAACGCGGCCTGTGCCCGACTACCGCCGAGCACGTTGGTCATCGAACCGATCGCGACCGTGGCCGCCACGCGGCGAGCAAACGTGCGGCGTGAGACTTGTTCAGTGAGCGCGTTTAGAGCCATAAGTGTAGCCTTCCTGCGAACATGTCGGGCGCAGCCCGTTCGACGAGCTTGCGGATATGATGGTGATGATAGCGGGTACTGAAGTGCGCCGCGATAATTAACTCGTTTTTGAAGCGTTCGCGGCGCTCGATGAGGTCGTCCAGGTGGATATGCCCAAACTTGTGTATCTTCTCTTTGCGATGACTGGGGGCCACGAAGGTCAACTCGGTAATCAGCACCTGCGCCTCGAACATGGCCGGGCAGTTGTCGAGCCCTTCGGGAGCTGAGTCCCCCACATAGGCCAGTCGCGCGACGCGCTTTTCCTCGGTCACGTCCGTGCCGCTCAGTCGCAAGTCGCGAATCTCATTGCCGCTCAGGTTCAGGTACTCGGCCTTGAGCTTGCGACGCCGCTCCCAGACGACAAACCCCAGCGAGGGGACGCGATGCTTGGTGGCCGAGACGGTCACGACATGCTCGCGCGACAGCTCTACCTCGTCGCCGGGCTTAAGCCCGATCAGTTGGCAGGGCATCCGCCCGCCATCGAGCCGCGTGAACACCTTGAGCAGCCGATCGACGTTGTCAACGGTTTGCTCAGGCAGATAAATGATCGGCGGTTCCATTTTCATCATGCGCCGCCTGGCCACGTACACGGGCAGCGCCGCGATATGATCGAGATGGGCGTGCGAGACGAACCACGTGCCGGTCCCCATGAAGTCCCACGGTTGTGCGCCCAGGTCGAAACCTAGCTTCAGCTCCGGGATCCGCCAGTAGGTTTGTACCGCCGCTCGGGAGTACCCTTCGATGGTGAGGTCCTTGAACGGGAGCGACTTGACGGGCAGGTTCTGAATCACGCTGAAGCTCGACAGAATGAAAGCGGGCGAGGCACGTGGTCAAGTGTAAACCAGATCGCCCGCAGGGCAAGCCGAACCCTGCGAGGCCCCCGACCATTGAAGCCGCCGCAAGCGACCGTGATTAACGCGGTTTGGTGGGCGAAACGGGCTCGACCGGCTCGGGGCTCGCCGCGTCGGTCGAGGCGACGATCGGTTGCTCGACGGTTGGGCCTGGGGTGACATAGATTTCGCCAAATAGTTGGCTCTGGTCGACCCGCACCGAGTGATGACGAATCAGTTCCAAGATGGCCAGGAAGACGCCGACCAGCCGCGATTTGTGCATCCCCGGCTGGAACAAGTCGCCGAGCGCCACACGCCCCTCGCGCAGCAGTTGTTCGCGAATACGATCCATATGAACTTCGATCGGCGTGTCGTCGTAGACAATGTTCTGGCTGGGGCCATGCCCATGCTGCTGCATGATCCGGCCGAAGGCGCTGACCAAGTCCCACATTTCGATCTCGCGGATCGGTTCGTCGGCCAGGCTCCGTTGTCGCGGCGGCACGTCGATCGCCAGCCGCGGGTAACGCTCCTGCCACGAGCGGCTCCGCTCCTCGAGCATGCTGGCGGCCTCTTTGAACTTGCGGTACTCGAGCAGTTGTTGCACGAGCCCCTGCCGCGGGTCTTCGATCTCCTCGGCCACTTCGTCCCCGTGAGGCAAGACCATCCGTGACTTGAGCTCCAGCAGGATGCTGGCCATTTCCAGGAAATCGCCGATCGCGTTGACATCGAGCTGCTCAAGTACGCTCACGTAGCTCAGATACTGGTCCGTGATCGTCGAGAGGGGCAGATCGAGAATATCGACCTCGTGCTTGCGCACCAAGTACAGCAGCAAGTCGAGCGGGCCGCGGAAAATATCGACATCGACTCGAAACGCCATGCCACAACTCATTTCAGGACAACTCGATCCGCGCCCAGCGACACGAGCGCGTCGCGCCACACGAACAGCATGGGATCATAGGGGGCGGCGGTGGCCATTGACAACAGCGACTTGCGGAGGAACGAGTTGGACTTGTTGTAACCAATGACAGGGCATAGACTTCCAGTATTCAAGTCTGAGCATGTCGAGGATATTTTGAGCAACGAACAACTGTGGGCCCCCTGGCGGCTCAGTTACATTGTCCGCGATCCGGATGAGAAGGCCCGCGAAGTTGAACGCGCGGCGGCCTTGACGCTGCGACCCGGTGGCGAGCGGTCGTGCTTTTTATGTCGAACCGTGGTCGATACGCGCGATCGTGAGAATCTGGTCGTCTGCCGCCTGGAGCACGTGTTCGTCATTCTCAACCGCTATCCCTACAACAACGGCCATGTGTTGGTCGCACCGCTCGATCATCGAGCCCGACTCGACGACTGCCCGCCGGAAGTGCATGCCGAGGCGGTCAGCGTGCTCGCGCGGTTGGTCACGGTGATGGAGCGCGACATGAACGCCCAGGGGTTCAACATCGGCCTGAATCTCGGCGGTATCGCCGGAGCCGGTGTGCCCGGCCACCTGCACTGGCATTTGGTGCCACGCTGGTCGGGCGACACGAACTTCATGCCCGTGCTCACTCAGACGAACGTCATTTCGCAATCGCTCGATGCGCTCTACGACCTGCTCTCCGCCTCAGCCGAGCAACTGCGCGGAGTGAGCGCGTGAGCGAGCCGACCTCCATCCACGCCGTGGCAGCAACTCCGCTTTCGATCGCGGAGCGCGAGCAAACGCTACTCGCCCCCTGGGCCATGCACACGGCCGACTCGCAGGGGCGACGCCACGGTGAGCCCGCGCATGCGTATCGCGGACTCTATCAGCGTGATCGGGACCGGATTGTTCATAGCACCGCCTATCGTCGCCTGAGCGGCAAGACCCAGGTGTTTACCGGTGAGCTGGGCGACTACCATCGCACGCGGCTCACGCACACGATCGAAGTCACCTCGATCGCGCGGACTCTGGCCCGGGCCATGCGCCTGAACGAGGATCTGGTCGAGTCGCTGGCCATGTTTCACGATCTGGGACACCCGCCGTTCGGGCATGCGGGCGAGGACGTGCTCGACGAGTGCCTGCAAGCGCATGGCGGCTTCTCGCATAATCGCCACGCGCTCCGCATCGTCGAGGAGCTCGAGCAGCGTTACGTCGAGTTCCCAGGCCTGAATCTCTCGATCGAAGTGCTCTCAGGACAACGCCATCGCATCGACAAGCGGTATGACCACGAGCGGCCGCTGCTCGAAGTGCAGGCCGTCGATGCGGCCGACAGCATGGCCTACGACGCGCACGACGCCGACGATGCGCTGGAGCTCAAGCTGATCTCGCTCGCTGAATTGGCCGAGACACCGTTGTGGCGAACCGCGGTGGAGCGCGTTCGATCGCGGTACCACGCGCTGACCGACCGCGAACTGCAACGCTCGGTGGTGCATGAACTGATCGATTGGCAGGTTAGCGACGTGCTGCGGCATTCGCTGGCCCGCATCGAGCAGTTCGGGGTTGTGTCGGTGGCGGCAGTGCGATCTTCGCCCCTCATCATTGAGCCCGGCGCTGAGTTGATCCAGCAGAAACAGGAGCTGGAACAGTTTTTGTACCAGCGCGTGTATCGGCACCCTGCGGTGCTCAAGGTCCGCCGCCGTGCCCAGGCTCATGTGCTGGATATGTTCCACGGCTATGTGCGGCATCCAGAGTGGATACCCGAGGGGTTTCGCGGACGCATCGCCACCGAGGGCTTGGAGCGCACCGTGGGAGATTACCTCGCTGGGATGACCGATCGCTACTGTCGTCAGCAGTACCGGCTGCATTTCGCTCGTTCCTAACTTTTATGACTTGGTTGGATTCGATGCCCCGCGCAATGATTTACGGCGTGATGTTGCTGTTGTGGGGCCTCGGTGCCGTGGCGCTGGAGACATCGGCGACGCTCTTTCGACAGCAAGAAGAGTTGCGCGGCACGGTGCGTATGGTTCTGACCATGCTGCCGATCGCAGTGGTGCTCTTGGACCTGTTGGTGGTTCGCCCTCTGCCGCGGCTCGGCTACGCGCTCCTGGGTGGGTTGCTGATCGGAGCGCTCGTCGCGGCGTGGGGAGCGTTGCCCGTGGCGAACATGCTCGCGCTGCCGGGCGTGCTGCGGTTGGTCGTGTGGCTGGGCACGGCACTGTCGATCGCCTGTTTTGCGAGCACGCTGCTATGGCGCTGTCTGTGCGGGCTGGGCCCTGAGGCTGATCGTCCAGCAGTCCCCGAGGCGAGTGAGCGACCGCTGTTGCTCGACACGAGCGCCATCATCGACGGTCGCATTGTCGAGGTGGCCGCCACGGGAGTCATCGCGGGCCCCCTGCTGGTGACCGACTTTGTGATGAACGAACTGCAATCGATCGCCGACAGCACGGACAAGCAACGCCGGCAGCGTGGCCGCCGCGGCTTGGAGGTTTTGCAGCGCCTGCAAAGCAACCCGCAGGCGCGGTTGCAAATCAAGTCCATAACTCTGGCGGATCATACGGACTCGGCGGTTGATATCAAATTGGTTCAGACTGCCAAGCTGTTGCACTCCAAGATCGTGACGAACGATTACAACTTGAACCAAGTCGCCCAATTGCACGGCGTCGAGGTCATCAATCTCAACGACGTGGCCAATGCCCTGCGACCCGCGTATCTGCCGGGCGAGTCGTTTGAGGTGGCGGTCATCAAGCCGGGCGAGGAGTCAGGACAAGGGGTGGGCTATTTGGGCGATGGCACAATGGTCGTGGTCATCGATGGGCGCGACGCGCTGCAACAGACTGTGCGGGTCGTGGTGACCAGCGTGTTGCAGACGAGCGGCGGACGAATGATCTTCACGCGATTGTCAAAATAGCGAGAGTTTGCAGCCCGCAAGGTTTGGCTATTCGTCATGAGTTGAAAATAGCGTGGTAGGGTAATCGTGTGGCATAATTGAGTCGACAATCTCGCGACTGGATGAGCGACACCGAGGCTTGCGACGAATGAATCCGACCATCAAGACCGCCTTGGCATTGGGCATCATCCTCTCTGGCATGAGTTCGCTGACCTTGTTTCCCAAGGACGACACGATCGAGTCGGGGCACTCGCCCGCGCTGCGGTATTCGACGCTGCACTATCGCTCGACCGAAGCGACTCGTGGCATTGTCCCGCACATTTACGATCAAGACGCACAGCTCAGCGAGCCTCGATTACTCGGCCGCATCGAGATGCTGGATCGCCCCTCGGGAACATCGTCCCTACCGATGATCGTCGACTCTACAGAGCACTGGGACGGTTTTGCCAGGGGTTCGGAAGATCGATAGCGCGGAGCTTGAGGAACGCACCGATCACTTCTTCGAGCTTGGCGCTTGGCTCGGTCAGCAACTTGGTGGCTTGTAGCTTGGTGTCTTTGGGGACAAGAAAAAAACGTTGCTCTTTGATGTCATCCGGTTGCTTGCGGCCGCCGGTGAATTGCTTGAAGATCCGTTCCGCGTCGGCCTTGCTCTTTGGGTCGTCCTCGCCACAGGTGATCAGAATCCCAGCCGTCTCGCGAAACTCCTGCACGCTGAAGGCCTTGTCGATGGGCAAGCCCTTGAAACTGTACTGCGGAGAGATCATGACCACGGCCTTGACGTCTTTGCCTTGCTTGCCCGTGGCCAGTGTCGGGAAGGTGTAATCGATCGCCGACCAGACGGTGCCAATCGTGGCGCCCATTTGAATGCCAACCACCGAGAGCTTGTCGAGATTGCACTGTCCCGCGTTGTTCTCCTCGCGGAGGAATTTTTTCACCGCTTCCATGTCGTTGGTGATCATCTTCTCATAGTCGGCGGGCAGGAACCGCATCAGGTCGAGTCGTTTGGTCGAGCCTTTGACCGTGGTGCTCTCGCCATGACCGCGCAGGTCGGGGCACAGCACCGCGCAGCCGTGTGTCTTTTGCAGGTACAGGGCCAGCGAATCCAAATCGCGCCGCGAGCTGTTGTACTCGTGCAGCAGAATCACCGGGACGCTATCTTTGTCGTTCGTGCCCGCGTAGTAAGTTACCCGCAGCATCACGCCGTCTTTGGTGTCGAGCGTCATGTCTTTTGGCGGGAGCAGTTTTTTATCGCTGGTGGCTTGAGCCGACGCCAGACTCTCCGAGAGGGCAAGCAAACACAATCCCAACAACATGCGGCGAGCGAAATTCAGGGGCATAATCCACACGCAAAATTTAAGATGACAAGCAATTTGTGGCACAACTTCATCCTAAGAGCCCCGCTGGCCAAGGTCAACAATCGGAAGTGCTAAATGCGAAGTGCCAAGTGCTAAATGTCAGATCACTCCCGCGTGAGCGTGTCTCCCCTTTCATCCCTCATCCCTCATCCTTCATCCCTTCTG
>CAZZBK010000085.1:18223-25881 GCA_964652155.1 uncultured Planctomycetaceae bacterium | reverse complement strand
ATTTTCCCCTCGAACGTTGGCCTCGACGGCCGCATCGGTAGCGCGGTCGGCGGCAAATGGTACGGCGGCGTGTATGGCTGGGGCTTCACCGGCATCGATCCCGTCACCGGCAAACAATCGCATCGCAACACCGTGCGGCTCGCCGTGATGGGGCTGGGCAACGCCCTGCTGCTCAGCGGCGAGCAGAAATACGTCGACGCCTGGCGACGACAGCTCGACGCGCTCGAACGTCAGGGGCGCGTCATCGAGGGCCGCAAACAGTACCCCTACATGCACGGCGACCAGGGCTGGTACGACTTTCATCCGCAACCCTACCCGCACGGAGCCTTCGAGATCTGGTATTGGTCGCAGCGCGAGGCCGACCACGCCCGGGTCGCCGAACAGCCGTGGCTCAAATATCTCTCCGGCCAAGACTCGCTCTACCCCGAGCACGTGCTGCAACGAGACTTGCAGCGGATTCGGACTCGTGTCGACGGCTTGCGACAGGATCGCTCGACCCCCGACACGCGGCTGGCCGACGACATGGCCAAGTTCAACCCCTGCTCGGTCGAGTCGCTCGTGCAATTGGCGTGCGGAGGATTTCTGCCCGGTCGATCGGGCGGGCCGCTCCACGCTCGGCTGCGGTATTTTGACCCCGAGCGGCGACGCAGCGGCTTGAGTCGCGATGTGGCGGCGCTTGTCGAGCGGATGACGGCCGACGAGGTGACCGTGTCGCTCGTGAACGTGAATCAAGTCGAGCCGCGGCAACTCGTCATTCAGGCCGGCACGTATGGCGAACACCGGATCGAACACGTCAGCGTGAATCAAGAGCCGCCGCGACCCGTCGAGGGGGCCGCGATCCGCGTGGCGCTCGGGCCCGGCACCGGCGGGCGGCTCACGATCAAGATGCGCCGTTACGCCCAGCCGCCGACACTCAAGTGGCCCGCGTTCGAGTGATGCGCGGCTAACGGAGAGGCCATCGACGATCACTCGTCAGTCGGACTGCTTGCGGAAGACCACCCCTTGGTCGACTTCGTGAAAGCCGAGCTTCCGGTATAAGTTAAGCGCCGCCGTGTTGTGGGCCATCGTCTGAGCTTCGATCAGCGAGACCCCTTGGCTTTGTTGCCGTTTGAGCGCCTCGCCCAACAAAAAGGTCGCGAAGCCGTGTCGTTGTTCGGTCTCGATCGTCGCGAGTTCGATGAGCCCCGCGGCCTGCACGCCCCAGTTGGCCGACAGTGACTGCATCGTCCAGAACGTGACGGTCGAGAGCTTGCGGCCATCGTCTTTCGCGGTCAGCTCGAACCGCGTGCGCTCGAAGCCTCCGAACGTGCAGGCCTCCCACCAGGTGTTGGTGCGTGGGTCGTGTGTCTCGACAAGCTGAGTCGAGCGGCGGATTTGCATCTGCGTGCGGTCGACCACGGGGCGAAAGCGCGACAGTTCCAGGTTGAGCACGTGCGTGCGGTCGATCTCGCGGTAGCCATGCGATTTGAATAACTGCTGTGCCTCGGGGGTCGAGTCGAGCACGCCGGGCATTTCGCTGCCGCCGTAGAGTCCCAGATAGAAGGCGTTGAGCGGACGGATGCCGCCGGCGTAGAGCACCTGTGCCCCGCGCGACTTCAAATACGCTTCGCTCTCGGCGAGCAGCCGGCTGCCGATGCCCTGCCGCTGATAGTTGGCCCGCACCATCACAAGGTACGTCGTCCCCCAGACGTTCGACAGACCTTGCTCGTCGTCGCGGGCACCAAAGCCGGCGTGGGCAAAGCCGACGAGCATGTCACCATCGGCGGCGACGATCAGTCCCGCACGGTCGAAATACGGTTTGGCCAGGATCGACTGCTCGAACAGCTCGACCGACATCGGCTGAGTCAACCCGCGCTCGCGGGGTTGCGAGCGCCAGATGTCGACCAAGTCGGGCGGGTCGGTGTTGCGAAACGGACGATACTCGATCACGGCGTTGACGGCCCTTGCGATGTATTAGGAACCCGGCGGCGTCTCGACCCACACGCGATCGTTCTCGACCTTGACATTCATGCGCGGCTGCCGAAACGAGGCCGAGAGCTGATGCTGACCGGTGCGGACATCGAACTGCCAACCGTGCCAAGGGCAGGTGACGATCGACCCGCTCAGGCAACCTTTGCCGAGCGGGCCCCCTTGATGCGGGCAGACGCCGTCGAGCGCGTGAAACACGCCGTCGACGTTGAACAGCGCCACGATGCGGTCACCCGCCACGCGCTCGCACGAACTGCCGCTGGGACACTCGTCGACGCGGGCCACTTCGATCCATTCACTCGCCATGTCGTCTCACACCTGCTCGCACCAAAAGGTTGCCATGACGTATCCTACGCCAAGGCCGTGTGAGAGTTCAAACCCTGATTGGGGCAGAACGGCTCAACTCACACGTCAAACCGCGCGTCAAAAGCAAGGCCAAATGTGCTGGCCACGGCCTGATGGGTCACCCGCCCCTCATGGATGTTGATCGCGCGAGCCAGGGGCTTGCTGGCTTGGGCCGCCGCGACGATTCCGCTCTTGGCGATCTTCAACACCCAGCCGAGAGTCACGTTGCACAAGGCATACGTGCTGGTGCGGCCCACCGCCCCGGGCATGTTCGTAACGCAATAATGGACCACCCCCTCTTCGATGTACGTGGGGTTGCTATGGGTCGTGGGTCGACTGGTCTCGATGCAGCCCCCTTGATCGATGGCCACATCGATGATCACGCTGCCGTTGGGCATCAACTTGAGGTCCTCACGCTCGATCAGCCGAGGCGCTTTCGCGCCGGGGATGAGCACCGCGCCGATCACCAAGTCGGCGCGGCGGAGCAGCTCGCGAATGGTGTGTCGATCGCTGAACAGGCAGTCGACGTTGGGCTGTGTGACGTCGTCGAGGTAGCGGAGCCGGTCCATGTTTACGTCCAGCAGCGCGATGTTGGCTCCGAACCCGGCCGCGACCTTGGCGGCATTCGCTCCCACGACCCCCGCGCCGAGCACGACGATGTTGGCGGGCGCGACGCCGGGGACTCCGCCCAGTAATATGCCGCGCCCCATCTGCGGTCGTTCGAGGTACTTGGCGCCCTCCTGAATGCTCATGCGACCGGCGACCTCGCTCATCGGCGTGAGCAACGGGAGCTGCCCGCGCTCGTCACGCAGCGTTTCGTAGGCGACGGCCGTGACACCGCTTTGGATGATCGCCTCGGTGAGTTGCCGATCGGCGGCGAAGTGGAAGTAGGTGAAGACGGTTTGCCCTTTTCGCAGCCGGGGCCACTCGACGGCGAGCGGCTCTTTAACCTTGACGATCAAATCGGCCGCCTGAAAGACCTCGTCGCTCGTGCTGACCAGTTGCGCGCCGTGTTGTTCGTACTGTTCGTCGGCGATGCCCGACCCCAAGCCCGCCCCGCGCTCGATGATCACCCGCTGCCCGGCGCGCACGAGTTCCTCGACCCCGACGGGCAACATGGCCACGCGGTACTCGTCTCGTTTAATTTCCTTCGGTACGCCGACGATCATGGCTGTCTCCTCCGTGGCTGCGTGATGACGCCAGCATCATCGAGCAAGCGACCCGACTCGGCAAGGCGAGTTATGCGGTTCGGGGCGCTATCGCATGTTCCGTCCGACAGGTTGTGACGAGTCATCAGGCACTCATTGCACGCTCTTTCCACCGCGCAATTGCAACCGGCCGCGACTTGCTCAATACTAGGGGCCAGGAACGCGCGATGGGATGGGCGAAGCGCGTCGAGCAACCGCAGACTAGGTCCGTTGTGGAGAGTTACGCGATGATTCTGGTCGGTTACGTCAGCGATGAACGGTACGTGGCGCTGAGCGACGTGAGCCTCGAGTTCCAGCGAGCTGGGCAGAGTGTCGCCGTGCGCTCGCGGGCCACCGGCTCGGTGTATGCACCGATCGAGCCGGGTGTGTGGCGCGTCACGCTTGCCAAGCAAGGCTACGGCTCGAAGAGCGTCGAGCTGACGGTCGACCCCGCGAAGCCGTATCAATTTCGCCTGCTGACCGACCGCCTGTACGGCTATGCGTGGCCCAAATGCGTCCGCGGCGGCGAACAGGCCGAGTTCCGCGTCAACAGCGTCGAGGCCTACAAGCTCGAGTTGTGGCGCTACGGCGCGACGAAGGAACTGATTCGCACGGTCGGCTGGTTCGACGAGCACGGGCCGCGCGCCACGATGCAAATCACGCCCGACGGCGACTACACGCAGACGGGCGTCGAGTGGAACAAGGTGGGCTACAACAACATTCCCGTGCATCGCCAGTTCGAGACGGCCCCCGAGCGGAGCGGGCTGTATTACTTTCACGCGCGGACCAAGGGGGGCGAGTTTTTCTCCTTCCCCTGGATTGTCGCCCCGCGGCAGCCGCAAGCCAAAATTGCCGTGTTGGCCTCGAATATCAATTGGAACTGCTACAACAGCTTCGGCGGCCGGAGCAATTACATCCACGCCACCGAGTTCCCGCCGACCCCCACGGTGAATGCGCGACAAGACCTGTACCGCTACACCGACCCCGACCACGTTTTTTACGATCGACAGGATTACGCGCCGCTGTCGTTCGATCGGCCCGAGCCGTTCAACCATATCGACGAGCACGAGCAGATCACGCACCCGATCGAAGGGCGGCAGGCGTGTCACCTGGCGGCGGCCGAGTGGCGGCTGTACGGCTGGCTCGAGCGCGAGGGAATCCCCTTCGATCTGTATGCCGAGACGCAACTGCACGACGACACGCTCCGGCTCGACGACTATCAACTGCTCATCATTCACACGCACCCCGAGTACTGGTCGCGTAAAATGTACCTGGCGCTCAAGGACTGGGTGTTTGGGCGCGGCGGCAAGCTCATGTACCTCGGCGGCAACGGTCTCAATTGCGAGGTCGAGTTCAACACCCCCACGTCGATCATCGTCCGCAATGGCGATAAACGCCTCCAACACCAAAAAAAGCTCGACAGCCGGATGCACGATTCACTCGAGAGCGAGGCCAATCTGCTCGGCGTGGTGTATAGCGATCCTGGGGCGATGACCGGCGCGCCCTATCGCGTGGTCGACGCGCAACACTGGGCGCTCGCGGGTCTCGGGCTCAAGGCGGGGGAGCTGTTCGGGCTCAAGAGCCTGCACATGCGTTGTCCCGGCGGCGCGTCGGGGCACGAGACCGACAAGGCCACGCCCCACTCGCCCAAGAATCTGCAACTGATTGCCCAAGGCACGAACCGCGACAACGGCGGGGCACAGATGATTTACTTCGACACGCCCAGCGGCGGAGCCGTGTTCTCGGCCGGCTCGATCAGCTACGTGAGCTCGATCATCGTCGACGACAGTATCTCGGGCCTGACCAAGAACGTGATCAACAAGCTGCTCGCCAAGTAGGTGCAAGGGGCGACGGGTACGCGCTCCGCTGCGCGTCGCGGCTAACTGGCTTTTACATTCAGCACTCAGCACTCAGCATTTCCTCCCACCATGCTCATCACCCATCTCGAAACTTACGGCGTCCGCGTCCCTCTCAAGCCCGAACGGCGGATGATCTCGTCCCTGGGCCAGCACGTGGTGAGCGATTATGTGCTGGTGCGCATCGGCACCGACGAGGGCATTGAGGGCGTGGGCGAGGCGACGGTCATGCCGCGCTGGAGTGGCGAGACCGCCTGGGGTTGCCAGGCCGTGGTCGATCGCTACTTTGCCCCGATGCTCGTCGGGCTTGAGCTCAACGGGGTCGACGAGTTGGCTGCCCGCATGGACGCCGTGTGCAAACACAATTGGTTCGCAAAAGCGGCGGTCGAGATGGCGGCCTGGGACGCGCTCGGCAAGCAGCAAGGCAAACCGGTCTACGAACTACTCGGCGGCCCGCGCCGCGACCGGACCTTCCGCTGTCGATTCTCGATGGGCGCGTATGACCTGGACAAGGCGCGGCGCGTGGCGGCCGAGCGTGTCGCGGCCGGCTTCACCACAATCAAAATCAAAGTCGGCGGCGAGGCCAATGACGACCTACAGCGCGTTCGCGCCGTGCGCGAGGTGATTGGCCCTGACTTGGCCATCGACATCGACGCCAACTGCGGTTGGTCGGCCGAGACGGCCATCCGCAAAATCCGCGCCCTGAGCGATTGTCGGCTCGCGCTCGTCGAGCAGCCCACCCCCGATGGCGATTACGAAGCCATCGCCCGTGTGCGGCGCGAGACCGGCTGCACGATGATGGCCGACGACATGTGCTTCGACATGATTCATGCCCAGGAACTCGTGCGCAATCAGGGTTGCGACGTAATCAACGTGTACCCTGGCAAGCAAGGGGGCATTGGCCGGGCGCGGCAGATGGTCGAATGGGCCGGCCAACAGGGCGTGGCCTGCACGATCGGCTCGAACTTAGAACTCGACGTCGGCACGGCCGCGATGGCGCACCTAATCGTCGGTTGCCAGAACATGCAGGTCGAGCGTTATCCGGGCGACGCGCTGGGGCCGATCTATCATGAGTTCTCGGTTGTGAAAAATCCCCTCCGTATCGAAGGGCCCTTCGTCACCACGCCCAACGCGCCCGGCTTGGGTGTCGAGATCGACTGGGAAATCGTCCGCGAGAACCCGATCCCCAAGTAACCCACCGATGGCCAAGAGCATGCAGATCATCCGCCGCATGAGTCGTTGTGTGTTCGTCATGCTGCTGTTGTGCGTGGTCGTGGCCGATTCATTCGCCCAGTCGCCGCTTAAAACGCGCAACGTGATCGTTGTCACGCTTGATGGATTTCGCTATCAGGAACTTTTCGCCGGGGCCGACGAGTCGCTCATCGACCGTGACTTTGGCGGCGTCCGCGAGCCGGACCGCGTACGCAAAGACTACTGGCGTGACACCGCCGAGGAGCGTCGCGCGACGCTCCTCCCCTTCGTCTGGAACACGATTGCTCGACAGGGACAGATATTGGGAGACCGCAGCCGCGCGGCCCCGATGACGCTCACCAACGGGTTGAAATTTTCGTACCCCGGCTATAGCGAGCTATTCTGCGGCGTGGTCGACCCCAACATCCGTTCGAACAACAAGGTACATAACGCGAATCTCTCGGTGCTCGAGTTCCTCAACGGACGCCCTGGCCACGAGCAGCGCGTCGCCGCCTTTTGCACCTGGGGCGTGTTTCCGTTCATCTTCCGCTCGGCCCAGAACGGTCTCAAGGTTCACGCCGGTTGGACGCCGATCGTCGATGGCGAGCTGACCGCGCGACAACGCGAGGCCAATGCGCGGATGGCCGCCCTGCCTCGTTATTGGCCCGACAATGCGTTCGACCTGGTCACGTTCGAGGCGGCCAACGAACACATCGCCCGGCATCGACCGCGCGTGCTGTACATTGGCCTGGGGGAGACCGACGAGTGGGCCCACGGCAAGCGCTACGATCTCTACCTCGACGCGGCCCGCAACGCCGATCGCTATCTATCGCAACTCTGGCACACGTTGCAAAGCCTGAGCGAGTATCGCGAGCAGACGTTGCTGCTGGTGACGACCGATCATGGCCGGGGCGCGACGCGCCACGACTGGATCCATCACGGCGAGAAGATCGACGACGCCGAGCACATATGGCTCGTGGCGCTCGGGCCCGACGTGCCCGCGCTCGGCGTGCGTGAGCGGATCGAGACGACCCAATCGCAGTTGGCCGCGACGATCGCGCAAGCCCTGGGCGAGGACTTTCGCCGCGCCGTCCCCAAAGCCGCGGCACCG
>CAZZBK010000085.1:0-18123 GCA_964652155.1 uncultured Planctomycetaceae bacterium | reverse complement strand
ACGTCGCCACTCAGACGTTGCTTCACTTCGGTGATTGAAGCGCTTTCAAAGAACAACTCCAGTGCCTCGCGCAAATGGTCGCGCGCCTGCTCAACCGTGTCCCCTTGGCTGGCGATATCAAGCTCAGGGCAAAACGATACAAAACCGTCCCCCTCGGCCTGGATGATCGCCGTCAATCGTCTTGTCATGAGGCACCTTCAGTTGATGCAGTTCCACTATGGCATCTGAGATGACGCCTTGATCGGATTTTGAATTATCCCATGAAGTAACCGATGTGGCAATGTTCACACGGCCCTTTGCGTCAATTGCCCGGCGAGCATCTGACTGTAACCTGACCAACTAGCCGATAGCCGCGACAAACTCCTCGGCCGAGAGGCCGATGTCGCGCGCGATCTTTCTGAACAACACCGGCGAGATATCCTGCCCGCGGTGAAAAGGGACCGTGGTTCCTCGACCGTCAGGGTGGCGATATTGTTTATGCGAGCCACGCTGACGGACTTCAACAAAGCCCAATGTCTCTAAACGCGCAACCACTTCGTGTGGCTTAAGCACCGGAAGTTTCGTCATGCTCCGGCGACCTGCACTTGCTGAGTCCCAACGAACTCCGACTCAAATCGTGGCTCACCGTCTTCTAGAAGCATCTGGATCACTTCGGCCAAATTACGATCCAATTCCTCGCGAGTCTCACCCTGCGAATGGGCCCCTGGAAAACCCGGAACGTAACCAACAAACAGACCTGTATCGGGACAACGTTCGATCACGGCGGTAAACGTTCGCATCGTAGTCACCATTGGATTGTCGCACACAAATGAATGCAATCGGGCACCGTCGATTCTACCCAGCAGACAAACCATGCGCCGAGAGAATAATCCGTTCGAGATTGTTCACAGGGCCCTTTGCGTCAATTGCCCGGCTTTGACGATGCCCCCTTGCAGCACGGCGATGATCCGCGAACGATCTTGCAGCACGCGAATGTCGCCGACCACGTCGCCGTCGATCACCAGCACGTCGGCGAGCTTGCCGGTCGTGAGCGTGCCGAACTCGTCGCCGCGACCCATGATCTCGGCACCGGTCTGGGTCGCGCAGCGAATCACATCGAGCGGCTGGAGACCCACGTACTCGACAAAAAAGCTCAACTCACGGGCATAGTCGCCGTGCGGATTCCAGGCGAAGCCGTAATCGCCCCCCATGCCCAGTCGACCCCCGGCTGCGAGAATCCTTCGAGCGCTCTCGGCACCCCCTTCGAGCGTCTCCTTGTGCCCGTCAATCACGCGCTGCGACATGCCAAACTCCGGCCCGCGCTCGATGCTAGCCTGCTCAAAATACAACGCCGGCACGCAGGGCACGTCGCGCTCGAGCAGCAGCTCCAATGCCTCGGAGTCCATGAACGTGCCGTGCTCGATGGCGTCGTAACCGGCGCGGAGCGCGTTCTTGATCCCCTCGGTGGCGCGACAATGGCCCGTCACCTTCAGGTGATGATTATGGGCCGTCTGCACCACGGCGTGCATCTCCTCGAAGGTCATGCACAGCGTGTGATGATCGTTGGCGTCGGGAGCGGCCGCGTCTCCCGTCGGGTACGTCTTGATCCACTCGACACCGTCCTTGACCAACTTGCGGACCGCCGCGCGGGCGTCGTCCGGCCCGTTGACGATCAGCACCAGCCCTTCCATGCCAATCTTGCGAAACTCGGGGTTCCAGTCCATCAAGCCCGCCGCGCCGCAAATCTCGCGGCCGCTCGTGGCCATGCGCGGTCCCACGATCAGGTCATGCTCCAGGGCCTTCTTCAACCAGACGTCGATGTTGAATAAGCTGCCGCCGCTCCGCGCCGCCGTGTAGCCACACTCCAGCGCAAGCTTCGCGTTGCACGCGGCGAGCAACGTCACGTACTCGACCGGGTACTTGATGTCGAGGTCCTCGAGCGCCGCGACATTGAAGTACGTCGGATGAAAGTGCGCCTCGACCAAGCCCGGCATGATCGTCCCGCCGCGGGCGTCAATCACTCGGGCCGAGGCGGGTGTCGGCGGCGCGTGCGCGGCTGGCCCGGCGTAGGCGATGCGTCCCGACTCGATGACCACCGCGGCGTCGCGCACCGGCGCCACCCCCGTTCCATCGACCAGTTGTCCATGACGAATGACGGTCGTTCCGGTGGCAAGTTTCATCGCACTCAAAGCTCTCAAAGGGAGATCGTCTCAGGGGTCGTCCTCACGCATCATCTCACGTCTAGTGTAACGAATTCCGGCCCGCGTTGCATGCAGCGAGCACGGTGCCTATAGTGCAGCGAGTGCTCCGTTCGTCTCGCCCCGCAAGAACTCGTATCATGCCACCGATTCGCGCTCTGCTCGTGCTCTCGATCATCGGCCTCGGCGCGTCGCTGCTCCGCGCCGCCGACGTCCCCGCGTCGCTCGACACGAGCGTCTTCCGCCGCGACAACCTGATCGCCTGGTGCATCGTTCCCTTCGACGGCAAAAAACGCAACAGCGTCGACCGGGCCGCACTGCTCAAGCAACTCGAATTCAAGCACTTTGCCTACGACTTTCGCGCCGAGCACGTGCCGACCTTCGAGCAGGAGATTGAAGCGTGTCGCCAGCAAGGCGTGAGCCTCGACGCTTGGTGGTTCCCCAGTTCGATGAACGAGAGCGCTCGGCATATTCTCGACGTCTGTCGACGCCAGCGGATTCAGCCCGAGCTGTGGGTCACTGGCGGCGGCGCGGCGACCAAAACGCCCGAGGAACAACAGCAGCGCGTGGCGCAAGAGGCGGCGCGGATCCGCTCCATCGCCGAGGCCGCGGCCCAACAGGGCATGCGAGTCGGGCTCTATAATCACGGCGGCTGGTTCGGCGAACCAGAAAACCAACTCGCGATCATCGAGCAGCTCAAGCTCCCCAACGTCGGCATCATCTACAACCTGCATCACGGACACGATCACCTCGATCGTTTCGCCGCGCTGCTCGACAAGATGAAACCGCATCTGCTCGCGCTCAACCTCAACGGCATGAACCGACAGGGTGACAAGCAGGGACAAAAGATTTTGCAACTCGGCCAGGGGGAACTCGACCTCGCGTTGCTCAAAATCATTGCCCAGAGCGGGTATCGCGGCCGCCTTGGCATCATTGGGCACACGAATGACGACGCCGAGGCGCGGCTCCGCGACAATCTCGACGGGCTCGATTGGCTCGTCCGGCAACTCAACGGTCAGCCGGCGGGCGCAAAGCCGCAGCCACGCACGCCCGTCCCGCTCAAGTCGACCGTGTCAGCCACGCCCGCCCCGGCAGGCGCTCCGCGGTTGCTTGCCGCGCCGCGCGACGAGTACCGCACGCTCCCGTTGACGGTCGAACTTCGCGCTCGTGTGCGGAGCGCCACCCACTACAACATCCTGCTCGCCCACGAGCCCAAGTCGAGCGCCGCGCACTGGGAGCTGTTCACGATGCCCCAGACCGGGCACCTCACGGTCTATCTGCCCGGTCGTAAGCCCGATCATGTCCGCTCGACGTTCAACCTCAACGACGGCCAGTCACACGACGTGGCGCTGCTCTACGAGCCGCAGCGCGTGCGGTTGTTTGTCGATGGCCAGAGCGTGGCCGACACCGTGATTGCCGCGCCGAGCGCGCCGCCGCCCACTCCGGCGACCGGTGGGCTCGCGTTCCTGTCGCTCGTCGAGGGGAACCTGCTCTGCGACGGCACGCTCGACGAGGTGCGGCTCTCGCGCGGCCTTAGGGAGATCAAGCCGCGCGGCACGGCACCCCTCACGGCCGATGCCGACACCGTGGGGCTATGGCTCTTCGCGCGCGACAATCCGGGGGACGTGCTCGATCATTCGCCGCTCAAGAACCCGGCCAAGCTCGTCGCCACCGCGGCGGCAGCGTCGTCCGCTCAACCCATGCCGCCGCCGGGCCCACACCTTAAAGGGGTCGACCCCCGCTGGACCGTGTCGCTGATCGATCAGTCTCCCAACGAAGTCTACATGGGCGTGAAGGTCGATCAAGACAACTGCGTGTTCGTGAGTGGCCGCGAGGGGGTGTTCGTGTTCGAGCCTCAAGCCGACGGCCGCTACGGACCGCGCCGCGAGTTGCTTCGCTTCCCGCAAGACTCGATCATCATGGGCCTCGAGTTCCGCGAGCGTGATCTGTACGTGCTCACGGCCAACGCGCTCTACCGAGTGAGCGAGGGCCGGGTGCGGCGAACGGGTTTGCAGCCGCAGCGCATTTTGTGGGGGCTGCCGCTCGACCTGCACGTGAGTTTCCACTGCCTGGCTTGGGGACCCGACGGCGATTTGTACCTGACGCATGGCGACCCGCTGCTGCAATATGGCGACTGGAGCCGCGCCGATCACTGGGGACATTGGACCCTGTATTGCGGCGTCGACGAAAAGCCTCTGCCGTACACCGGCCAAGGCGCGGTGCTCCGACTCAAGCACGATGGGACCGACGTGCGCGTCGTGGCCACGGGCCTGCGCGGACCGGTGGGCTTGGCGTTCGACCGTCACGGCAACCTGTTCACCAACGACAACGACCACGAGAGCCGCGCCGATCGCTATGCCCCCGCCAAGCTGCTGCACGTCGTCCAGGGCATTGACTTCGGTTGGCCGCGTGGCTGGATGGCCTCGAAAAGTCCCGACCGCTATGATCTCGTCGAGCCAGTGTGCAGCGACCTGGGGCGCGGCGTGCCGTGCGACATGCTCTGGTACGATCACCCGCACCTGGGCGAGACCGTCCGTGAGCGGCTGTTACTGTGCCGTTGGGATCGCTTCGCCGTGACCGCGTTCAAACTTGCGCCACGCGGAACGACGTTCGTCGCTCAAGAAGAAACGGTCCTCACCGGAGACAGCAACGCTCGACCCACGGGCATCGCGCAGAGCCGCGACGGTCGGCTGTTCGTCACCAACTTGTACATGACCGGCAACATGGCCGCGCCGTACTGTGCCAGCGATCTGGTCATGGTCTCGCGCACGGCGAGTGCTGCCGCCGAGCCAACGACCACGGCGAGCACAACGTCGACGACCCGCTCGACGGCACTCGACTTTCAGGACCCCCACGCTCGTCAACTCGCCGCGCACACCCTGGCGCAGTCGGCTACCATCGACCAACTCGCTCAGCGCGTGCAGTCGGGCAGCGTGACCGAGCAACTGCTGGGCGTGCTGGCCATGGGTCAACGGCTCACGGTGCCCAGCGTCGACTACGTGCCTCCCGAAAGCGTCAAACTGTTCTACCCCAAAGAGAGCGCGTTCTTCAAACGTCAGCAGCGATTCCACGGCCGCGATCAGGCCATCGATCTCGCCGATCAACGTCGCGTGGGGAGCTTCACGACCGCCGAGTGGTGGCAGGCGACGGAGCACTCGGCCGAGCAGGAGCGGTGCTTCGAGCTGCTCTGCAATGCCACCGCGAACGGGGACGACGCGGTCCGACTTCAGGCCGCGTACTACTTGTCGCTGCTCAAGGACCCACGCAGCGAACCGCTCTTGAACAGCACGCAGCAGGATGTCCTGGTGCGCCGCTTGAGCCAGGGGCGCGTCATGCCGATCGAGCGCGTGTGGAGCGTCGGGCCGTTTGCTGACGGTGCCGACACGAGCCTCGCCCAGAGGCATCCTCCCGAGCAAGGCACGCTCGATTTGTCGGCGAGCTACGGCCCGCTCGCCTGGCAGCAACAGAGTGCAAGCCTGCCGACGGACACGTCCGCGCGGCAGTCAACCTATCGGCTGTTCCGCATCAGCAGCGGCTCGCGACAGGCGGCGCTGCTCACGTTGCCGCTCGCCGAACCGTTTCGCGTTTGGCTCAATGGCCAACTGCTCGGCGAGCGTCTCGCCGGGGGCGACGCTCCGCGCGTGCTCCTCGACTTGCAACCGGGCAGCAACGACCTGCTCGTCCGCGCGCAGGTCGTCAAGGCGAGCGCGTCTTGGACCGTGCAGGCGCTCGCCGCGCTCGAAATCGGCTTGCCGGAAAAGCTCGATTCGGCCGAGCTGGCGCAACGCCTGCGCGCGGCCGCGTCGAGCGCGACCGGCGCAGCCGTGCCGAGCGAATTTCTGGCCGTCGATTGGGCCTCGGCCGCGCTCAGCGGCAACGCGGTCGAAGGCCGCCGGCTGTTCGGCACGCTCGGCTGCGCCAAATGCCACGCCATCGTCGCCGAGCAAAAAGGGGGCGGCGCGCCGAGCCTGTTCGAGGCCCGACGACGATTCACCGTGCCCCATCTCGTCGAGTCGCTGCTGCTCCCCAGCCGCCAGGTCGCCGAGCCGTTCCGGGCCCAGACGATCGTCACCCGCGACGGCCTCACGCTCACCGGCCTCGTCGTGAACGAAACCTCCGCCGCGCTCGAGCTGGTGCTGCCTGACACTCAGCGGCGGACCCTCGACAAAAAACAGATCGAGCAGCGCGAGCCCACCCAGCTCTCACCCATGCCGGCCGCGCTGGTCAAAACGCCCGACGAGCTCAAGCACCTGCTGGCCTACATACTCAGCGAGCGCCCCACCCCGCCGTGATGCTGGACTCAGCGTCGCTCATACACGCGTGACAGCGGGACCAGAATGCGCTCGAGTTCGCGCTCGTAATCGTCTGCGTTCAGCTCGGCCTTGCGGCGGCGCAAGGCCGCGAGTTCCGCTTCGAGCGCGTCGCGCTGCGCGCGTTGATCGACCGACAAGGACCGTTCGGCGTCGCTGGGACGCAAGTAGAACCGTCGCGCCAACGCGCCGTCGAGCTGCTGAGAGCCGCCGAAGCGCTTGATCGGCACGTCGCGCTCGAAGAAGTCGGCCCGAATGCCCTGGGCGTCTCCCGTGTCGTCGAGCAGCGGATGCTCGGTGACGATTCGCCCGTCGGCCTTGTAGAACTCGACCGTGTCGCGCGCCGCGGCCAGAAACGCCTCGAACAGCGACGTCTGCTCGTCCTTGTCCAAGTCGGCGCGCGGATCGATCACTCGCCGCGCGAAGTACCGGCCGAACCGAGCGTAACTCCGCTCCTGGCCACTCTTCGTCGCCGTGATGACAACCCGATCTGGAGCGCTGAGCGCGGTCAGAAACGGGCCGCTCGCCGCCGTCGTGTCGACCACCACCAACGGTCGCCGGCACGGCTTGAGCCACTCGGCCAACTCAACGTTCGTCAGGTCGGGTCCGCGCAGGTTGAACGCCGCCGTCCGGCCGTCGAACGTGCCGTGCCCGACAAATACGAGCCACAGGGGCGCGGCCGCCGCGGCACTCGACAACTCGCGCTGCACAAGCTTGTCGAGCTGCGCCTTGTCGGTCTCGGGCGGCTCGTCGGCCGTGGGCTCGCCGATCACGTGCAAGGCGAGCCCGCAGACGTGCGCCGTGTTGCGCCACTGCGCCAATTCGTCCTCAAACACCTTGGCATAGGTCGGTTCGCCCGGGGCACCCAATACCACGATCAGCGTCGTTTTGTCCGGTTTGGTCGACGGCTCGGCGGCCTCGACTCTCACATCGGCACCGCTCAGCGCAAGAGTGCCAGTCAGCAGGAGCCACGCATGCAACTGAAGCATAGATTTCATGGCAAGCCCCTCCAGCGGCGCAGACCCCATTCGCCGGCCAAGCACCCGAGCGCAATCAGAAACACGCTCGACGTGTGCCAGAGCGGAAACAGCGTTTGCACCGTTTCGTTCATGGGCCGCGCCGACAAGCTGGCCGCGAACGTGTCGAGGTCCGACAGTTCGACCGTCTCGCCGCCGGTTCGCTGGGCCAACTGCGCGAGCCCCGCGCGGTCCGCTTCGAGCAGCCGAAACTCATCAGCCGCCGGATCATGGGTCCAGCCGGTCTCGACCTGCGCGAGTTTCTCTCCCCCGCTATCGAGCACGCTGGCAGTGGCTCGATACGCGCCGCTTGCGCGCGGCACGTAACTCATCTCATACACGCCCGGCTCGCGCCGACTCGGTTCGGCGTCGACGCTCAGCGTCTGACCGTCGGGTCCCGCTACCTGCACGCTCACCTGCGCGTTGTCGAGCGGTTGATACTCGGCGTCGCGGACCCGCACCGCGACCCTCACGCTCTCGTGCAAATCGTCGGCGAGCCGTTCGTGAGCGATGCTCACGCGCCCCTGCACGTCGGTCGTCAGCGAGCGGATCACCTGTCGCCACAGCTTTTCGAGGTCCTGATTCTCGGGCTCCGACTTGAGCCGCCAGCGCCACAGGTCGCCGACGAGTAAAGCCGCCGCGCGGCCCCGTCCGTAGGTTTGGGCGACCAGCGCGGGCTGTTGCGCGCCGGCGGCGTCGACCGCGACGGCCAACGTGCTCGCGCCGGGCTTGATACCCCCGACGCGGTTGAGCGTGCGAAACGCAGGGAGCGCGTCGAGACGCTGTCGCTCGTCCACCTCGCTAGCGCGGAGACGCAGATACGGTTCGAGCCAGCCTTCGCGGGTGAGTTGCCAGCGGTAGCCCTCGACGGGGGCGGCCTGAGTGAAACTCGTCCGTTGCAAATACACCGGCAGCACGTCGGCCAGCGGCGTCTTGGCGAACTTCCCCTTCTCGAACGAGTCCGGCCCGCCGAGCATCAGCAGCCCGCCGCCGCGCTCCGAGACAAATCGCGCCATGAGCGACATCTGATCGGTCGTGAACAACTCGGCCTCGACGTCGTCGAGGATGATCGCGTGGTAGCCAAAGAGCGCGTCGGCCGATTTCGGGAAGCCGTCGCGTAGCTCGCGCTCGTCCTTGATCCCCAGCCGCACGAACACCGATTGATCGTATCGCTCGGTCTCGTCGTTGACCTTGTCGAAGCCGCGGAACAGCGGATTGGTCGACTCCCCTTGCCGCGAACGAAAGTCGAACTTGGGCTCGCGCCGCGCGATCCGCATGAGCGTCACCAACTCGACCTGCGGGTCGTCGGCGAGCGATCGGCTCAGAAACTTGTACTCGGGGTTGGGTGCTCCACCGACGTACAAAATACGATACGGCCCGCGACCCCGATCGACCTGCACCAGTCGAGAGTTATTGGCCAGCGTCGCTTCGCGCGTCGTGGCGCCTTGGTTCCAGACGTCGAGTTGCGACCGGGCGACGACCCGCACGCGGTAGAACGAGAGCCCGTCGTGCTCGGGTCGAAACTGAAAGCGGAACGACGCGGCGCCGTCACGCGCGCCGGGTGTCTGTTCTTGCGCGTGGATGACCTTGTGCGACTCGTCGAGCACCTGGCACACGAGCGGCTCCCCCGCAAAACCTCGGGCCACCGCGTCGGCCATGAGCGTGATGGGTGCGTCCTCGAAATTGGTCTGCGTCGCGGCGACGCGCGTCAGGGTCACTTCGTCGGCCGACTCGCTCGTCGGCGGCAGCACGCTGAACACCGGCACGCCGGGTGTCGCGGCCGACTCGGCGCTCGGCGCATCGGTGGCGACCCCATCGCTGAACAGCACGATTCCCGCGACGCTCCGTTGGGCAAATCGCTGCGTGAGCGACGCGATCGCCGCGTGCATGCTTGACGAGGTGCCGTTGAACTCGAGCGCGTCGAAACGGCTGCGCGGCTCGATTCGGCTGTCGAAGGTGTAGCGCCGCACGTCGAAATCCTGCTTCAAACGCACGAGCCACGGCTGCTGTTCGTCATCGAGCCGCTCGCGAAACGTTTGGGCGGCGCTCGGCGCGTGCTCGCGTCCCTGCACGTTCATGCTCTGGCTCGTGTCGACCAACAGCAGCACGACATTCTCGCCGGGGCGCGCGCGGCTCGAGGCCCAAAGCGGGTCGAGCAAAATCACCGCCAGCAACGTGATCGCCACGGCCTTGAGGGTCGCGGCCGTCATGCGCACCCAGCGCGGCCCGCTCGCACGCCGATAGCCCCAGGCAATCGACAGCAGACCCAGAGCGATCATTGCCAGCGTGGGGAGCAACCACGGGCGCGCTCCCCAGACCAAGCTCGCTTGCAACACCACGCCAAGCACGCTCATTGACCGCTCCCCAGCCGCTCGTAGTAGCGTCGCACCGCCTCGCCAAACCGGTCGGGCACGGGATCGCGATCGAGGGGCACAGCCGCCTCGGTCGAGTTACGCCGCAGCAGCTCTTCGTTCAACTGCTGCTGCAATTCGACGAGCGGCTCGTAGACCGTCTCGCGGACCAAGTCCCAGTTGGGCGTCTTCGAGTGCCGCTTGGACTCGGCACGCAGGGCTTGAGCCTGTTCGCGAATGCGAGCCGCCTCGCCACGCAGCCGCGTGCCAGGCACAAACTCCTCGACGTTGCGAAGCGCGTCGGACCACGCCCGCCAGTCGGGCCCGTTGAGCACGCCGTGCTCTCCGCCGCCGGGGCCCACTTGCGTGCCGGTCATGCGCTCGCCGCCGGACCGATTCTGGCCGGCCACTTGACCGCTGCTCGGCTGTTGAGATGGAGCTGGTTGCTGACCTTGAGCGGGTGGCTGACCTGCACCGCTCTTGCCCGGTGATTGTCCGCTCTGGCCTTGACCCGGCTGTTGACCTTCACCTTTCGGTTGACCTTGGCCACTCGGTTGACCTGGGGCTTGTCCGGATGACGAACCTTTCGCTTGCGCTTGACCGGCTGACGGTTCCTTTGACTGACCTTGGCCTGGCTGCTGACCCTGGCCCTGCGATGGCTCCTTGGACTGTGCTGACGCTTTGCCTTGTCCCGCGGCTTTGCCCTGCGGTTGATCGCCGGCTTTCGGCGCGCCACCTTGCTTGGACGGTGCTTGTCCGGGGGACGGCGCCTCGCCGGGCTTGGCGTTCTCGGTGGGCTTGTCACCCTGGCCGCTCGCGGGAGTCGCCTGGGCCGCGTCGTTCGATTTCGGTTCGCCTGGGGGACGCCCCTGGGCGCTGGCCAACTCGCGATCGAGCGCCTGGGCCAATCGATCGACCTCGCGCTTGGCGCGGCGGAGGCTCTCGACGTCGTTGCCCAAGACTCCCTCGGCCGCCTTCTCGATGCCGGCGCGCAATTGTTGCACCCCCTCGCGCGCTTGCTGCTCGACCTTCGCTGCCTCGCGGGGCAAACCGTTGTCGACGAGCCGGTGCATGATCTCGACCGCGCGCTCGGTCTGCTGCTGATGTGTCCTACGAATCGTGTCGTAAAGCTGCTTCGAGAGGACGGGCTCGTTCCCCTCGGCACGCTCGGTAAGCTCCTTGGCCTTGTCGAGCACCTCGGCCAACTCGCGACGCTGTTCGGCCAGCTCTTCGGGCAGCTTGGTCTTCGCCGGCTCGCTGCTCGAACGCAGGCCGGCTTTCTCCGGACGCTTGGCCTCGGGCGCGTTGCCGGCCAACTGCTGGCCAATTTTCTGTTGCCGCTCGTCGAGCTGCCGGGCACGGTCGACCAGATCGCGAACTTCGTCGCCGAACTCATGGGCCGACTTCTGGCGAAAATCCTCGCGCAGCTTGTCCAGTTCGCTCTCAGCGCGTTTGCCAGCCGAGAGGGCCTGCGCCGTCTGTCCCTTGTCGAGGGCGTCGCTCGCCTTGCGGATGTTCTCGCGCGTCGATTCGAGTTGCTTGCTCGCATCGGCCTGAGGCGGGCTGTGTTGCGGCTGATCGACCTTGCTCTTGAGCTGATCGACATCGCGGAGCATCTCGCGTTGTTCGTCGCGCAAGCGCTTCAGTTGTCGCTCGATCTGTTTCTTCTCGTCCTCGTTGCGAGCCGCGTCCAAGGCCGCCTGCAGCTCCTTGATCTTTTGGTTCATATCCTCCTGTCGTCGGGCCAACTCGCGGAGCCGGGCGAGAAATTCCTCGCGCTCCTTTTGGGCCGGCGTCGGCTCGGCGCTCGCGGCGCTGTTGCGCTTCTCGTAGCGCTGCTCTTCGTTGTTCAATTCGAGTTGATCGAGTGCCTGGCCGCTCGCGCTCTGCTGACCGCCTCCGCCGCCGGCCGCGCTCTTGCTGCGCGACACTCGCGTTTCGCGCGCGCGGAGCTTGAGTAGACCTTGATACGCGGCTTGCTCGGCGACGAGCGCCGAGTCGAGCGGCGGCAACACGCCCTCCTTGGCCGCGGCGCTCAACGCCTGCTCGGCACGCTGCATGTGCTTGGCGATCTCGTCGACCGTGGCGCTCGCGTCGGGAGACTGAAGCTTCTGCTTCGCTTCGGCCAGTTTCTCGATGGCTTTCTGCTGCGACTCGGCAATCACCCGCGCGTCGGCGGCGTAGCCTTGCGACACCGCCGCGCCGCTCTCGCGACGCCGCAGGTTCCAGGTGGCCGAGATGATCTCTTTCTGCAACTTGGCCAGTTCCTCGGCCGCGTTCGCTTGCCCCTTGCCAGCGGGCGCCGCGCCGCCGTCACTCGACTGCTCGCGGAAAATTTCCTCGAACGGGCTCACCTCGGCAAAAAAGATATCGCTCGTCGTGCGCCGCGCCTGGCCGTCGGGGCCCATGTCCTCGGCCCAAGCATGCCAGGCGAGCAACTCGTCGGGCTTGGCCTGCATGTCTTCGAGCGCGACGAGCTGCTTGCCCGTGTGACGGTCCCCCGGCTTGAGCTGCTCCCCCAGCGTGACACTCACCCCGTTGCGGCCCGTCATCTCGTAAGCGATTCCCCAGCGGACGACGCCAAAATCGTCGCTCACCTCGGCTTCGAGCGACAGCTCTTGCAGCGGCGACGCCTTCACGTCCTGCCGCGGAAAGACCAGTTTCAAGGTCGGTGCGCGATTGGGGACCACGTTCACGACGAACTCGACCCCCTGGCGATTCTTGCGCTGCCGATCGTCGAGCAGTTCCAGCTTCCAACGCACGCTCTGCGTGAGTACGCGCGTCAGGCTGTAGAGCGTGGGGTCGTTCGTCGTGGGCTCAAGCGCGATCGGCTCTCCCTCGCTGCTCACGAGCTTGGCCGAGGCGACCGACTTGTTCAGTCGGCACAGCAGTCGCAGCTCGGTCCCCTCGACGGCGCTGAACTGCCGCACGTCTTCCAGCCGCCGCTCGTTCTGGCCCGTGTAGCTGGGGTACCGCAGCTCGGCGTCGGCGCGGTCGAGTTCGGGGTAGTCAAAAACCGTCACGCGATACGCTTGCGTCTGCTGGGCGTCGAGCGTGAGCCGATACGTGAGGTCCTGCTTCACTTCGCTCACGCGGACCGCAAAGACCGGATCGCTCAGGCTCTGCTGCATGGGATAACTACGTTCGCCTTGCGTGTCGCTGGCGACCACGGTCACCGCGCGCGGCAGGCGATCGTGCTCGGCGAAGCGAGCCAAGACGAGCAAGTCAGTCCCCCGCTCGAGCTCGACGTCCCCCGGCTCGACGTGCACGGCCAGCTTGGGTTCGATGGGGGTCTCGACCGCCGCGGCGGGTGTGCCGGTCTCGGTCGAGGGGATGAACGTGGCGTGCGATTGCACGAACAGAGAGCCTGAGAGGAGCAGCAAGGCCAGCCATTGCACGCTGCCCCAGGCCAGCAACTCGCCGCGCGGCACGGTGCGTGTCCAGTGCTGATGATTGAGCGCGTGAACGCGCGCCTGCTGAATGACCGCGTCCTGCAGAAAGCTCCGCTCACCGGCCACCGCGCAACGCTCCTGCTCATAAGCGGCCAGCAGTTTGGTGTCCAGCTCGGGATACTCGTGCTCGATCTGGCGCGCGACGGCATGCAGGTCGCGTCGACGGAGCAAGGCGCGCAGCACCACGAGCACGGCCAGTGCGGCCGCGCCCATCGCGAGCGGCTCGATGGACCACGGACGCCCTTCGCTGTGCGACAGGAAAAATCCCCCCCAGGCCGCGAGCAGCGCGAGCGACCACACGGCGGTCAAATGCCGCCACAACTCGCGTCGTCGAAACCGGCCGGCGATCTGCCGCAGCTCACGTTCGACCGTCTGGGGTTTCATCGCGGAACCTCGTGTGGGTAACGGAGGGATGTCCATGTCAACTCGCTTGCTCGCGGCGGGCCACTCGCCCGGCGTACCAGGTCTCGCCCAGCGTGACGGCCAGCGCGAGCACCAAACACCAGCGCCACCATTGCTGCCGCGCCTCGAGCTCGCGCAGCTGCAATGTCTGCTGCTCGCTGACTGACTGCGGCGACTCGTCGCCATCTTTCACCATGCGCACGCCGAGCGACTCAAGCGCTTCGACCCCCAAGGGCGCGGTCTTCGATTCCTCGGCGGCGATGTTGACCGCGAGACGTTGCACTCCGTGCGACGAGACGACCTCGTACACGCCGGGACCCGCGTCGCAGACAAGCCGCGGCTGCTCGACGCTCACGGAGAGCTTGGCACCGTCGGGGGTCTTGACCGTCCACGCAGTGGCGTTCGGTCGCGGCTCCTGGGCCGGTTCCGTCGAAGCATCCGCTCGGGTCGTGTCCAGTTGCGACAGGTCGACGGTCTCGCCCGCCGTGACCTGTGTGGTGGTCGTCGACTTGCGAGCGCCCAACTCGACGAGCGTGGCCATAAGGGGCACGAACTTGCTCGACACGCCCAGTTGACTCTCGCGCGGCTGCCAACCCGCGGCGAGCAATAGCACGCGCCCCGCGCCGCGCCGCAACTCGACGAGCGCGGGGTCGCCTCGATCGAAGCGGGCGATCACGCGCGCGTCGTCGCGGAGCGACTCGTCGAGCACGATCCGTCGCCAATGCCAGAAATGGATTTTCGTGAAGTCACTGTAGCGCGGATCGTTCAAGGGTGCGAAGAGCGGGTGTCGCAAGTCGATCTCGCTGAGCAAGGCATGGTCGCCCGCTGTCTCGACTTCGCTGAGCACGATGTGTGGCGAGTGCTCGCCGACCGCGCCGCGCCAAGCGGCTGCGTCCGCCTTGAGCAGCACGGCGAGCAGGACCCCGCCGCGCTCGACCCAGCCGTTCAAGGCCGCGTTCCAGGGAGCCGACAGTTCAGCCTGTTGGGCCACGATCACGAGCGGCACGTCGTCCAGGTCGCGCTCGTTGGGCACGCGCACCTCGGCCGCCGTGGGGTCGACCATTTCGAGCGACACGACCCGGCCGGGCGTGAATTGCCCCAGCGAGCGTTCGAGGAAGTAGCGGAGCGATTGCGGGTCGTCGGCTTGTTCGTTCGCTAAAAGCAGGACGCGTAATTGCTCGCGCTGAGGTGGCACGAACCAGTACGTGTTGTCGAACGGCTCGTCGTCGCCGCGGAGCACAAGCTGCGCCACGTCACCCGGCGGCAGCGGCGGCGCGCGGACCACGCGCGATTGTCCCGGCGGGACGTACACACTCACTTTCTGCTCGTCGGTCGCGTTGGGCATGTTCCAGCTCAGCTCGAAACTCTCGCGCGCCGAGTTGGCCGCGTTCGTGACGAGCACGCGTGGGCGGCTCTGAGCGGCGTTGGCGGCCTCGGCCTCGTCGTGCGCTGCGAGGGCATGCACGCCGGCGTTGGTCCCTTTCGACGTGAGCGCGATGAGTTCGACTTCGATCCCCTTGGGCCACTCGGTGCGTTGCAATTGGCTGAGTCGACTGCCGAGCTGCAAATCGCTGACGAGGACAATTCGCGCGGCGCGGGACGCGAGCTTGTGCGCCGCGGCGGCGCTCGAGGCCTCAATCGCATCGACGGCCGTGAGCAACGCCTGATCCAAATTCGTCGCGGACCAGGTGGGCTCGACGCCCTGGAGCGCGGCGCGCGTGAGTCCGCGCCGCTCGTCACTCGGGGCCTGTCGCCAGGCTTCGAGCGACACGAGTGGTCGGCAGTCATGTGCGAAGGTGAACAGCACCAACTCGTCGTCAGGGCCAGCACGATCGACGACCTGCTCGACCGCGCGGAGCGCCTCGGGCCACAACTCGCCGCGGCGCATGCTCGCGCTGGTGTCGAGCAGCACGACGGTGCGTTCGCCGACGGGGGTGTCCTGCCGCTGTTCGAGCAGTTCGCGCCACACGGGCCGGCCGAACGTGAGAGCCAGCAGCAGCAAGATGAGCCCGCGCAGCAGCAGCAGCGGCCAGTTTTCGAGGCGGCTGCGGCGCGTGAGCCGCGGAGGCGAGGGGACGAGGAACATGAGCGTGCTGAAGGGCATGCGGCCGCGCGGCGTGCGTCGCAGCAAATGAAACAGCACCGGCAGCGAGACGGCCGCCAGGCCAGCGATCACGAACCAGGGGGCGAGAAAGCTCATGCACCCCTCCCCGGGCTCGACATCGCGCGGCGCCGAGCGGCTCGGCCGCGCTGACCGCGACGCTGCATGTAATCGAACAGCGCGTGCTCCAAGGGACGATCGGTCGAGAGCCGTTGCAAGTCGATTCCGAGCCGATCGCAGAGCGTTTGCAGCGTGAGCTGATGCGCCTCGAAGCGGCGCAGATACTCGGCCCGGGCGGCCGAGGGGTCAACGTACAATTCGCGGCCGCTTTCGACATCGACAAACAGCGCGGCCTCGCCGAAGGAGAAACTCAACTCGGCCGGGTCGAGCACCTGGAACACGAGCACTTCGTGGCCGCGCGACACGAGCGCGGCCAATTGCGATTCGAGCCCCTCGATCGGCGCGAGCAAATCGCTGATCAGCACGACTACGCCCCGCTTGTTGAGCAATTCGGCCACGCGCTCCAGCGGCTTGGCGAGGTCGGTTGAGGTGCCGGCCGCCGGACGCTCCAGCAGCAGCAACAGACGGCGCAGGTGCCCCGGTCGATAACGCGGCGGCAGATAATCGAGCAGCGCGTCGTGAAACGTGGTGAGCCCAGCCGCGTCGCGCTGCGTGTTCAGAAAGTACGCCAACGTTGCGGCCAGCGTGCGGGCATAATCGGCTTTGGTGTACCCAAGCGAGCCGTAGTCCATCGACCGGCTCAGGTCGACGACCAAATGGCAGCGCAGGTTCGTCTCGTCCTCGAATCGCTTGATGTAGTAGCGGTCGCTGCGGGCGTACAGTTTCCAATCGAGGTACCGAGGGTCGTCGCCGGGTGAGTACTGGCGGTACTCGGTGAACTCGACCGAGAAGCCGTGGTACGGGCTGCGATGCAGGCCGGTGAAAAAACCTTCCACGACCACCCGAGCCCGCATCTCCAGGTGACGAATGCGCATCAGCGCAGCCGGATCGATCCAGTTGCTGCGGCGCGGCGTGGCGGGTGGGGTGGCGGTGTCGGTCATGGCTTGGTGAGTCGGGGCGGGCTATTGATCTGCGAGCGGACCGGGGACCTGTTCGAGCAAGCGGGTGATGACGTTGTCGACGGTCACTCCCTCGGCCTCGGCGCGATAGTTGACCAGCACGCGATGGCGGAGCACGGGCAGGGCAAGCTGCCGGATGTCGTCGGCCGAGGCGTGCACGCGTCCGGCAAGCAGGGCGCGGGCCTTGGCCCCCAAGATCAGGTTCTGAGCCGCGCGGGTACCAGCCCCCCAACTCACCCATTGACGCACGAACTCGGGTGCGTTGGAGTGCGAGGGTCGGCTGATCGCGGCCAGACGCACGGCGTAACGGACGACTTCTTCGGCCACGGGCACGCGCCGCACCAGCTCATGGAAGCGCTGTATGTCTTCGCCCGTGAACAGGGCCTGAATCGGTTCGGGCTTGCGGGCCGTGGTGCGCTGCACGACCGACACCTCGTCGTCTTCGCTGAGGTAATCGATCAGCACGTTGAACATGAACCGATCGAGCTGGGCCTCGGGCAGTGGGTAGGTCCCTTCCATCTCGATGGGGTTCTGCGTGGCAAGCACGAAGAAGGGCTCTTCGAGCGGATAGCACGTGCCCGCCGCGGTCACCTGATGTTCCTGCATGGCTTCGAGCAGCGCGGCTTGGGTTTTAGGCGGCGTGCGATTGATCTCGTCGGCGAGAATGACGTGGGCAAAGATGGGTCCGCGGACAAATGCGAGCGTGCGGCGGCCATCGTTCGCTTCCTGCAATATTTCGGTGCCGGTGATGTCGGCCGGCATCAGGTCGGGCGTGAACTGAATGCGTTGGAATTTCAGATGAAAGACCTGCGCGATCGACTTGACCAGCAGCGTCTTGGCCAGCCCCGGCGCGCCGGTCAGCAGGCAGTGTCCGCCGGCGAACAGGGCGATCAGCAGTTGCTCGACCGCCTCGCGTTGGCCGACGATCACTTTGGACAATTCGGCGTCGATGCGCGCGCGGCTCTCGCGCAGCTGGGCGACCGCGTCTCGTTCTGCTTCGTAATCCATGATGGGGAAGTGCTAAGTGATGAGTGCTAAGTGATAAATTTAGAAGAGAAAACTTCGATAGCCGCTGACGCGCTGAGCGGTAGTGGGAATATTTCAGTGCGTGAATTGGTAGAACAGAATGTTGATGCCCAGCGGGTAGGATTTTTTCTCGGAGAACTCGCGGAAGTACCACTCGTCTTCCCCTTCGCGCTCCCAGCCGTCGCCCAGATCGGTGTTGTGGCAGACGA
>CAZZBK010000084.1:10246-26000 GCA_964652155.1 uncultured Planctomycetaceae bacterium | reverse complement strand
GATCTCGCTGACAATATCATCGACATTTCGGTCGTCGGTGTCGACGGCGATTTGGGCCAGCGCGCGATAAATGGGCTCGCGCTGCTCGAGTAATTGCCGCACCTCCTCGGCTCCCCCTTGGTTGGTCAGGTTCGGACGTCGCTCGGCGGTCGACGCATCGCCGGCCAGGCGTGAGAGAATCGTCTCGAGGCGCGCGCGGAGCCAGACGATCTGCCCGGCCTGTTGGAGTGCCTGGCGATTTTGCTCGCGCAGCACGACCCCGCCGCCCGTTGCGATCACCAGCCGCTCGCGCTGCACCAACTCGGCGATCACCGCCGACTCGAGGTCGCGAAACGCTTGCTCGCCGCTGTCGCGAAAAATGTCGGCGATCGATTTGCCCGCCCGTGTCTCGAGTTCGACATCGGCGTCGATCCAGTTCCAGCCCAAACGCTCCGCGAGCACCCGAGCCACGGTCGTCTTGCCTGTCGCGCGATAGCCGATGAGAACGATCATGAGAAGTGCTAAATGCAAAGTGCTAAGTGCAAAATGGATGACATGATGCGATCTCTCTTCAATTTATCACTGATCACTTCGCACTTAGCACTTTGCCAGAGATTTTCTCATGCTATCGGCTGAAATGTCGAAACCGGTGAACAGCCTGAACTGGGCGACAGCCTGACGGATGAACATCTCGATGCCGGTCACCGTGATGCAGCCCGCGACGCGCGCATCGGCGAGCAAGCGTGTGATCTCGGGCGTGTAGACCGTGTCGAACACGACGGTGCCGGAGGTCAAGGCCGCGGCGTCATACGGCGTGGCCTCGACATGCGGCTCCATGCCAAGTGGCGTGCAGTTCACAATCACCCGCGGGTCAAGCGTGTGGCGCGCGTCCCAATCGAGCACCGCCGCGCCGAGTTGCGTGGCCACTTCAGCGGCGCGCTCGCGTGTCCGGCTGGCAATATGCACCTCGGCCCCACAGCGTCGCAGGCCGTACACGATCGCTTTGGCCGCGCCCCCGGCCCCCAACACGAGCGCCCGGCAATCATTGAGCACGGGGAGCGTGTCGGCCGTGCGACCCAAGCCGATCGCGATGGCATCGATGGCCGCGCGCCAGTCGGTGTTGTAGCCGAGCGTTTGCGCGCCGTTGAACACCAGCGTGTTGCATGCGCCAATCTGCCGCACATCGTCGTCGACGTGCGTGAGCGCCGAGAGCACACCCTCTTTGTGCGGAATCGTGACACTCAGGCCACGCAGGCCTAGCTCCCGGGCGTCGTCGAGAAAGGTTGGCAAATCGCTCGTGGGAACGCGAAACGGGACGTACACACCCGGCAAACCGGCCTCATGCAGCGCGGTGTTATGCACCAGCGGGCTCTTGCTGTGTCCGATCGGGTCGCCAATCACGCCGTACACCGGTGTCGTGCTCGTCATCTGTTCATAGCGGTACAAATCGAGCATCGCGCGAAAGCTGATCTGCCCCGGGGCCAGCGGCACGCCGGCCTCCAGGGCCGCGTAGGTAAACGGCGCGCCGCAGCGAGCGCTCAGAATGCGCGACGGTGTGCCGAGTTCCCCCATGCACAAGCCGACGGTTGGGACCCGCGACTGACGCATGACCCGCAGCATCCGCGTGACATCGTGCGTCGAGCGGGCCATCGTCGCCAGCTTGACCGCTTCAGCTCCGAGTGATGCGAGCTGAGCGTGTCGCTGTTCGAGGTCGGCAGGGGTCTCGTGGAAATCGTGGATGCTGACGATCCGTCGCGTGCCGCTCTTTCGAGGCACGTCGGCGATGGTGTCGGGCTCGACGTCAACGTACTCGACCCCGGCCGCGACGGCCGCGCGGAGCATGTCGCGGCGCGTGCTTTCCGCGCCCTGCCACACGCCCCCGTCCGGCTCGCGTCGCACAGTGAACACAACAGGCCCCGGCCGCTTTGCGACGAGCGCCGCCACGTCGACCGACTCCTGCAAATGATCGATCCGCCACTCGACGAGCGACACTCCCGCCTCGACCAAGCGGCGATGCTCGGCCAGCAGCGCGGCGGGCTGAGCGAATCCGAGCGTAACGCAAACCTGAGCCATGCGAGAGGACCTTGCCAAGCACAAAATGTCATTCTACAGCCCCGCTCCCTTTGGGAGAGGGTGGTGAGCGAAGCGAGCCGGGTGAGGGTGGTTGGCCCTGTTACCCGCTCAGTTCCCCTCATCCGGCCTGTCGGCCACCTTCTCCCCGGGGGAGAAGGGTTTCATGTTAACGATGGTTTCTAGATGCGCTTAAATTG
The DNA here is from genome assembly GCA_964652155.1 of uncultured Planctomycetaceae bacterium. Classification (GTDB taxonomy): domain Bacteria; phylum Planctomycetota; class Planctomycetia; order Pirellulales; family PNKZ01; genus CAZZBK01. The sequence goes on along the minus strand of CAZZBK010000084.1, from coordinate 23,751 downwards.
TCGATCGAGTTCTTCTCGGGTGAACACGAGTGCCGTCGGCCGGCCGTGTGGGCAGTGGTGCGTGTCTTGCGCCAGGTGCCGTTGTTCGAGCAGGGCGTCGATCTCTTCGCTCGTGAGCGGATCGCCCGCCTTGATCGCCGCCTTGCATGAGATCATGTGCAGCAATTCATCGAGCAAATCGCGACGGTCGGGCTGTTTGCCTCCCGCGGCAAGCTGGTCGACCAGAGCCCGCAATATCTCGCCGGGGCGTTGCTTGTGCAGCATGGCTGGGTAGCCGCGGATGAGCACCGTGTCGCCGCCGAACGGTTCGACCTTGAGCCCCAGCCGCTCGAGCACCGCGCGATGCTCGACGACGAGCGCCACCTCGGCCGCCGCCAGATCGACCGGCTCGGGCACCAGCAGCGACTGCGACTCGAGCGTCCCGGCAAGCACCTTTTCGCGAATCTGTTCGTACAGCACCCGTTCGTGCAGCGCGTGCTGATCGATGACCACGAGCCCCTCGACGCTCTCGGCAATCAAATACCGCTGGTGGAATTGCAAGGCGCGGGCCGGTGCGTTCGGTGGCGACATAGCCTCGGCCGGGCCCACGCTGCGCGCCGGCGTGTCGATCCGATTCACCGTCAGCGGCGCGCGCGACATCACGGAGGGGGCGAAGCTCAATGGGGCCGGCCGGGGTGCGTTCGCCTCGACGGCCACGTTCGCGCGCGCACTCACTTCGCCCGGCTGAGACCAAGAGGCCATCTGCGATTGGGCCCACTGCACCAATTCCTGCCGCCGCTGTTGGGCCAACTGCGGGTCGACCGTCGCCGCCGTCTCGCCGCGCGGCGCGACCGGTTCCAGTCGATGCGTTAAATCGGTCGAGAGAAACTTTGTCCGCAACGTCCCTAAGAGTTGGCTATAGAGCCGCGAGCCGTCTTGAAACCGGACCTCAAGCTTGGTTGGGTGGACGTTCACGTCGACCATGTCGGCGGGCATCTCAAAGTGCAAGAAGCCGATAGGATACCGGCCGGTCAACAGCAGCCCGCGATACGCTTCTTGCAGCGCGTGTTGTAGCGAACGATCGCGAATGAACCGGCCGTTGAGGAATAGGTACTGCATGCGAGGGTGCGAGCGGCTTTGGTTCGGCCGGGCCACATAACCATAGAGCCGCACCTGATCGTCGCGGCTCTCGACCTCGATCAGGTCGTCGAGCAGGTCCTGGCCAAAGAACAGTCCGATGCGCTCCAGCGATGAGTTGTTCGGCGGCAGCTCATATACCGACCGCTCGTTGTGCCGGAGCGTGAAATGAACGTGCGGGTAAGCGAGCGCGAGCCGCGTAAATGTCTCGCTGATGTGTCCCATCTCGGTCTGCGTGGCCTTGAGGAACTTGCGTCGCACCGGCGTGTTGAAGAACAAATTGCGGACCTCGATCGCGGTGCCGATGGGTCCGCTGCACGGGACGACGGGCCCCATCGTGCCGGCGACCACTTCGAACTCGGCCCCTGCGTCGTGCTCAGCGGTCCGGCTGCGGAGGCTGAAGCGGCTTACCTCGGCAATCGAGGCCAGGGCTTCGCCGCGAAAGCCCATCGTATGGACGCGGAACAAATCGTCGGCGGTGGTCAACTTGCTCGTGGCATGGCTGGCCACGGCCAGTGGCAGTTGGTCGGCCTCGATGCCGCAGCCGTTGTCGACGATCCGGATCAACTCGCTCCCCCCTTGCTCGATCGTGACGTCAACGCGGGTCGCGCCGGCGTCGAGCGAGTTCTCGACGAGTTCCTTGACCACGCTTGCGGGGCGCTCGATCACCTCGCCGGCGGCGATTTTATTGATCACGCTCGGCGATAGCTGGACGATACGCGGCATGGGGGAGGCAGGTTCTCGGTTTTCGGTTTTCTGTTCTCGGTTGGGAATCCATGCGCTCGGCTCTCAAATGAAAACGGAGAACCGAAAACCGAAAACTATTTTTACAACTCGTACTCTTTAATCTTGCGATACAACGTTCGTTCGCCGATGCCGAGCATCGTGGCAGCCTCTTCACGATTGCCGCCACACATGCGAAGCGTCTCGGCGATCACCTGCTTCTCGATTTCAGTGAGCGACTTGCCGAAGAGCGCGCCGAGGGTCCCCTCGCCTGTGCCACTCTCGCTGGCCGAGGGAGCAGCCAACTCGGTCGGCAAATCGTCCAGGTCGAGCACGCCGTCGTAATCGACGACCACCATGCTCTCAACGACGTTGCGCAGCTGCCGTACGTTGCCCGGCCAGTCGAACGCCAGCAGCCGCCGTCGCGCCGCGGCCGACATGCTCCGCACCTGCTTGTCGTGCCGCTTGGCCGAGAGCTTGATGAAGTAATCGATCAGCAGCGGAATATCTTGCGAGCGCTCGACCAACCGCGGCAATGCGATCGTGACGACCTTGAGCCGATGGTACAAATCGCTGCGGAAGGTACCCCCGGCGATCTGCTGTTCCAAGTTGCGATTGGTCGCCGAGACGATCCGGACATTCACGCGGATCGGTTCATTCGAGCCGACGCGGGTGATCTCGCCGCTCTCGAGCACGCGCAGCAACTTGATCTGCGTGGGCATGGGCATATCGCCCACCTCGTCGAGGAACAGCGTGCCGCCGTGGGCATACTCGAACTTGCCGACACGGTCGTTGCGGGCGTCGGTGAACGCGCCGGCGACATGCCCGAAGAGTTCGCTCTCCAGGATGTTCTCGCTCAGCGCCGCGCAGTTGAGCGCGACGAACGGCTTGGCTTTTCGCGGGCTGTTTTGGTGGATGGCCTGGGCGACAAGCTCTTTGCCCGTGCCGGTCTCCCCTTGAATGAGTACCGTGGCGTTCGTGGGGGCGATCCGCTTGAGGAGCGAGATCAACTCGATCATCTTGGGGCTGGTGCCGACGACCCCCTCGAAGCCGAACCGCTCGTCGAGTCGTCGGTTCAGCTCGGCGTTCTGCAAGCGGAGTTGCACGTTGAGGGCGGCTTTCTCAACCACCGCGCGGAGCTGCTTGAGGTCGAGCGGCTTGAGCAGATAGTTGAATGCTCCTTGCTGCATGGCCTGCACGGCCGAGGGGACCGACCCGTGACCGGTGACGAGAATCACCTCGGCCTCGGGGAGCTCTTGCTTGGCGCGAGCGAGGATCTGTAGGCCGTCGACATCGTTCATCATCAGGTCGCTGATGATGACGTCGAACTCGTCCTGTTCGATCCGTTTCGCCCCTTCGCTGCCGCTCGTGGCGACCGTGCAGCGATAGCCGACCCGTTCGAGGGTTTCCGACACCGCTTGGGCGTGAGGCGCGTCGTTGTCGACGATCAGCACGCGCGTGTGGGGCGCGGGGGACTCGGCGGCGGCGGGTGACTTGGTTTCCGGCATGCGGTCGATGATATCGCTCGGGGCACCGTCAGAACAGGGGTTGAGGCGATCGCACGAGGGTGGCCCCGACAACTTGCTTGTCGGGGCCACCCAGCCATTTGCGGCGTGCTACGGTTGCGGCTCGGGGGCGGGTTTCTCGGTCGACTTGCGGAGTCGGTCGAGCAATTTACCCAGCGGCTTTTTGGGCGGTTCGGTCTCGCCAGCCGCCTCGCGGGCGGAGAGCCGCTGTTTGCGTAGTTCGCCAAGGGCCTTGGCCGCGTCGCCGATGAGCGCGCCAAGATCGACTTGCGGTGCGGCCTCTGACGGAGCGGGCTCTGGGGTCGGAGCCGCCGCTTTGGTCAGCCCCTGCACGAGGTTCTGAAGCAATTGTGGCGCGGCCGCCTCGGGTTTGTCCAGCGACCAGTTTTGCAAGATCGAGCGGGAGAGATTGAGCAGGTCAGCGCCCAAGGCCGTGTCGTCGATATCGGGTTGGGTAAATGTTCCCTTGACGGGCAAACTCAAGCCCTGTTCGCTCATGGCGCGCAACAACGGTCGTTGAGTCAGCTCAGCTTCGTTGGCGCGAACAAATATCCGCTCAGTCAAATCGAGTGTGTCGTCGAAGCCTGTGCTGCCGCTCGACTCGATCCGCAGCTTCCCTAAGCCCACCTCGAAGTTTTGATGATAGACACGCCCATTGACCATGCGAAACGGTACCACCGTCTCGTGCGCTAGCTCGACGTGCCATTGGGTCGGTGCGCGAATGTGTGAGGCAATCGATTTGATGAGCGGACCGGGTCCAAACTTCACCGTGTGCAGCGCCAGCTCGCCGCTCAACTCGCCCAGCTGCATGGCTCCCAAGGGTAATTTGGCCTCGGCAAAGGCGAGCGAGACCGATCCTTGTGGTTGCGTGGCGTTCGCAATGTTCGGCGCGATATAGCGCAACACGTCGTCGCACAGCGCCTCGGTCAACTCGAGCCGATCGAACAACACCGTCGGCGGCAATTGCAGCTCGGGGCGACCGTGGGTCGTCTGGTGAGCGGGCACGATGCGGGCATGCAGGTCGATCGGATTGAGTCGCCAGCGCTCTCCTTCGCCGCCGAGTTGCCAGACGAGCTGCGCGGCGTTGATGTTCAGCTGCGCGCCGGCGGTCACGAACAGCCCCTTGGGCGGCTCGGGCTTGCCGGAGCGATCGGTCGACGGTGGCGGCGGCGGGAAGGCTTGTTCAAGATTTGTTTTGCGGCCCCGATCGGCCAGAATGAACAACTCGAGCGCGTCGACGTCGATCACGCCCAGGTCTTCGCTCGGAAACAGAATTTGCCGAAGCGAGGCGTCGAGCCGCAGCCGGGCGATATTCAGCACGGGCTCGCCGGCCGGGTTTATGATTTTCAAGCCCGTGATTTGTGTGGGGGTCGTCCAGCCGAAGCTGCCGCTCTCGACGAGCACGGTCCCCTCGACCTTGCCGAGGATGCGTCGCATGAGCCAACCGAGCAGCGGTTGGTGCGAGAAGAGCGTCGGCGCGGCGACGACCAGCACGACGGCCAGTACGCCCGCCATGAGCAGGTAGCCCCCCCAGGAGCGTCGTTGCCGGGGCGGTCTCGTTTCGGTCATCCGTCGGTCCTCCGTGTATTGTCTGCCTCAAGTGTCGAGAGCGCCCCCGGCTGGGTCAAGCGTGCCGGGGGCGAATCAGGACGAATCCGACATGTTTCTGGAGCATGATAGCACTCGCCGCGCTACGGTGTTGCTTCGGGCGACAGCTTGGCGGTAAGCTACGGCATCTGAAATGGACAGCAAACCGCGAATCACAGGATGAGTCGCGGTGGTGAGCATCCGCGAGTTGGTGTTGGCAGTCAACGCTGGCAGTGGTTCGTGGTCCGCTCGGTTCAAGGCCCTTAGCGCTGGAGTCAACGGAGTGTTTGTCGCCGCCTCGACGGATTGTTTCCCCCAACTGTCTCTGACCGAAGCTTTGCAGCGGATGGTCGACCTGGAGTACTCCCGAGCCGAGATCGGGCTGCACGAAGGGAGCTCGCAGCTCAGGCCCTCGCAGGTGCATGCCGATCTCGACGAGGCGGTTAAGCTCTGCAAGGGGACGCATCGCCTGACGATCGTCGCGTTCAACATTGAACTCGACGGCCCGGAGGCCGAAACGTATGCCCAGTTTGCCACCTGTTGCAAGCTGGCCAAGGCGCTCAAGGTCGTGCAGATCACGGTGCGTGCCAGCGAGTTGGGGACACCATTCAACGGCGAGATCGAACGTCTGCGCGAGCTGGTGCGCATCGCCACGCTCGAAGGGGTGGTGGTGGGTGTCAAGACCGAGGCCGGTCGCATGACCCAGGATCCCGCGACCGCGGCGGTCTTTTGCGACAACGTCAAGGGGCTGGCCATTACGCTCGACCCGAGCCATTACACGTTCGGTCCCATGGCCGGTGTGAACTACGACAACTTGTTTCGCTACACGTCGCATGTGCAACTGCGCGACTCGAACCGCCACAAGCTGCAAACCAAGGTCGGCCAAGGCGAGATCGAGTACGGTCGCATCGTCACCCAATTGACCAAGTTCCGATACAACCACGCGCTGTGCGTCAATATCATCGATCAGAACGATCCCGATATCGACCACCAAGCCGAGATGCGCAAAATTCGCTTGCTGCTTGAGAGTCTCCTGTGAATGCTCCCTTTTCGCTGCAAGGCCAAGTCGCGCTGGTCACCGGATCGGGACGCGGCATCGGGCGAGGCTGCGCCATCGAACTCGCCCGCTCCGGAGCCGACGTGGTCATCAACGATCGACCCGACAGCCCAGACCTGGCCGAGACGTGCCAGGAAATTGTCGCCCTGGGGCGCAAGTGCACCGCGATCGGCGGCGATATTTTCTCGCGCGCAGGTTGCGAGCGGCTACTGCACGAGACCCTCGCGGCCCACGGTCAACTTAATATCTTGGTGAGCAACCCGGCCTATAGCCAGCGGGGCGAGTTTCTCACGTATGACCCGAGCGCGTTCGAGAAGACCTTGCAAGGGACGCTGATCGCCGGCTTCCACATGAGCCAGTTGGCGGCGCAACAGATGGTCAAGCAAGGTCGTGGCGGCAAGATCGTGTTCATTTCCAGCGTGCATGCCGAGATGCCCTACGCACGCAGCTGCGCCTACAACGCGGCCAAGGCGGGGCTGAACCATCTCATGCGGACGATCGCGACCGAGTTGACCGCGCATCGCATCAATGTGAACGCGATCGAGCCCGGCTGGATCGACACCCCGGGCGAACGCATCACGTTCGGCGAAGCGAAGATGCAAGAGATCAGTCCGACGTTGCCTTGGGGCCGGCTGGGCACCGTTCACGACATCGGTCACGCCGCCGCGTTTCTCTGCAGCGCCGCGGCCGACTACGTGACCGGCAGCATCCTGCGTGTCGACGGCGGCTTTGTGCTCAAAGACTGCCGCGCTTCGACCAACTGCTAAATGCAGTGCCAGAAAACTGGCATCCGACGGTTCGTGCGACTACAATCGTCGAGTCGTTCGTTCCCGCCGACCGTGTCCCCGGCTGTCACGGTCTCTCCGCCGGAGATTTCCCGCATGAGTCATCGCATCACGAGCTTCGTAGCCCTGCTGGCCACCCTGAGTGGCGTCGCGTCATGGACTGCTGGGGCTGAACCCAAGACGGCCTTTCAATTCAGCGACGCCGCGACCTCGGCGGGACTCTTCCCCGCGTTGGAAAAGGTGCAAGCCCACGGCAGCGCCTGGGGGGACGTCGACGGCGACGGGCTGCTCGATTTGTTCGTGGCCACATTCGCGCATGGCGACGGCAAGCTGAATCAACTCCTGCGGCAGCGGCAAGGCAAGTTCACGCTCGATCCTCAGCCCGCGCTCGCGGTCAACAACCGCGCCACGGGCGTGGTGCTGGCCGACCTCGACAACGACGGCGACCTCGACCTGTACGTCGGCTCCATGCCGCAACCGAGCGCCGGCGCGCAGGGCTGCACGCTCTACCGCAACGAAGGATCCGGCCGCTTCACGAATATCTCGGCCGGCAATGGTGCCTGCCCCGAGGCGCTGGGCGGCCGCAGCGTGGCCGTGCTCGACTACGATGGCGACGCACTGCTCGACCTGCTCGTGGGCGAAGATCCCAACGCGGGTTACAACGGCTCGAAGACCCATCGCTCGCGGCTGTTCCGCAACCTTGGCGCTCTCAAATTCGCCGACGTCACCGACACCGTGGGTATCAGCGACGCGGTGCCGGGGCTCGGCGTGGCCGTGCAAGACGTGAACCAGGATGGCTGGCCCGACTTCTTTCTCGCCGCGCACTCCGGTGGCAACCGCCTGTTTATCAACGACACTCAAGGTCGCTTCCGCGAGGCGAGCACGCTGCGCGATTCGTTCCACTGGCCCACGGCCAAGGGGGACAACATGGTCTGCGGCGTCACCTGGGGCGATCTGAATCGCGACGGCCTGAGCGACGTGGTGATCGGCCCGCACTTCAAAACACCCTGGGTCCAGCCGGTCGCGCCGCGAGTGTACCTGAACCGAGGCGTCAAGAATGGCGAGGTCGTGTTCGAGGAGATCACCCAGTCGGCTCTCATTGTGCCGCTGCCGCTCAAGTGCCCGCACGTCGAGATTCAGGACTTCGACAACGATGGCTGGAACGACATCGCGGTAAGCATCGTCAAGTTCGCCGAGGGGAAGCCCTACCCGATCATCTATCGCAACTTGGGCGTCAAGGCGGGGCTGCCCCAGTTTCGCGTCGATGGACTCGATGTCAACGACTACCCGAACGAGGCCGATCGCACGAGCAAGGGGACGCGTGGTTTCTACGAGCGAATGGTGGCCGAGAAGCAGATCATTTACAGCGCCCCCGCGCCGGCCGCCGACTACGACAATGACGGCCGCGTCGATCTGTTCGTCGGCAGCTGGTGGACCGAACTCAACTCGCTGCTGTTGCACAACGACACTCCGGGCGGGCATTGGTTGCAGCTGCAACTCCGTGGGCCCGAGGGGGTCAATCGCATGGCGATCGGGTCGCGCGTCCGAGTGTATCCCGCGGGCAAGTTGGGCCAGGCCGACGCGCTGCTTGCGGCGCGCGAGATCGCCGTGGGCTACGGTTACGCATCGGGCCAAAGTGCCATCGCGCACGTTGGGCTCGGCAAGGTCGAGCGCGTCGACGTCGAGGTCCTCTGGCCTCACGGGCGCGGCAAAATCGAGTTGCGCGACGTGAAAGCCGACCAGCGTCTGCAAGTCCCTCAACCGTAAGTTGTCTCGTTGTTTCGGAGCGCGTGCGTGATGCCACGTTGGGTCTATGTGCTGAGTTGTTCGTTGCTGGCGATCGAGGTCGTCGCGGCCGACGAGCGCCGCTGGAGCGCCGCCGAGTGGCTCAACGCGTCGACGAGCGAACGTGTCGAACTTGCCGACGATGGACGCTCGATCACCCTCGCCCGAGGCCGGCTCTACGAGGACGACGGCCCCGCGGCCGGCTACTCCTACCAAAGCAACGAGGAGAAACTCGGCCCGGGCATTCAGATCAAGAAAGCGTTGCTCGTTGCCGACCCTCGCGCGCGGGGCGCGACGTTGCTGGTCGGCGGCGGCGAGAAACTCCAGTTCATCGTCAACGGCCAGCCGCGGTCACTCGAGCCACTCGACAAAGCGGGCCAATACTGGTCGCAATACGCCCTGCCGCTCGACGCGCTGCGCCAGGGAGCGAACGAGTTCGTGATCTCCGGCGGCGGCAAGGTCTGGATTGCCCGCAGCGATGAATTCGCGCTCGGCTCGCTGGACCGCTCTCAGGCGAGCAACCGCAGTGCCAAGAGCCGCGACGACGGCCAAAGCTGGTCGTTTGACCAACTCGGCACGAAGGACGATCTCGACGGCGAGTATTATGTCCGACTGTTTCTCGATCAATATCAGCCTCAAGGCCGCTCGACGCTCAACGTCGTCGACTTGGGCAATCTCGCCGCTGCGCCCATCGGACCGCCGCTCAAGTCACTGGGCAAGGTGAGTGTACAACTCGATGCGGACTCGACGGACTCGTCACAACTCAAGGTCCTGCTACGCACGGGTCCCTCGCCGCTGCTCGACAGCCCCGAGTGGTCCGCGTGGCAAACGTTGGGCGCCACGGGTGGGACACTCGACAAGCCGCGCGGGCGATTCGCGCAACTGGCCATCGAGTGGTCCTCGGTTGATCCGCGCGCGACACCCGAGTTGCGCGGCGTCACGCTCTCGGCCCAGGTCGAGCCCGCAACAAATTGGACGCAGCGGCTGAGCATCACCCAGCGCCGCAATCCGACGATTGTCCGTTCGAGTGTGCCGTTCGAGTACGAGCCGTTCGATCAGCTCAAGCTGCGGCAACTGCGCGAGCGGTTCCGGCTCGACGACGTCGTGGCGGGCGCCGAGCGCGAACTCGATTTGATCTGCCGCTTGGCCGTCTGGGCCTCGCAACAATGGGATCAAGGGCACCTCAGCAAAGTGTACCCGGCCTGGGACGCGCTGGAGATATTGAAGCCCCACGACGATGGCCGGCCCATCGGTGGCTTCTGCCAGCAGTACAACCTGGTTCTGCTTCAGGCCTGCGAGAGCTTTGGGCTCGTTGGCCGCGCCGTGTCGATCGGTCCTGGCGCACTCGGCAAGGGCATTCGCGGCGGTCACGAGGTGGTCGAGATTTGGTCCAACGAACTCGGCAAGTGGATTTATGTCGACGGCAACACGGCATGGTATCTGCGCGACCGCGCCACGCAAACGCCCCTGTCGCTGCGCGAGCTGCGCGCTCGGCAACTGGCCGCCTTGCAATCGCAGAGCGTCGAGGAACCGGAGCTCGTCAAGCTGGCAACGACCAAGTACGAATGGACCGATTTGGCGCACTGGCCACCGTTCGTCGAGCTGCGTATGATCCCGCGCAGTAATTTTCTCGAACGCCGCGCGCCCTTGCCGCTGCACCAAGGGATGCGCGGCTGGTTCTGGACCGGTCACCAAGTCTGGAGCGACGCACAAGCCCCGGCTGCTCGACTGTACGGCGAGCGCGTGACCCTGGCGAACAACTGGGACTGGACGCTCAATCAGGCGCAGCTCTACGTTTGGGCCGACGAGAGTGCTCCGCAACTGCACGTGGCCGCCGACACACACACGCCTCATTTCGATTCGTTCTTATCACGGCTCGACAACCAATCGCCGCTCAAATCTCCCGCCACGTTCGTGTGGCGGTTGCATCCGGGCGAGAATGCGTTGGATGTCTGGCCGCGCAACCGTGCTTCTCGTGACGGCATCGCTAGCCGCTGGGTCATCAACTATGCTCCATGATCGACTGCTGTGGATTGCTTGTTTACTTGCCGCCTCGCTCTCGGCGGGGTTTGCCTCGGCGGCCGAGCCCGACAAGTCGGTGGGGATCGAGCACCGCGTCCCTTGGACCAGCTCGCGGCTCACCGGCTCGCCCGAGCCACCGTCGCCGTATCAGACCACGCGCGCATTCGAGCATTTGCAGTTCGAGCAGCCGGTCGAGTTGGTCGCGCTGCCGGGGACCGATTGGCTCGTGATGGTCGAGTTGAAAGGGAAGGTGCGGGCGTTTCGCAACGCTCCGCAGACCCGTGAGACCAAGCTGGTGGTCGATCTGGCGGAGGTCGACAAGGAGTGTCGCCGCGCCTACGGACTGGCCTTCTCGCCGAACGTGGCGCAGGATCGGCTCTGCTACATCTGTTACGTGCAACAGGACGGCGCGCCCAATGGCTCGCGCGTGGTGCGTTATCGCCTGCGGACGCTCGACCCGCCCGAGATCGACCCCGCGAGCGGCGAGCTGCTGCTGAGTTGGTTCAGCGGCGGTCACAATGGCGGCGCGCTCCATTTCGGGCCCGATCGCATGCTGTATATCAGCACCGGCGACGGTTCCTCACCGTTCCCCACCGACATCCATAGCACGGGGCAAAACCTGACCGATCTGCTCTCGTGTATCTTGCGCATCGACGTGAGCGGCCGCGAGCAAGGCCAACCGTATCGCATCCCAGCGGACAATCCATTCGTCGGCCTAAGCGGCGCTCGGGGCGAGATTTGGGCCTACGGCTTGCGTAACCCCTGGAAGATGAGTTTCGACCCGCTGCGCGGCGACTTGTGGGTCGGCGACGTGGGCTGGGAAATGTTCGAGATGATCTATCGGGTCGAGCGTGGCGGCAACTACGGTTGGGCCGTCAAGGAAGGCTCGCAGGACGTGCTCGGCGAGCGGCCGCGCGGACCGACTCCAATTCTCCCCCCGACCGTCGAACACTCGCATGTCGACGCCCGTTCGATTACCGGCGGTTACGTCTATACCGGCGAGCGGCTGCCGGGCTTGCACGGGGCGTATATCTACGGCGACTACGTGACCGGCAAGGTCTGGGCCTTGCGCTCCTATAACGGCAAGGTCTCAAGCTTGAAGGAGCTCTGCACCTCGCCGTTGGCCATCGTCGTGTTCGGCGTCGATCAGCAGGGGGAACTCTACCTGGTCGATCATCAGAGCGGCACGCTCCACACGCTGCAACCGACCCCCGAGCCCAAGCAAACACAACCCTTCCCGCGCCGCTTGAGCGAGACGGGACTCTATTCGGCAGTTGCGAAACACGAGCTTGCGCCGGGCGTGTTGCCGTATTCGATTGTGGCCGAGGCCTGGGCCGACGGCGCGACGAGCGAACGGTTCTTCGCGCTGCCGCAGCGCACGCAGCTTGACGAGTACGACAAGACCGACCTGCCGCTGGGACACATCAAGGGTCAGTGGCGGTTCCCGGCCGACGGCGTGATCGGCAAGACCGTCATGCTCCCCAAGAGCGACGCCCCCGACGCGCCACGGCAGCGCGTCGAGACGCAAATTTTGCACTACGACGGTCGCAACTGGAACGCGTACAGCTACGCTTGGAACCCTCAGCAGACCGACGCAGAGCTGGTGCCGGCCACGGGGCGCGACGTGCCCCTGACGGTGACCTCGACACAAGGCCCGCGGCAACTCAACTATCACATCGCGGCCCGCAGCGAGTGCATCCTCTGCCACACCACGCGCGCCGGCTCGCTGTTGGCCTTCGACGCGGCGCAGCTTGCCCGCGTGCAGCGTTACCCGCTGCGCGAGGCCGAGCAATTGGCGACACTTGAACATCTCCAGCTATTCAAACAGCCGCCGAAAGCCGCGCCGCCGCTTGTCGATCCGCATGGCCCGAGTGGCACGCTCGAGCAGAAGGTCCGTTCGTATTTGCATGTCAACTGTGGACAATGTCATCGCCGCGGCGGTGGCGGGACGGCCGCGTTCGACGTGCGGCACGAGTTGACGATGAAGCAAACGCTGTTGCTCGATCAGCGACCCACGCAGGGGACGTTCGGCATCCATGCCGCGCAAGTGATCGCGGCCGGGGCACCCGAGCGTTCGGTGCTGTTGTACCGAATGGCCAAGCTGGGGCGCGGGCGGATGCCCCATTTCGGCTCGCAGCAGGTCGATGTTCAAGGGGTGCGGCTGCTCAGCGAGTGGATCCGGAGCTTAGGTTCGCCGTCGACCCCATCGCCCAGTGCGGACAAGCTGCTCGATGACACGCTTGACGAGGCACAGCGCGCGGCGGCGGTCAAGGCGTCGCTCGCCAGTCCGTCGTCGGCCTTGAGTTTGATGCTGGCCTTGGACGCCAAGCCCGAGGCCAGCGCCGCGCGGCAAGAAATCGTCCGCCAGGCGGCGTCGCACGCCGACCGCGCCGTGACCGATCTGTTCATTCGATACATGGATGACGCACAGCGGCAAAAGTTCTTGCCCTCGGACGTGAAGCCTGCCGCGATCTTGGCCCTCGCCGGAGACGCCGAGCGCGGGCGACGCTTGTTCCTCGAGGCGGCCGGGGTGGCATGCCGCAACTGTCACAAGGTGCATAGCCAAGGGGGGCAGGTGGGGCCCGAACTGTCCGTCATCGGCCGCAAGCTCACCAAGCCGCAACTGCTCGAGAGTATCCTCGAACCCTCGAAGGCGATCGATCCCAAATTCGTGGCGTACCTTGTCGAGACCAGCAGCGGACACGTGCATCAGGGGTTGCTCGAGCAGCAGAGCGACGAGGCGCTCGTGCTCCGCACGCCGCAGAACCAATCGCTGCGCTTGCCCAAGCAAGAGGTCGAGACCTTCGTGCCGCAGCGTGTGTCGCTGATGCCCGAATTGTTGCTGCGCGATTTACAGCCGGCGGAGATTGCCGACTTGCTCGAGTATTTGAGCTCGCTGCGGTA
>CAZZBK010000084.1:0-10146 GCA_964652155.1 uncultured Planctomycetaceae bacterium | reverse complement strand
GGAAGAAGGGCTAGATCGGCTCGCCGTTCCAGCGGACGTAGCCTTCCATCGCAAAGTACTCGGGCAGCCCGAGGGCGTTGTACTGATCGGCCGTGTTGCGATTACGATCCTCGGCGCGTTGCCAGAACTCGCGTTTGTCGCTGCCGGGAAACAAGGCGGCGTCCTTTTGCGACTCGTGCCGGAAAATGGCCTGCCGCTTGATCGCCAAGTCGCGCGGCGACAGGGGCACGGCAATCTCAATCTCGTCGAGCGGCCACTCCTGCCATGCCCCGCGATACAGCAGCACCTCGGGCAACGTCTGCCCCGCGTCACGCATCTGGTACATGGCCTGAAAAATCGCCTCAGCGCACACGCGATGCGTGCCATGCGGATCGCTCAGGTCGCCGGCCACGTACACCTGATCGAACTGCAACCGCTCGAGCAGGCTGCGAATGATCTGCACGTCGTCACTGCCCACCGGGTTCTTGGCGATCGTGCCGGTGCGATAGAACGGCAGGTCGAGGAAGTGCAGGTGCTCTTCGCGGCAACCGCAGACGATCGCGCCCGCCTTGGCCTCGGCCCAGCGGATGAGCGCCTTGATCTTGAGCACCGCGTCGCAGTCGGGCTCGCCCGGCTTTTTATGCGCAAGCGTCTTGTGCACCTGCTCCTCGACCTGGCGCGAGGCGTCCTGATCGATGCCAAAGAGCCGATTGTACTCGGTGACCAAATCGGCGATGAGCACGGCGTCGTGATCGAACACGGCGATGTTGCCGCTCGTCATGTAGGCCACGTGCACGTCATGGCCATCTTCGACCAGCCGGATCAGCGCGCCCCCCATGCTAATCACGTCGTCGTCCGGGTGTGGGCTGAAGCAAATCACCCGCTTGCGTTGCTCCTTGCCGGCCGGATGGTAGTTGATCGTCGAATGCATCCAGCGGAACACGTCGTGCGACACCTTGTGGGCCGGGCCGTGCTCGCGCAGCAGGGTGTGCAAACTGTGGTCGCGGAAGTCTTGGTCGGCCAGCTTGAGCAGCGCCTTGCCCGTCTGTTGCGAGAGCCACAGTACCGCCCGCTTGATGAGCCGTTCGTTCCACTCGACGTGACTGTTGAGCCAAGGTGTGGCGATGCCGGTGAGTTGGGCGGCCGAGGCGGAGTCGACGAGCACGGTCACGTCACCATGTTCGCGCAGGCAGGTGGCGGGCAACTGCTCGGTGACTGGCCCCTCGCACAGTTGGCGAATGATCGGTGCCTTGTGCTCGCCCAAGGCCAGCAGCAGGATTTTGCGGGCTTGCAGAATGGTGCCCAGGCCGAGCGTGAGCCCCTGGGCGGGGACGTTATCTTCGCTGAAGAAATCGCTCGCCGCGTCGCGCCGCGTGATCGGGTCGAGTGTCACCAGCCGCATCCGGCTATCGCGCGGCGAGAAAGGTTCGTTGAAGCCGATGTGTCCGTTGCGGCCGATGCCCAGCAGTTGCACGTCGATGCCGCCGTTGCGTTGGATCAACTGCTCGTAGCCTCGGCAGTAGGCCTCGACCTCGCTGGCCTTCACGGTGCTGTCGGGGATGTGGATGTTCGTCCCCTTGACGTTCACGTGATTGAAGAAGTTGTCGAACATCCAGCGCCGCAGGCTTTGCAACTGCTCGGGACGAATGCCGAAATACTCATCCAAGTTGAACGTGATGCAGCCGCTGAAATCGAGACGCTCGTCGCGGTGCATGCGGACCAGTTCGCGATACACGCCCAGCGGCGTCGAGCCGGTCGGCAGGCCGAGCACGGCCATTTGGCCCAGGTTGTTGCGGTCGCGAATGATGTCGGCCACGATTTGCGCCACGGCGCGGGCCAAGTCGCGATTCGAGTCAAACACGCGGATCGGCAGGCGCGAGCCGCTCACCGATCGAGGAGCATTTTGCACAACAGACATGAGCGAAGCGTGAGCACCTGGCGACAAACAGCGGGAAAGCGGCAGACGCTCAATTATGCCATGCCGACCCCGCCGCGACCATTGCCCCCGGCGGTCGCAATTAGGCTAGAAACTTTACTCGCCCGGTCCGGCAACGTAGGATAGGAGGACTTTGCCTCCCCCCGTGGCTCGTGTTTCCCGCGGCCTGACCAGACCTTCCCCCCCTCAAGGAACTCCCGCCGTGATGCGCCGATTTTTCCTGCTGCTTTGCACCGTGGTTTTATTGTCGCAAGCACACACGGTCTCGGCCCAGACCTGGTCGCGCTACCGCGGACCCAACGGCACGGGGATTGTCTCGGCCCCCAACATCCCGAGCAAGTGGACCGAAGCCGACTACAACTGGAAGACCAAACTGCCCGGCCAAGGGCACTCGTCGCCGGTCCTGTGGGGCGACAAGATCTTCTTGCTCAGTGCCGATGATGAGCCCGCCGTGCGGTATGTGCTCTGCCTGTCGGCCAAGGACGGCAAGATCCTCTGGCAACGGCAGTACCCGGCCAAGCTGCACAAGAAGCACCTGCTCAACACGTTTGCTTCGAGCACGCCGGCGGTCGACGCCGAGCGCATTTACGTGAGCTGGTCGACCCCCGACGAGTACACGTTCCTCGCGCTCACGCATGATGGCCGCGACGCCTGGCGACTGAACCTGGGTCCCTACATCAGTCAGCATAGTTGCGGCACCTCGCCGATGCTCTATGGCGACATGGTCATTCTGTGCAACGAGCAGGATGGCGAAATGAAGGGGGAGAACGACGGTGCCGGCGTGAGCTTCTTGCTGGCCGTGTCGGCCAAGGACGGCAGCCAACGCTGGCGCATCGATCGCAAGAGCGCCGTGGTCACGTACTCGACCCCTTGCGTCTATCCGTACAAGGGACAAGACGTGCTGCTGTTCAACAGTCAAGGGCATGGCATCAGCGCGGTCGAACCCAAGAGCGGCAAGGTCCTCTGGGAAACCGAGGTGTTGAACAAGCGGAGCGTGAGCTCGCCCGTGTTTTATAAAGACCTCGTGTTTGCCACCTGCGGCTCGGGCGGCGGCGGCAACTATGTGGTCGCCGTGCGCGTGGGTGACAAACCCGAAGTCGCGTACAAGATCGAGGACTCAGCCCCCTACGTGCCGACGCTGCTCGTGAAAGATGACCTGCTGTTCATGTGGAGCGAAAAGGGGATTGTGAGCTGCGCCAAGGCGGCGACGGGCGAAGTGCTCTGGAAGGAGCGGCTCGGCGGCAAGTTCTGGGGCTCGCCGATCTGCATCGACGACCGGCTCTACTGCACGGCCGAAGACGGCGAGGTGATCGTCCTCGCCGCCAAGGACAAGTACGAATTGCTCGCCAAGAA
Organism: uncultured Planctomycetaceae bacterium; assembly: GCA_964652155.1. Taxonomy (GTDB): domain Bacteria; phylum Planctomycetota; class Planctomycetia; order Pirellulales; family PNKZ01; genus CAZZBK01. The sequence continues at coordinate 6,878 of CAZZBK010000084.1, read as the reverse complement.
CCCGCTCGGCGAGGCCAGCAGCTCGACCCCCGCCGTGGTCAATGGCCGGCTGTACTTGCGGAGCGTCTCGCACTTGATCTCGCTCGGCAAGTAAGCGGCGAGGAGCGAGACCGGAGTGGTCGAGGTTACGCGATCACGTCGTGTACAACCTGCCCATGCACGTCGGTTAGGCGGAAGTCGCGGCCAGCGTAGCGATACGTGAGCCGCTCGTGATCGAAACCGAGCAGATGCAAGAGGGTCGCGTGCAGATCGTGTACGTGCACCTTGTTCTCGACGGCTTGAAAGCCAAACTCGTCGGTTGCGCCATGCACGTAGCCGCCGCGAACGCCGCCGCCGCAGAGCCACATCGTGAAGCCGTAATGGTTGTGGTCGCGACCGTTGAGGGCCGGCAGCTCGGCGACCGGCGTGCGGCCGAACTCGCCCCCCCACATGACCAGCGTGGTCTCCAATAGCCCGCGCTGCTTGAGATCGGTAAGGAACGCGCTCAGCGGCAGATCCCATTCGGCGGCCAGCTTGCGATGGTTCTTCTCAAGGTTGTCGTGATTGTCCCACGGCTGCCCGCCTCCGCTCCAGAGCTGAATGAATCGCACGCCGCGTTCGAGTAGCCGCCGGGTAATGAGCAGTTGCCGGCCATGCACGCCCGAGCCATACGCCTCGCGAATGTAAGCCGGTTCGCGATTGAGGTCGAACGCCTCGGCCGCCTCGCCTTGCATGCGATAGGCCAGCTCGAACGTTTGCAGCCGGGCTTCCAGCAGTGGGTCGTGTTGCCGCGCCGCGGCGTGCCGCGCGTTGAGTGAGGCGAGCAAATCCAACTGCCGTCGCTGCTCGGTCGAGTTGATCGGGCTCTGGATGTTCTCGAGCAGCTTGGGAAGCTCGGTGTGTTTGGTGTCGATCGCGGTCCCTTGATACGCGCCGGGCAAAAACGCGCTGCGCCAATTCTGCGTGCCGACGATCGGCACCCCGTTGGGGCACATGACCATGAAGCCGGGCAGGTTCTGGTTCTCGCTCCCCAGGCCGTAGGTGATCCATGAGCCCATGCTGGGGCGCGGCAGCCGCGCGTCACCGCAGTTCATCAGCATCAGCGACGGCTCGTGGTTCGGCACGTCGGCCTGCATCGAACGAATGAAACACATCTCGTCGACGTGCCGGGCCGTGTGGGCAAATAGCTCACTGACCTCGATCCCGCTCTGTCCATACTTGCGAAAGCTGAACGGGCTGCGCATCGCCGCGCCAGTCTTGCGCTCGGTCCTTAGGTTAGGCGAGGGGAGCGGCTTGCCGTGGTACTTGTCGAGCGCCGGCTTCGGGTCAAACGTGTCGACTTGCGACGCGCCGCCGTTCATAAAGAGGTGCACGACCTGCTTGGCCCGAGGAGCAAAGTGCGGCCGCTTGGGTGCGAGCGGCAACTCGACGCTCGCCCCTTGCACGAGCGCCCCATCTTGCTTCAAGACCTCGGCCAGAGCGAGCAGGCCAAAGCCCATGCCCCCGCGGGAGAGCAACTCGCGGCGGGTATAAGGAGCGTGGGACATGGCATGCTCGGAACGAGAAGCAGCGACGACAGGCCTATTGTTCTTGCGCGGCTGGCCATTATCAAGCCATTGCCCCCCAACATGGGAGACTGGCCCTGCCAGGGCATCGAGGAGAGCGAACGACCGGGCACCGGGCTTGCGCGGTCTCAGGAGCGGCTTCCATCGCCTCACAACCGCGACTGAGCCGCTCAATATGCTAGCAAGCGCGATGATGTCAGGCGCTTGCTAGCAAGGCGGCGCGGGCAAACCGCCCTAGACTCTTTGGGTGGGTTTGAGTACCGTTCGCCCCTCTTCACAGTTCCCAACCTGTCGTCTGCCAGCATCCGGAGTCACTATGGCCTCGGGAGCGTTGCCAGCGACTCCGGCGCGCAGTGCGCTGGGGCGCGGCACCGACCTCATTTTGCCGATCGGCTTTATCGCCAGCGTGCTGGTGATCATGGTGCCGGTCCCTGCGCCGGTGTTGGACGTGCTGTTGGCACTCAACATCACCGTGGCGGTGCTGATGCTGTTGACCACGATCAACGTGAAGAATCCGCTCGAGTTCAATGTTTTTCCGTCGCTGTTGCTGGCCACGACCTTGGGTCGTTTGGTGCTCAACGTGGCGACCACGCGCTTGATTTTGACCAAGGCCGATCGTCAGGGATTGTCGGCGGCCGGCGACGTGGTGCGAAGTTTCGGCGAGTTTGTCGCCGGCGACCGCATGGTGGTCGGGCTGATTATCTTCATCATCATCGTTGTCATTCAGTTCGTGGTCATCACCAAGGGTGCGACACGCATCAGCGAAGTGGCCGCCCGTTTTGCCTTGGACGGCATGCCCGGCCGACAGATGGCTATCGACGCCGACCTGAACGCAGGCGTGATCGACGAGAAGGAGGCGCAAAGACGCCGCTTGGAAATCACCCAGCAAGCCGACTTTTTTGGCTCGATGGACGGTGCCAGCAAATTTGTCCGCGGCGACGCGATCGCGGGCATCATTATCACGGTGGTGAATATCGTCGGCGGCTTGTTCATCGGCGTGATTCAGGGGGGGATGCCCTTGGCTCGCGCGGCCGAGGTGTACACCAAGCTGACGATCGGCGACGGTCTGGTGAGTCAGGTCCCCGCCTTTCTCATCTCGCTGGCCGCTGGCTTGCTGACCACGCGCAGCTCGACCGACACGAATTTGCCACAAGAGTTTATTGGTCAATTGCTCAGCCGCCCTCAGGCGTTGTTCGTGACCGGAGGCTTTCTGGGGTTGCTCGTATTCACGTCGTTGCCGACCATTCCGCTGCTCACGATTGGCGGCAGTTGCGTGGCGTTGGCGCTGACGCTCAACCGTCAAGACAAAGACAGCCGCACGAAAGTCGCCAAGGCGAGCGCCGAGGCGCAGCAGAAAAAGCCCGACGAACGCATCGAGGACCTGCTGCAAGTCGATCCGATGGAGATCGAGTTGAGCGTGTCGCTCGTGAAGCTGGCCGACCCGCGCCGCGGCGGCGATTTGCTCGAACGGGTGCATGGCGTGCGGCAGATGGTCGCCAGCGACGTGGGCATTATCCTGCCCAAGGTCCGGCTGCGCGACAACATGCGTCTGGAGCAGAACACGTATCGCGTCAAGATCGCCGGCGTCGCCGTGGCCCAAGGGACAATCTACCCGCAAATGCAGCTCGCGATGGACTCGGGCGTGACGACCGGCAAGGTGACGGGGATCGACGTGCGCGAGCCGGCATTCGATCGTCCGGCGACTTGGATCGAACCTGCCGAGCGCGAGCGGGCCGAGATGCTTGGCTACACCGTGGTCGAGCCCTCGGCGGTCATCGCCACGCACCTCTCAGCGGTCGTCCGCAAGCATGCCGACGAAATTCTGACCCGCGACGCCACCAAGCATTTGCTCGACGAGCTCAAGAAGACCTCGCCGGCAGTGGTCGACGAGTTGGTGCCGGGCGTGCTGAAGCTGGCCGAGTTGCAGCAGGTGTTGCAGTTGCTGCTCAACGAGCAGGTGCCGATCCGGCAGCTCGCGCCGATCCTGGAGACGCTCGGCGATTACGCCGCGCGGACCAAGGACCCCGTGCTGCTGGGCGAGTTTGTGCGTCATCGGCTGGGGCGCACCATTTGCGGTCGTTATCGCGACACCAACGGCACGATGCGTGTCGTGACGCTCGACCCGGCCGTCGAGGATCGCATTCGCGCCGGGGCCGAGTTGACCGAGCGCGGCATTGTGGTTCGCATGTCGCCGCAGGCCATTGACGTCACGTGCCGCGCGATCGCCGCCGAGTTGGAGAAGCTCAAGCGCGGCAATCACCCGCCCATCGTGCTCGTGAGTCCGCAGACGCGGCCGCTGCTCAAGCGGTTGACGCAATCGCATCTGCCGCAATTGGTCGTGCTGAGCTTCAACGAGATCACGCGCGACACGCAGATCGAGGCCGTCGGCATGGTCAGCGACGCGAAGTGAGAGGGCAGCAGACTGGAGACCGGAGACTGGAGTTGAGGAAGCGTGGTTCGTTGACTCAGACGTAGACATTCATCATTCATCATTCCGCATTCATCATTGCCCCCATGAACATTCGCACCTTTCGAGCCACGACGCTGCAAGAGGCCCTGGTGATGGTCCGCCGCGAGTTGGGACCATCGGCCGCCGTGCTGCACACGCGCGAGATCAACAGCGGCTCTCTGCTCCGCTGGATTCCCGGGATGCGCAAGTTCGAGGTGGTCGCGTCGAGCGAGGTCAACGTGCCGAGCCGCTGGCCCTCGCGCGAGGCCTTGTCGCCGCCCCCTCCCGCGCCCGCGCCGCTGGCCATTTCGTCCGCGCCGATCCCCGAGGCCAAAGTGCCCAGCGAGCCCGCGCCCGACAAACAGGCGTTTCGAGACGAGTTGCGCGGCCAATTGCAGCACCTGCAAACCGTGGTCGAGGAACTGTGTCGCCGGACGAACAGTTCGGCGAGCACGACGCTCCCTGATCGGCTTTTTCGACTGTACACCGACTTGATCGACGCCGAACTCGACGAGGCGCTCTCCCGCGAGTTGGTCGAGCGCCTCAGGACGTTGGTGCCCGATCATGAGCTGACCGACGAGCGGACCTTGCGTTCGCGACTGGCGACGCTCATCGAGAACGAGATCCATTGCAGCGGACCGTTGAAATTGACCCCCGGCCTGTGCCGGCTGGTGGCGCTCGTGGGCCCGACCGGGGTCGGCAAGACGACCACCATCGCCAAGCTCGCGGCCCATTATCGGCTGCGCGAGAAAAAGCGGGTCGGGCTCATCACCGTCGACACCTATCGCATCGCGGCCGTCGAGCAGCTCAGGACCTATGCAGACATCATCGATTTGCCGATGCGGGTCGTCACCACGCCGCGCGAAATCCGCCAGGCGACCGCCGACATGGCCAACCTCGACCTGGTGCTGCTCGACACGGCCGGCCGGAGCTTGAAGGACGAAGTGCAGATTCAAGAGCTGAAAAGCTTTTTGACCGAGGCGGGTGTGCAAGACGTGCATCTGGTGCTCAGCGCCGTCACCGGCACCCGCACGCTCACCCGCACGGCCGAGAGTTTTGCCGATGTGGGGACCACGGCGCTGATCCTCAGCAAGCTCGACGAGACCACCAACCTGGGCAATCTGTTGCCGTTGCTGCGGGCTTGCAAATTGCCACTGAGCTACGTGACCAATGGACAGAATGTGCCCGACGACATCGCGGTGGCGCGGGCTAGCGAGCTGGCGCAGCACGTCGTTCGTCCGAGCACCTTATAGCGTTCCCCGGCGTACGGTCCTGCGGACCTATCGCCGAGGGCTAAAACGCATTGCCGTTGGTAGTCATTCTCCCCCTCAACACCATCATGCACGACCAAGCACACGAACTTCGCTCCTGGATCCGACGCGGGCCGCACGACCGACCCACGCGCGGTGTCGGGCCGGTGTTGATCGCGCTCTCGGGTGCCAAGGGGGGCGTGGGGACCACAACGCTCACGCTGCAATTGGCGCTGGCGCTGTCGCGCGCTGGGCGACGCTGTGCGATCGTGGACGCCGTGCTGGACAGTCCCGACCTGGCGACGCTCGCTGGCGTGAACGACGAACGGCACCTGGGGGACGTATTCGTGCAGCGGCACGATTTGAGGCGCGTGCTCGTCGAGGGGCCCGCGGGCGTGCTAATCGCCTGTGGCGAGCGGCCCCGACGCACGCATCTGGAGCCGAGCGAGTCGGCCTGCCAGCATTTGCTCGATCAACTCCGCCGCCTGGACGGCATCGAGGTCGTGCTGCTCGACCTGGGGCGCGGACTCACCCGACTGGCGCAGCGCCTGACGGCGGTCGCCGACCGCGCGCTGCTTGTCACGACTGCCGACGACGTGTCGCTGCTCGACGCGTATGGGCTGCTAAAGAGCTGGCATTGCCAGCAGATCACCACGCCCTTGTGCGGCATCGTCAATCGGCTCGACAGCCGCGTGCAAGGACTCGAGTCGCTCGCGCGGCTCGAACAGACCGCGCAGCGGTTCCTGGGCCTCTCGTTCGAGTCGACCGCGTATGTGCCGCGTGACGAACGGTTCTCGTCGGCTGCGCCGCGGCACGCGGCACTCGCCTTGGACGCGCTCCTCGAGCAACTGCAATCATGCTGGCGCGGGCGCGCTGAGCGGCATGAAGCCGCGCTCAGCCATGCCCCCTAAACAACCTCGTGCGGAAATTGGAGATAAACTAAACTTCGATCGGTCCCTGGGTCGATACACGGACCTACCGCTCGGTGCGCGATGCGTCGTTAAACCTTAACGGCTGAGTCGAGTTTACCGGTGGCGGTCGGCAAGGGACGGTTAACGTGGAGCGAACGTACGCGATCACTTTGGCGCTCGTGGCTTGGTCCACGGCACTGGTGTTCGGTTGGGCCAACGGCGGCGGCCTCCAAGAGGTGCTGCTGACGGCCTGGTACGGGTTGCTCGTGTTCGCGGCCTTGGGTTACGTCGTCGGCGTCATTGCGGCGCAAATCGTCGATGAGACGGTTCGCACGCAACTGACCGAGAAAATCGACGAGAACGCGCAGGCCCAGGACCGCGTGGAAAAACAGTCAGCCGCTGGCTGATCGTGACGGGACGTCTCGATCGGCCGCACACAGTTCAGAGTGCTCATAGCTTGCAGTCACGGAGGAGTGCATGGCAACTTCGTTTATCACCGCGGAAGATATTGGCCAGGTTTGGGAAGCGTTCAAAGCTGATCTCAGCAATCAGGAATTACGCAACCGCCTCGTCGAAAACTATCTGCCGCTGGTCAAGTATAACGGCGAACGCATTTGGGCCCGACTCCCCGATGGCGTCGATCTCGATGACCTCATCTCGGCCGGCGTGTTCGGCCTGATGGACGCCATCGACGCCTTCGACATGACGCGCGGCGTCAAGTTCG
>CAZZBK010000083.1:0-26644 GCA_964652155.1 uncultured Planctomycetaceae bacterium | reverse complement strand
AGGCCGACCTGCGTCGCTCCCTGGAGAACTGGAACAAGGAGCACAACGGTATCCTCGATCTCTCGAAGGCCTACCGGCTGAAGCGCGGCACCGGCTGGCTCATTCCGCCCGGCGTGCTGCATGCTCCCGGCTCGCTTTGCACCTACGAACCGCAATGGGGCAGCGACGTGTTCGGCATGTTCCAGTCGATTGTCGAGGGGCGCTACGTCCCCTGGTCGCTGTTGGTCAAGGACATGCCCAAGGAGAAGCACAATGACTTGGACTTTATCATCGGCCAGCTCGATTGGGAGAAGAACGTCGACACGCACTTCAAAGAGCACAACTACCTGGAGCCGATCGTCGACGAGTCGCGGAGCGGCCCGGGCTATACCGACCGCTGGATTGTCTACGGCACGGTCGATGGCGAGCAGTTGTTCAGCTCGAAGGAGTTGACGGTCGAGCCCGGCGCGAAATGCACGCTCAAGGATCCTGGCGCGAGCGGTTGGATCACCGTGCAGGGCAAGGGGCGCATGGGCAAGCTTAATTTGCAGACCCCGGCGATGATTCGTTTTGGCGCGGAGACCGAGGACGAGGTGTTCATTTCGCACGAGGCGGCCACGGCCGGCGTCGAGATCGAGAACACCGGCGCCGAGCCGCTGGTGGGCCTGCGTTACTTTGGCCCCGGCGTGCACGCAAACTTGCCGAAGTTGGGAAGCTACCGCAAGTAGTTTGCCCAAGCCGGCGGCGCCGCTGCCGTGCTATAATCTCATTGTGAATTTTGTTAGCGCGTTCGAGCATGGTCGCCAAGTAATCCCTATGAGTTCGGCAAACCTCCCCGTCGCCAATCATCTCGTGCTCTACGACGTGCCGTGGAGTACGTACACGCTCATGATCGATGCGCTGGGTGACAAGCGTCTGCCGCATGTTTATCAGCAGGGCACCTTGGAAATGATGTCGCCGACCGAAGAGCATGAATCGATCAAACGATTTTTGGGGCGATTGGTCGAAGCGGCGTCGATCGAGCTTGGAGTGGCCATTCGCAGCGTCGGCTCGGCGACCCGGCAGAACCAGCGTCTCGCACATGGGGTCGAGCCCGACGAGTCGTATTACATCGGGCGCCACGCAGCCGCCGGCGCTCGACGCGGCACGGCGGGGCGCAAAACGGGTCCCGATTTGGTCATTGAAATCGAATGGAGTCGGGCCGTGCTATCGAAGCTTGACTCGTATGCCGTGCTGGGCGTGGGTGAAGTGTGGCGATATTATCGCGGCAAGGTCGAGTTTTTCCAGCTTGACTCGCAACATAAATACGAGCGTGTTGACCACAGCCGGGCTTTTGAGGTCGTGAAATCGACTGACGTTTCCAAGTATGTCAACCGGTTGGAAAAGTCCGACGAGAACTCGCTCGTCATCGAATTCGTCGAGTTGTTGCGTCGACGCCTGAAGAATGGCTAAGCTCCTGAGTGATTTCGCCGAGACTGTGTTTCGGCAGAATGAGAGTGTGAACGACGTGACGTCCCCTATCTTGACCCATACGCTGAGCAACGGCTTGGTGCTGCTCGGCGAGCCGATGCAGTCGCTCGAGTCGGCGGCGCTCACGCTGCGCGTCCCGGCCGGCTGCGTGTACGAACCCGTCAATCGCGCCGGGCTGGCGCTACTGTCGTGCGAACTCGTGCAGCGCGGCTGCGGCAGTCGTGACAACCGTGAGTTCCTGGCCGCGCTCGAACGCCTCGGCGTCGAACGGGGCGAGAACGTGTTCGACTCGCACGCTGGGTTCAGCGGCGCGACGCTGAGCGGCAATCTGCTCCCGGCACTCGAACTGTACGCCGATCTGGTGCAACGACCACACTTGCCTAAAGACGAGTTGGAAGCTTGCCGGATGACCGTGCTGCAAGAGATCAGCGCGGTCGAAGACGAACCGGCCCAAAAGGTGATGCAAGAGCTGCGGCGGATCTACTACCCCGACCCCTGGGGGCGACCGAGCCAAGGGAGCGAAACCGGCGTCGAGGCCGCCACGCTCAAAGACGTTCAGAAGTTTGTACAGCAGATGTATCGACCCAACGGCGCCATTCTCGGCGTCGCCGGCCGGTTCGATTGGGACGCACTTTGTAAGACGGTCGAGAAATGTTTCGGCTCGTGGAAAGCGTCGACCGAAACGCCACTCGTCGAAAAGCCCTCCGGCGAGCGGATCAAGCACATCGATCACGAATCGAACCAAACACAAATCGGCATCGCGTATCCCAGCGTGGCGTATCGCGACGAGCAATACTTTCAGGCCTGGGGCGCGGTCGGCGTGCTCAGCGGCGGCATGAGCTCACGGTTGTTCACCGAAGTCCGCGAGAAGCGCGGTTTGTGCTATAGCGTGCACGCATCGCTCGTCGGGTTGCCCGACCGCGGCGCGATCATGTGTTACGCTGGCACCAGCGCCGAACGGGCTCAAGAGACGCTCGATGTCACGATCGGCGAGATTCGCCGCCTCGAACAGGGCATTACGGCCGAGGAACTCGAACGTCTGCGGGCCCGCATGAAGAGCGCGCTCGTGATGCAGCAGGAGTCGAGTTCGGCCCGGAGCGGTTCGCTGGTGCGCGATTGGCTCTACCTGGGCTACGTGCGGACGCTCGACGAGATTGGCAAATTGGTCGACGCGCTCTCGGCCGACTCGATCAACGCTTACCTTACAGCCAATCCGGCCCGCGATTTCACCGTGGTCACACTAGGTCCGCAGCCGTTGGAGATGCCCCATGCAGTTTCGTAATCACGCCTTGAGCAACGGCCTGGAAATTGTCGCCGAGTGCAATGCCGAGGCGCAGACGTCGGCCGTGGGCTTTTTTGTCCAGACCGGCGCGCGTGACGAAACCGACGCCGTGTCGGGGGTCAGTCATTTTCTCGAACACATGGTGTTCAAGGGGACCCCGCAGCGTTCGGCCGAGGACGTGAACCGGCACTTCGACGAGATGGGCGCGCACTACAACGCCTTCACCAGCGAAGAGAAGACCGTCTACTACGCGGCCGTGTTGCCCGAGTATCTCAACAGCGCCGTCGAGTTGTGGGCCGACGTGCTCCGTCCCAGCTTGAGAGACGAGGACTTTCGCACCGAGAAGCAGGTGATCATCGAAGAGATCAAAATGTACGCCGATCAGCCGCCGTTCGGGGCCGACGACCGCGTGCGGGCCGCGCACTACGGAAAGCACCCGCTCGGTCGTAGTGTGCTCGGCACGGTCGAGAGCATCACCGCCTTGGACGTTGAGCAGATGCGTGGTTACTTTCGGCAGCGATACAGCCCGGCGAACATCGTCGTGGCCGCGACAGGCCGCGTCGAATTCGACGACTTGGTCGCGACCGTCGAGCGTTGCTGCGGCGCGTGGTCGCGGTTCGACGCCCCGCGACAGGTCGAGCCCGCCGCGGCACACGCCAGTTTCGAGACGGTCGAGAAGTCCAGCGCCACGCAAGAGTACGTCATTCAACTGGCCAACGCGCCGAGCGTGACTGATCCCGAGCGTTTTGCCGCCAAGATCCTCACCACGATCTTGGGAGACGACTCGGGGAGCCGACTGTATTGGGAACTGATCGACCCCGGGCTTTCCGAGAACGCCTCGCTCGGACATCACGACTACCTGGGCTCGGGGCTGTTCGCCACCTACCTGAGCACCGCGCCGGAGTATGTCGAGGAGAACTTGCAGGTCATTCTTAATATCTATCGCGACGCCGAGCAGCATGGCGTGACGGCCGAGGAACTCGAACTGGCCAAGAGCAAGATCAACTCGCGGGTGGTGCTCAGTGCTGAAAGGCCCCGCGGTCGGTTGTTCACCGTGGGGGCCAACTGGAGCTATCGACGCGAGTACCGCAGCGTCAAGGACGACCTGGCGACAGTCGACGGCGTCACGCTCGAGCAGCTTCGCGAGGTGCTGCAACGCTGGCCGCTCACGCAGAGCACGACGGTTGCGATCGGTCCCAAGGCGAAGGTCCAGCCCCCCAAGTAAGTCCCGGCCGACGTCCAAAGTCCTTCGTTCAACTTGCCTATTCGAGAGCAGGACATTCCGGTTTGGGTGCCATGCCCACGTCCGCGTGGGCATGAGTTTATTGAGCTCAACATGCCCACGCCGAGCCGTGGGCATGGCACCCTGAATTCAGCTTCGCAAAATGAAATGAGCCCCTTGAAAGTCTCATGCAGTCCTTCATCGGAACGCCCCCGGCTCACTTCGAGGCGGTGTCACATGTCACTCGCCGGGGTTTGCTTCGCAAACCACCAGCCACCCACAACGGTGACGCTCACACTCCCGGCGGCTCACGCGATCACGGCCAACCCCTGGCGTAGCGCCGCGAGGTGTGCTACCTTATGGCCCATTCTCAACCATTGATATGACAAGACTTTGTGGAGTAGTTCATCATGGCGTATGAAGTTACGCTGATCACGGGGGACGGTACGGGACCTGAGTTGGCCGAGGCCGCGCGTCGCTGCGTCGATGCCACCGGCGTGAAGATCAACTGGGACGTTCAAGAGGCGGGCGTGGATGTCATGGCCCGCACCGGCACGCCGCTCCCCGACAGCGTGCTCGAGAGCATCAAGCGCACCAAGTGCGCTCTGAAGGCGCCGATCACAACCCCCGTCGGCACCGGCTTTCGCAGCATCAACGTGTATCTGCGGCAGGCCTTTGGTCTCTACGCCTGCTTGCGTCCGTGCAAGATCTACAAGGGCGTCCGCTCCTACTTCATGGATCTGCCCGTCGATCTGGTGATTGTTCGCGAGAACACCGAGGACCTGTACGCCGGCACCGAATTTGAACGCGGTAAGCCCGAGACCGCCGACCTCATCAAGTGGATCAACGCCAACAGCAAGACGGGCAAGATCAAGACCGGGCTCGACGAGACCGGTGTGAGCATTAAGCCCATCTCGGTCAGCGGCAGCGAGCGGATCTTCAAGTACGCCTTCGATTACGCCGTCGCCGAGGGACGCAAGAAGGTCACGGCCGTCCACAAGGCCAACATCATGAAGTTCAGCGATGGCCTGTGGCTCGAAGTTGCCCGCAACGTGGCCAAGAGCTACCCACAGATCGAGTTCGAAGACCGCATTGTCGACAACATGTGCATGCAACTCGTGCAGAAGCCTGAATTGTACGACGTGCTCGTGTTGCCGAACCTCTACGGCGACGTGCTCAGCGATCTGGCGGCCGGTTTGGTCGGCGGCTTGGGCGTTGCCCCCGGCGCGAACATCGGGCCTGAAGGGGCCGTGTTCGAAGCCACGCACGGCAGCGCGCCCAAGTACAAAGGTCAGAACAAGGTCAACCCGACCGCGCTGATTCTCTCGGGCATGCTGATGCTCAAGCACATGGGCGAATTGCAAGCCTCGCAGCGTTTGGAGAAGGCCGTGGCCGACGTGATTGCCGAAGGCAAGTATGTCACCTACGACTTGAAGGCCGACCGCAACGACCCGACCGCCGTGGGAACACGCGAGATGGCCGACGCGATCTGCAAGCGGCTGTAGAGGGAGAGTAGGCAGTGGGCAGTAGGCAGTGGGCAGTGGGAGAGTAAGTCGACATCGAGCGAGGCGAGCGCTTTGTGCTTTACGATCGCGAAGCCGAGTTTCGTCATGTGGTGAGTGGCCGCGCGCGAGGCCTGCTGCCGAGCCTCGCTCGTGGACTACTGCGGCTAGCCGAGTGCCCTTACACGCTGGTCGTGCGCTGGCGCAATCGCCAGTTCGATCGGCAACTCGGCGTCGAGCGCGTGGCCGCGCCGGTCGTGAGCGTCGGCAACTTGACCCTCGGCGGTACCGGCAAGACGCCGCTCGTCGAGTGGATTTGCCGCTGGTTTCGCGCGCGTGATGTTCGCGTGGCGATCGTCAGCCGGGGCTACGGCGCGCAGCGCGGCGGCCGCAATGACGAGGCGTTGGAACTTGAACAACGGCTCGTCGACGTGCCGCACCTGCAAAATCCCGATCGGGTCAGCGCCGCGCGCACGGCCATCGACGAGTTGGCCAGCCAGGTGATCGTGCTCGACGACGGCTTTCAACATCGTCGACTCGCCCGTGATTTGGACATCGTGCTGCTCGACGCCCTGGAGCCGTTCGGTCACGGGCATGTCTTTCCGCGCGGACTGCTTCGCGAGCCGATCGACTCGCTTGCCCGGGCGCAGGTTGTCGTCCTCTCGCGAGCAGACATGCTCGACGAGGTTAAGCGGACGCGCCTACGTGAGTGGGTTGCGCAACTTGCTCCGCAAGCCGCGTGGGTCGAGGCGCGTCATGCCCCGCGCGAATGGCTTAGCAGTTCGGGCGATCGCGAGCCGGTCGCGGCTCATGCGTCACGCCGCGTGGCCGCCTTCTGCGGACTTGGTAACCCGGCCGGCTTTCGCCACACGCTCGAGCAACTTGGACTCGACGTCGTGGCTTGGCGCGCGTTCCCCGATCATTATCACTACGGTCGCGCCGATATCGAGCAACTCATCGCGTGGTCGGTTGCCGCTCGCGCCGAGGCGGTCGTCTGCACCCACAAGGACCTCGTCAAGATTGGTCTCGACCGGCTCGGGCAGACGCCTCTGCGGGCGCTGGTTATCGGCAGTGAATTTCTCGCCGGGCAAGCTGCGTTCGAAGCCTTGCTCGCCCAGCTCAAGCCGCTCGAAGATCCGCTTGCTGATGAGTGAGCAAGCGTGCTCGCTGACCCCCATCGCAACGTGTAGAATCAATATCATGCTTCACCCTGATATTTTTGGGTCCGCCACTGCCATGTCTTTCACACGATTACTCTCGATCACGGCTTTGTTGTTCGTGCTGACATCGCCGCTCGCAGCGCAAACTGGCGCGCCGGCGCTCAAGCATTACATGGGACGCGAGATCGCGCAGACCATGCACTACCTCGGCGCACCGTGGCTCACGCGCGAAGAGCGCGACCGCGAAGAGGACTGCCGCACGATGCTTGAGCAGCTCAAGGTCCAGCCCGGGCAGGTCATCTGCGACATGGGCTGCGGCAACGGGTTCTACACCCTGCAACTGGCCAAGCTGACCGGCGAGACAGGCCAGGTGCTGGCCGTCGACATTCAAAGCGAGATGCTCACGCTGCTCAGGCAAGCCGCGCAGAAGGCCAAGCTGCCGCAGATCAAACCCGTGCACGGCACGGTGATCGATCCGAAATTGCCCGACGGCAGCGTCGATCTGATCTTGTGCGTCGACGTGTACCACGAATTTTCTCATCCCGAGCACATGCTCCGCGCGATGCGCAAGGCGCTCAAGCCCACGGGTCGCGTGGCGCTCGTCGAGTTTCGGCTCGAAGACGAGTCGGTGCCGATCAAGCTGCTGCACAAGATGAGCAAGGCGCAGATCATGAAGGAGTTTCCGGCCAACGGATTTAAGTTGTCCTCGCAGTTCGACGGTCTACCGTGGCAGCACCTGATGTTTTTCGCGCGCGACGACGACTGGCAACCACCGGCCAAGAAGTAGGTCGGGCGACCGTGTCAAATCCGCGAGAGGACATGCGTGCGATGCGTGAACGAGCGGTGGTGCTGTGGAGCGGCGGGAAGGATTGTGCGCTCGCGCTACATGACGTGCGGCACGATTATGAGATCGTCGCGCTCGTCACCACCGTGACCGCCGGCTACGACCGGATCAGTATGCACGGCGTGCGAGTCTCGCTCCTGGAGCAACAGGCCGCGGCGCTCGGCTACCCGCTCGAACAAGTTGCCATTCCGCAAGTCTGCACGAACAACGAATACGAGCGGCAGATGATCGCGTGCCTGGGGCGGCATCAATCGTCGGGTGTGACGGCGGTCATCTGCGGCGATTTGTTCCTGACCGATGTGCGTCGTTACCGCGAGGAGCGACTGTTTCAGCATGGCTTGCGCGGAGTGTTCCCGCTTTGGGAGCAACCCACGGCGGAACTTGCCGAGCGGTTCGTCGACCTAGGCTTCGCGGCCACGCTGTGCTGCGTCGACACCACGCAGCTCGATGGCTCGTTTGCCGGGCGGAGCTACGACCGCGCGTTGCTCGCCGAGTTGCCCACGAGCGTTGATCCTTGCGGCGAACAGGGCGAGTTTCATACGTTCGTCTCCGCTGGGCCAATTTTCTCGCGGCGCGTCGAGTGTCGCCGCGGCGAACGGGTCTTGCGCGACGAGCGTTTCATGTACTGCGATTTGCTGCCAGGGGCGAATGACCCTCGGCCGAGCTGAATCGATTTGGTGTTATTCGCCATGCTGAGTAGAATAATGACACCGAGTACCAGATCCCGTCTCAGGGTGCGACATGAAAGCGTTCCGCATTCCACTGCGCATTGTCTTCTACCGTTGCGATGGTCAATGGGTCTCGCATTGTTTGGAGTTTGACCTGTGCGGGCATGGAGTCGATCAGCAACAGGCGATTCATCGTCTGGCTCAGACTGTGCGCATTCAACTTAATGAGTCGATGCAGTCCGGTAACTTGCGGAATCTGTTCACACCGGCTGACAGCGATGTTTTCGAGATGTTTGTGTCGGGCCAAGACACCGCCGCCATCGCGAGCGACGAGTTAAGCATGACGGTCGATGGCGTGCAACTGGAGTTATCCGAGGCGCGAGAGTATGGCGAGGACAGCATCAATTCAGACGCACGCGCGGTGGCCTCGAGTTGACGATGGGCAAGCATCGGGTGACGCTGAACGAGTTGAAGCGGATTCTGAGGCATTATGGTGCCGTAGCCGACGAGTCGGCCGGCAAGGGGAGCCACATCAAGTTCTGGAAGCAATTTCCGGACGGCAGATTCTCCTATCCCATTCCCAACGAGCGTGACGTGCTGCCATGTTACGTGAAGGGAGCGCGGAAGAAGTTTCGCTTGCAACCGGAAGACGGCGTGACGGACGATGACTTTTTCAGTCAGGGGTTATACTTGTGTGAGCGTCACCGTTGTGGGTGGCTGGCGGTTTGCGAAGCAAACCCCGGCGAGTGACATGTGACACCGCCTCGAAGTGAGCCGGGGTTTGCAGACGCAAACCGCCAGCCACCCGCTGAATGATGCCCGTGATGCCAGATCCTATGATTGACCAACTTTGAAGATGCTCACACGTAATACTTGACGTGTTTCCAGGTACGACTGCGGGGTGCCCAGGCGAGATGGCCCGCTTGGCGATTAACCCTAGTTTATCGCTGCCGGGGTAGCTAGATTCCCGTTCCCCTCGATGCGGTCGCCGGGTAAATTATACGCTGCGTGAACCTTTGGCCACGGCGCGGCTCTCTTCGAGTTGCGGTCCGGCGGGATTGCGCGGCGATTTCCCTTTCGTCCATCGATGGATACCAGGCGACCCATGAGCGGCACGAGCGACCCTTTCAAAATCGAATTTTCTCCCCGCATGCAGCGGCTCCCTCCGTACTTGTTCGGGCGGATCAACGCGATGCTCTACCAGAAGCGTCGCTCGGGTGACGACGTGATCGATCTGGGGATGGGGAACCCGGCCGAGCCGCCGAACGAGCTGGTGATCGAGAAGCTGGTCGAGGCCGCGCGCGACCCACGCAATCATGGCTACAGTCAGGCCCAGGGGTTGCTCAACTTGCGGCGCGAGGTGGCGAGCAAGTACTTCCGCAAGTACGGCGTGCGGCTCGACCCCGAGCGCGAGATTGTCGCGACGATCGGCTCGAAGGAGGGTTTTAGTCATTTGTGTTTGGCGTTGATGGGGCCGGGCGACACGGCCATTTCACCGGCGCCATATTTTCCGGTGCATGTGTTCGCGGTCGCGCTGGCGGGTGGCAACTGCATCACGCTCGAAGTGGCCGATCAGGAAAAGTATCTCTCGAACATCGCGTTCACCTGCGAGAACTTGCACCCCAAGCCCAAGCTGCTGATCGTCAACTATCCGCACAATCCGTCGACGGTGACGGTCGAGCCCGAGTTTTTTGTCGAGATCGTCAAGCTGGCCAAGAAGTATGGTTTTGCGGTGATCAGCGACGCGGCGTACAACGACGTGGCGTTTGATGGTTACCAGCCGCCGAGTTTTTTGGCCGCCCCCGGCGCGCGCGACGTGGGGGTCGAGTTCACGACGATGAGCAAAGGCTACAACATGGCCGGCTGGCGCGTCGGCTTTTGCTGTGGCAATCAGGAAATGGTTCGGGCGTTGGCCACGATCAAGGCGTATTACGACTACGGCATGTTCCAGGCGGTGCAGATCGCGGCGATTGTCGCCCTGCGGCACACCGAGGCGGCGGTCGAGGCGCAGGCGGCCGTGTATCAGGGGCGCCGCGACGTGCTGGTTGACGGCTTGCGTCGGCTGGGTTGGAAGCTCACGCCGCCGCGCGCTGGCATGTTCGTCTGGGCGCAGGTGCCCGACGAGTGGCGTCAGCGAATGAACACGCTCGACTTCGCGATGAAGCTCTTGGAAGAGGCGAACGTGGCCGTGAGTCCCGGCACCGGTTTTGGCCCGGCGGGTGAAGGTTACTTGCGCATGGCGCTGGTCGAGAACGAGAATCGTTTGCGGCAGGCGGTGCGCAATATCGACCGTTGCCTGTCGAGCGACCCGAAGACGCCGGTCGTTCCTGCCCCGCCGAGCACGCTCCCCACGGCGACCCCCAAGAGCGTAACCTAGTTAACCTGCCCCATTGAAATCGCAGAGCGGCGAGGGGAAAGCGGACAGATCGACTGCCCGTACTCTCTCATGGTTCCGCTTTCGGCTTTTCCTATTCCGCTTTTTTTATCGAGGACGCGCACATGCTCCGTCGTGGCATCTTGCTGACGATTGTTCTGGCCCTGCTGGGCTGCACCCAAGCCGCGAACGAGTCGACGGCCCAGAAACCTTCGACGCCGGCGAAACTGGCTGCCGCGACGGTTGCCGAGCAAGGGATCGGCGACTTCCCCCAGCTCGACGCCGAGCGCGATTGGCCCTGGTGGCGTGGACCGTCGCGCAACGGCAAAGCGCACCCGTCCGCGTCGGCACCGATCAAGTTTAGCGCCACCGAGAACGTGATCTGGAGGGCGAACGTGCCGGGGCGCGGGCACTCGTCGCCGATCGTCGTGGGTCATCGGGTCTTTCTGGCCACGGCCGACGAGACTGCCAAGACCCAGTCGGTCGCGGCCTACGATCGCGCGAGCGGCAAGCCGCTGTGGAACGTCGAACTCAGTCGCGGCGGCTTCGCCAGTCGCATCCACAACAACAACACGCACAGCAGCAGCACACTCGCTTGCGACGGCGAACGACTCTTCGCGGCAATGCATCATCACGCGGCCATCCACCTCACCGCACTCGATCTCGACGGCAAACAGCTCTGGCAACAGCAGGTCTTGTCGTTCGATCCGAAGCGGTATGAATACGGTTACGGCCCGTCGCCGCTGGTGTATCGCGATCTGGTGATCGTATCCGCCGAAGATTTTGGCGACAGCGGCATGACGGCCGTGAATCGCATGACCGGCAAGACCGTCTGGCACACGCCACGACTCAAGAACACAACTTACTCCTCTCCGGTCGTGGCTCACCTGAGCGGCCGCGATCAGATGCTCATCAGTGGTGCCGATCATGTGACGAGCTACGACCCGGCGACGGGCAAGGAGCTCTGGAAGGCCCCGGGCACCGCGGCCGCGACCTGCGGCACGATCGTCTGGGACGGCGACACGGTGATTGCCAGCGGCGGCTACCCGAAGGCCGAGACCGTGGCGGTCAAGGCCGATGGCAGCGCGCGGGTCGTGTGGCGTAATCCGCAACGCTGTTACGAGCAATCGATCATGGCGCATCAGGGGTTTGTCTACGGGCTCACCGATAACGGGATCCTGTATTGCTGGCGCGTCGCGGATGGCCAGGAGATGTGGCGAGAGCGGCTCAAGGGGCCTGTGAGTGCCTCGCCGGTGCTTGTCGAGGACCGCATCTATTGGGCCAACGAGCTGGGCACGCTCTACGTCTTCCGCGCCAACAGCGCCCGGTTCGAGTTACTCTCTGAGAACAAGCTCGGCGACGACTCGTTTCCGAGTCCGGCCGTCGTGGGCTCTCAGATCTTCTTGCGCGTCGGATATCGCGACGGCGGCACGCGTCAGGAGTATCTGTACTGCATTGGCAGGAAGGGATGAAAGAAGGCCTGGCGAATACAGCCATTGGGTTCTGACAAAGCCCTAGGATCGCCGTTGGGTGGCGACGCCCGTCTTCCGCAAAGCTCGGCCTGGCCGTGCGCCGGTGTGCTCGCCGCGATCGAGCACGAGTTGACCGTTGACCAGCACGTACTCGATTCCCACGCTGTACTGGAACGGCTCGGTGTAGGTGGCCCGATCGATCACTTTGTCGGGGGCGAACACCGTGACATCGGCCGCCTGACCCGCGCGGAGCAGACCCCGATCGGTGAGCCCCATTTTCAGGGCGTTGAGCGAGGTCATCTTGCGGATGGCGTCTTCGAGCGTGAGCAACTTGCGTTCGCGCACGTATTCGCCGAGGACCCGGGGAAACGTGCCGAAGTTGCGTGGATGCGGGTTGCCGCGCCGCAACGCTCCCGCGATGGCATACGCCGAGCCGTCACTACCGATCGAGCACCAGGGCTGCGTGAGCGCTCGGTTCATATCCTCTTCGGTATGATGCGCAAAGACGGTGCTCACCGAGCCGTTTTCCTCGATGAGCAGCGCGAAGAATTCGTCGAGCGGGTCGCTCGTCGCCTTGCCGGCGGTGCGCAGCGCCATGACCCGATCCATCGTGAGGCCTTGGTAGCGGTTCTCGGCGGCGACGAGCATTCGGCTCCAATCGCGCCCCACGGCCGTGTAGTGGTTGTACCAACCGTCGATGCCGCCGTTGATGTCTTGCTTGAGTTTGGCTCGTTGCGAGGGATCTTTGAGCCGCGCGAGCATGGCCGTTGTGCCCCCTTCATGTGCCCAGGGGGGGATGATGCTCGACAGGTTATTGTTCCCGCGCGTATAGGGATAAACGTTGGCCTGCACGTTGAGGCCCCGCTGCCGGGCCGAGTCGATGAGCGCGACGATCTCGTTCATCCGTCCCCAGCACTGTTCGTCGGCAATTTTCAGATGGATGATGTCGACCGACACGCCAGCGCGCTCGCCGATCTTGATCGCCTCGCGAACCGCGTCGAACACGCCGGCCCCTTCAGTGCGAATGTGGGTGGAGTAGATGCCTTGGTGTCGCGCGACGACCCGACACAAACGCACAAGGTCGTCGGTCGTGGCGAGCGCGCCGGGAGGCATCATCAGATAGGTCGACAGGCCCAGCGCCCCGTCGCGCATCGCTTCGTCGACGAGTTGTTCCATCTGTTGAAATTGCTCTTCGTTGGGACGCGTGAACGAACTGCCCATCACCGACTGCCACACGTTATTGATGCCGACATACGAGGCCACGTTGATCGCAATACCGCTGCGCTCAACCGCTTCAAAATAAGCCGTGAAGCTGGGCCAACGAGACTTGTCGATGGATGCATTTGCCGCCGCGCCGCGCAGACCGCGATTGGGCGCGGCCGAATCCCCTTCGCCGAGCACATCGGTCGTTACTCCCTGGCGAATCTTGCTCTGCGCCGCGCCGTCTTCGAGCAGCAGGTAGTCGCTGTGCGAATGGATGTCAATAAACCCTGGGGCCACGACAAGACCGCGGGCATCGATCGTTTTGTGAGCTTCGCCTGGCGGCAGTTGTCCCACGGCTGCGACGCGTCCGTCGCGAATGGCGACATCGCCGTAGTACCAGGGGTTACCCGTGCCATCAACGATCCGTCCGCCCATGATCCGCACATCATCAAGCGGCTGGGCCACCGCTTGTGCCGAGAAAAGAAGCAGGGTCCAGAGAACAACGATCGCCCGGGCCATAGCTGAGCAGCGCATCACAATCTCCCTTGAGGTGTGAATCAGTATAGAAGCAATGCGGCCTGACCACGAGTCGATGGTTGCGCAAAGTTCGGTTGTCTCGCCAGCGACCGACTCCTATAATGAAATCGTTCTGGGATGAAATCCTCGTTCATTTCGAGACAAGCCATGGTGCTGGGCCTGCGTGTGCTAACGCTGCTGCTGACGGCCGCCACGCTGCTGTTGCCGCAAAAATGGTGCTGTTCGCTGGGCGGCGAATCCAAGGCGTGTTCGCATCATTGTTGTACCCCCGTGGTGTTCCAGCCAGCAAAGTCGTGCTGTGCCTGTGCCGCGACCCCGCAAGGGGCGCAGGCTAGGCCTGACAAGGCGGCGGGAAGTTGCGTCTGTCAGGACCCCGCTCTGCAAACCATCAAGCGTTTGAGCCGGTTCGATGGACACTTGGTACTCGACCATGCCGCGCCGCTGGTGACTTTGCCGGTCGATCTTCGTGGCTCACCGGTTCGATGGGACCGACACTTCTCCATTGCGGCACGATCTCGACCGCAGTTGTGCTGCTGGCGCTGCTAATGCGCGCCTCGCCGGCGTCTTTTTGCGCCGGTGACTTGTGGAGCTGTTTCAACACCTGAAGTCCGCCGCGCGAGATGCTTGCGCTGTTGCGACTTCAACAATGCACACGAGAATTTACGACCTATTTTTACCGGGAGTGTTCATGATGAATATGACTTTTTGGGCTCGACGGACTTGGTTGCGGGGCGTGCTGGGCGTGGCGGGGAGCGCGTGGCTGCTCCATCGCGCGGCGCTTGGCGCCGAGGGGAAGGTCAGCAATGCTTGCGTCAAAACGTGCCGTGAGTGCGCGGCCGCTTGCAAGAATTGCGATCTGTGCTGCCGCGCGGACAATCCCGTCTGCGCCAAGCAGTGCGAAGCCTGTCATCACATGTGCTTGGCGTGTGCCGCGGCGTGCGAGCAGGGTTTGCCCATCGCGTTTGACACGTGCGTGATGTGCGAAAAGATGTGCACGGCTTGCGCTGAACGCTGCGAGAAGTCGGGCAAGGACTGTTGCAAGATGTGCGCCGAAACGTGCCGTAAATGCGCGGCCGCCTGCAAGGCCGCCCGCAGCTAATGGGGACGGATCGTTCGCGACGACCGGCACCGCTCGCTGAGGGTGGTGCCGGTCGCGTTTGAATACGGCCGAAAAATACAAGTCAAGTTTTTTGAGCCGCTAAAAAACTGACGTTGCCCTTTGGGTGAGCTGTCTGTTAATTTTCCTCGCAGTGGTCGGATGGATTCGATCGCTTGGCGAGGGGACTCAGTGCTGAAAGGATTCGGCGCTCCCCCTTTTCTGCTCTTGGGACGACGTCGTTGTGCGGTTGACGTTCAGCTCATCACTTCGGCCAGCGCCACCAGTCGGCTCTTCTCACCCAGCGACTTGACCCCCGCGTGGATGATCGCGGTCACCTCCAGAATCTCCTGGTGCGGCACCGGTTCAACACCCGTCATCACCATGCGGCGGAAGGTGTCGGCCATGTTGAGCATCTGATAGTGATGCCCATACCAGTAATGGTCTTCGATGGCTGGCGAGTAGGTGTAGGCTTTCTTGGCAAAGAACGCGGTCGTCGAGGAGTAGCGCGGCGCGGCATCGGGACGGCCACACCAGACCTGGGCTGGCGGCTTGTCGGGATAGGTAACGAGCACGTGACACGTGTTGCCATACTCGACCATGTTGACCGCCTCGACCCCTGGCCCGCAGAGGGTCATCACCATCCAGACCGGATGCTGTCCATAAATCACCCAGCGATCGTAGTCATGCGCACCGGCCTGCGACGCGAGCACGTAATTCAACGGGCCATACTCGCCCGAGGCCTTCATGCGGAGCGTTTCCTCGGTGCCCCACTGGTGACGATACAGGCTCGACGACATGAGCGGCGCTTTGTGTTTCCGGGCGAATTCCAGAATCTTGCGAGTGCCGGCGACCGACGCGCCGATCGGCTTGTCGCAAAACGTCGGCAGCCCCTTGGCCAATCCCGGTGCGCAGAGATCGAAATGATCTTCGCCATAACCGCTGGCGTCGCCAACCCACACGGCGTCGACCTCTTGGACCATTTGCTCCAGCGAGGTGCAGACCCGCACGCCCGGGAATGCCTCGCAGAAGATCTTGGCAATTTCAGGGTCTTGCTCGTAATAGTGCGAGATGACCGTGTTGCCAAACGGCCAGCGATTGAACGTCATTTGCGGATTGCGCAGGTAGTTGTGAAACAGCGCGACCGTGCCTGGGTCTTTGTATTTTTTGATCGCGTCGAGGTTGCACTCAGGATGAAAGTACTGGGCAAAGTGCCAGGTATGGCCGTTGAGCCGTTGCGGCTTGCCTTGGATGCGGGCCGAGACAACGCCGATTTTCAGGACCTTTTCGGGCGTGTGTGGCGGATTCGCGGCCTGCGCGTTGGGAGCAATGAACTGAGCCCCGGCCGCGAGCGCCGCCGCCGAAAGCAACTGTCGACGATGTGGATTCATGGGAATGCGTTGTCAACGAAAGGTCGAGTGGGTGGAAACCGACAGTGTAGCCCGGCTCGCTACGCGCCACAACGATTTCACCGTTGACCGTGATGAGCCAGTTTCTGCGCATTGCGAGCAACACTCGAACGTTATACTGTGCGGGCGTGCCTTCGTTCATCGACCTGCCTGAGCCCAATCATGCCCCTCGTGTTCCCTCTCCAACGGCGCGACGTGCTCCAGCAAGCGAGCCTGAAGGTCCGCTCGATGCTCAAGCTCGATGGCAAGCCGTCATGAGTCCGCCTGATCTGCCGCCGCTCTATGGCCTGACGCGCGCCGACCTCGCCGGCCACTTTGCTCGCTGGGGTGTTGCCAGCCCGCACGTGGCTCGTCTCTGGCGGTACCTGTATCGCGAGCAAGCGCCCAGCGTCGCCGACATGATCGAGCTGCCGGTGCGATTGCGTGAACGGCTTTTGGATTCGATGAGCCTTGACCTGCCTCGACTTGTTCGCACGGTCGACAGCGACGATCAACACACGCGCAAGTACTTGCTCGCGCTCGACGATGGCTGCACGATCGAGACCGTATTGATGCGGCAGCGCCATCGCTGGACCGTCTGCCTTAGCTCGCAGGTGGGTTGTCCGCTCGGGTGTGTCTTTTGTGCGACGGGTCAAATGGGCTTCAGTCGTCATTTGACCACCGCCGAGATGGTATCGCAGGTCATCTTTGTCGAGCGCGTCTTGCGAGCCGAGCAAGCCGGGCCCGTCCGCAACGTCGTGGTCATGGGCATGGGAGAGCCGTTGCTCAATTACGACGCGGTGCTCAAGTCGCTCGATTTGCTGCATGATCCCGGAGGCCTGGCGCTCAGCGGCAAGCACATGACGCTGAGCACGGTCGGTGTTGTGCCGGGAATCATTCGTCTCGCCGACGAGCGGCGGCCCTATTCACTCGCGGTCTCGTTGCACGCGGCTACTCAAGACGCGCGGGCAGCCTTGCTCCCCGCCGCGCGCACCTGGCCACTCGACGAGTTGCTCGCTGCCTGTCGTTATTACACCCGGCAACTCGACCGCCGCGTCTTCTTCGAGTGGACGCTGATCGCCGGCCAGAACGACTCCGTCGATCAGGCCCGGCAATTGGCCGCACTGGTGCGAGACATCCCCGCGCAGGTCAATCTGATCCCACTCAATCGCACGCGAGGATACCTGGGCGAGCCAGGCGAGCATGGCGCGGTCGAGCGGTTTCATCGCACGTTGCGCGAGCAGGGAGTGAAGGTGAGCGTCCGCCAGCGTCGGGGGATCGACATCGCCGCCGGATGTGGGCAACTGGCGGGATAATGTCTTGTTCTGGTCACGCGAGTTTGGCGCGGCGGTGATCGCTGTGTTACGATAGTCTCGCTATCCACTTTTCCGTAGCTTGGCAGAGTTCTCTGCTTGGTCTGTTGAGGTGTTGCATGCGTGCGTTCGTGTTGCCTTGCGCCCTGCTGGCGGCGCATATCTCACTGGGCATGGTTTGCGCGGTCGCCACGGCCGCCGCGCCGCAGTCCAAAACCCTGCCCTGGTCCTTTAAGCCCATTGCGAATGCCAAGCCACCGCAGGTTGCAAACGCGAGTTGGCCACGCGACGATCTCGATCGATTTATCTTGGCCAAGCTCGAGCAACAGCAACTCCCGCCCAACCGCGACGCGGATCGTTACGTGCTATTGCGTCGCGTGTCGCTCGACCTGACCGGGCTACCCCCGGCCGAACCGCAAATTGCCGCGTTCGTCGCCGATCGTTCGCACGACGACCAGGCGTTGGCCAAAGTGGTCGATCAGCTGTTGGCCTCGCCGCGTTTTGGTGAGCGCTGGGCACGTCATTGGCTCGACGTTGTCCATTACGCCGACAGTGCCGGCCGCACGTTCAATCCGCCGCTCACCTATGCTTGGCGTTACCGTGATTATGTCATCGACGCTTTCAACCACGACAAGCCGTACGATCGCTTCGTGCTCGAGCAGCTTGCTGGCGACCTGTTGCCGGCGAAGACCGTGGCCGAGAGGCGCGAGAATCTCGTTGCCACGGGCATGCTCGCGCTGACGGCCTTTGACCTACAGGCTCTCGACTTTCGGCAATACGAGATGGACTGCATCGACGACCAGATCGATGTCATGTCGCGAACCTTCTTGGGACTCACGATCGCCTGTGCCCGCTGCCACGATCACAAATACGACCCGGTGAGCACGCGCGACTATTACGCCCTGGCGGGCATTTTTTCCAGCACCCGCTCGCGGCCTGGCGTCTCGTATCGCGGCGCGGGCAATGGCTATGTCGATCACGAGGAGTTGCTTGCCTTGCCGACTGCGCTCGGGTCAACAGCCGCGCCCCCCAAGCTGGTGCCGGGCGTCCACTCAATGAACGACTTCAACGAGGTCTGGCGGACCGGCAAGCGGGATATCCGCTATGCGACCGATCCGAATTTGAGCATGGGGCTCGTCGACGATGAAATCGCCGACTGTGCGATCCGCATTAAGGGGGACCCGCACGATCATGGCGAGACGCCTCCGCGCGGCGACCTGCGTCTACCGTCGTTGCCGCGCATCACTCGGCCGTCGAGTCAAGCCAGCGGCCGCATGGAACTTGCCCGATGGATCACCGCGCGCGAGCACCCGCTCACGTCGCGCGTCATGGTCAACCGCGTCTGGCAACACCTGTTCGGGCGCGGTCTCGTTGCCACGCCCGACGACTTTGGGGCGATGAGCGAGCCGCCGTCGCATCCGGAGTTGCTCGACTTTATGTCGCGTCGTTTGATGGACCAGGGGTGGTCGCTCAAAAAGCTTATTCGTTCAATCGTGCTGAGCCGAACGTATCGCCTGAGCAGCGACACGCTCGGCGCGGCCGCCCAGGACAAGGATGCCGACAACCGCTACTACTGGCGCGCCAATCTGCGGAGGCTCGAGTTCGAACCGCTTCGCGACAGCCTGCTGTTCGTCGCCTCGCGGTTGTCGTTCGAGCGGCCCGAGGGGGTTCAGGTGGCGGGTATCGGCGGCAAGAGCAACAAGACCTCGGCCAGCAGCTTGCTCGATCTGGACGATGCTTGCCGCACGATCTATCTGCCCATTCTCCGCTCGCGGTTACCCGACTCGTATGGCACGTTCGACTTTCCCGACCCGTGCCAGATTGTAGGTCAGCGCGAGGTCACGACCGTCGCGCCTCAGGCGTTGTTTTTCATGAATAATCAGCTCGTGTCGAGCTGCGCGGCCGAAGTGGTCGATGGGCTGGCCAAGTCGGCGTTGGCGAATGAAGCTGCGCGGGTCAATGCGTTGTATTTGCGATTGCTTGGGCGTCCTGCCACGGGCGAGGAAATTCGCGAGGCGGCGACGCTGTTGCAAGCGTTGACATCGTCAGCCGACGAGCGTTGGGCGACGCTCGTGCAAGCGTTATTGTGCAGCGCCCCGTTTCGTTATGTGCGTTAACCGCTCTTGAAATGATGACTGGGACAATAGATATGAATCACGCTCGATCGTTGCTACATGCTTGCTCGCGTCGCCAGTTGTTGCAACACACGGCGACGGGCTTTGGTTGGCTGGCGCTGCGTGCGCTCGCGGCAGACTCGGTTCGCGCGGCGGAGCCCCGTTATCGTTCGCCGCTGGCTCCCAAGGAGCCACACTATCAGCCCCGGGCCAAGCGCGTGATCTTCCTCTTCATGGCCGGCGGACCCACGCACCTCGACACCTTCGACTGGAAGCCCGAACTCGCCCGGGTCGGGCGTGGTGGGGGCAAGGGGCAACTGCTCGCGCCGGTCGTCGACTTTGCGCCCTCGGGCAAGAGCGGCATACACATTTCCCATGTCTTCCCTCACTTGGCGCGACACGCCGACGAGTTGTGCTTGCTCAACGGCATGACCACCGGCAACCCGGGGCATCAACAAGCGACCGTCGCGCTCCACACGGGCAGCGAGAATTTTGTCCGCCCGTCGCTCGGTGCCTGGGTCACCTACGGTTTGGGAACCGAGGCCCAGGACTTGCCCGGGTTCATCACGATCGATCCGATCAACGACCTTGGCGGGGCCATGAACTACGGCTCGGCGTTCTTGCCAGCCAGTTATCAGGGGACCCGGCTCGGGGCAGGGCAGGGGAGCGTCCCCAATATCGCCAATCGCCGCCTCGATAGCGCCGAGCAGCGCCGGCAACTCGACTTCGTGCAACGCACGAATCGTCGCCTGCTCGCACAATTGCCCGACAATCCCGAACTGGAAGGGCTCATCGAGTCCTACGAACTCGCCTTTAAGATGCAAACCTCCGTGCCCGACACACTCGGTTTCGAGAATGAGCCCGATGCGATTCGCGAACTCTATGGGCTCGACGATGGCGACACTCGATCCTTTGCGACGCAATGCCTACTGGCCCGTCGGCTGGCGGAGAAAGGGGTGCGATTCATCCAATTGACCAGTCCCGGTTGGGATCATCACAACAACCTGCGCGAGCATCTCACGCGCGGAGCAACGTCGATCGACAAGCCTATCGCCGGGTTGATCGCCGATCTTAAGCAGCGTGGCATGCTCAATGAAACGCTGATTGTCTGGGGAGGCGAATTCGGCCGCACCGCGCGTGACGACAAGGGAGACGGCAACGGTCGGGGGCATGCGAACCGCGGGTTCTCGATGTGGATGGCCGGCGGCGGCGTCAAAGGGGGGCTCCGCTACGGTCAGACCGACGAGCTGGGCGAGGTCGCCGTCCAAGGGAACATGGACACGCACGATTTGCACGCCACGATTTTGTATCTGCTCGGCCTCGACCACGAAGGGCTCACCTATCGCTACGCCGGCCGTGACTTCCGTTTGACCGACACCAAGGGGAAGGTTCATCGCGGGATCCTGGCGTAATCTCGACGTGTCGAGGGCACACGCCCGGCCGAGGCAGCCGGGCACCTTACGTGCAACTGACCACACGCTGCATGCAATAGAGGCTTGCGCGGTCATTGACACCGGGCTTCCCTTGGTCCCCCTGGCTCAATGGCCGCGCAGACTTCAAGAGGATTCTCCGCTCGCCACGAAACTTTGATCGCCCATTTCGGGTATCATCGGTACAGGCCCTCCGACACACGTTTTCGCCTGGACCGATGGGACTCACGACGATGCAAGTACTTTTGCGTGGCACGCTTGGGAGCTGGATGGCACTCATCAGCCTGTCGAGTGGCGCGAGCGCAGCCGACAGTTCCTCTCAAGTGACGTTCAATAAAGACATTGCTCCGCTGGTGTTTTCGTTGTGTGCGCACTGCCATCGCCCCGGCGAAGTTGCGCCGTTCTCGTTGCTTTCCTATCACGACGTCAGCAAACGGGCCGAGCAAATTCTGGATCTCGTCGAGCGCGGCACGATGCCTCCCTGGCGACCCAAGACCGGCTACGGGGAGTTTGGCAACGGGCGACGGCTCACTCCCGCCGAGATCGATACGGTCCGTCAGTGGGTCAAAGGGGGCGCGGTCGAGGGGCGTGCAGTCGACCTTCCCAAGCCCCCAAAGTTCAGCAGCGATTGGCACCTGGGCAAGCCGGACTTGATCGTCACCATGCCCGAGCCGTTCACCGTGCCGGCTGAAGGCCGAGACGTGTACCTGAATGTCGTGCTGCCGTTCAACGTGCCCGAAGGAAAATACATCAAAGCGGCCGAGTTTCGCCCCGGCAATCGCCGCGTCGTCCATCATGCGGTGCTGTTCTACGACACCAGCGGCAAGGCGCGGAAGCTCGACGACGAGAACCATTCGATGGGTTTTTTGGCCGGAACTCCTCCCGGGCAATTTCTACCCGGCACGCTCTCGATCTGGACGCCGGGTCGGTTTTCGGCTCCGCTCAGCGAGGGGCTCTCGATGCCGTGGCCCAAGAACGCGGACCTGGTGTTGAACTTGCATCTACACCCCAGTGGCAAGAGCGAAACCGAACAATCGACCGTCGGATTCTACTTCACCGACGAGCCTCCTCGCCGCTCGCTGGTCGACGTGACGTTGATCGACCGCAAGATTGACATCGCGCCAGGAGACAAGGGGTTCCGCACCAAAGACAGTTGCACGCTGCCGATCGATCTCGACGCGCTGAGCATTTTTCCGCACATGCACATGATCGGCAAGGAGATCAAGCTCACGGCCGAATATCCTGACGGCAAGACCCAAGTGCTGTTTTGGATCGACGATTGGAATTTCAATTGGCAGGACTTGTACCAGTACGCTCAACCGGTGCATCTGCCCAAGGGCACAAAACTCACGTTTGAAGGGGTCCACGACAACTCGGCGGACAATCCGTTCAACCCGCGCACGCCGCCCGTCCGCGTCCGCTGGGGAGAGCAGACGTTCGATGAAATGTCGATCGTGTTCTTGAACCTGGCACCCACGCGCGAGAGCGACTTGATCGGCGCGTCGGCACAACGAGGCGACCGCATGCGACTCTCCATTCGCGGCGGGACGGCAATCGCCAACGCCGGCAATCCTTCCGCACCCAGCCGCACGCCCCCGAGCGCCGAGCAACTCGCCTCGCAAGCGGCCGAGGCGCTCAATAAGTTCGACGCCGACAAGAATGGCAAGCTCGACTTGAATGAGATTCTCACCGCGACGGGCAACAAACAGCCCGCGGCCGAGATCGAAAAGCAAATCACACTTTTTGATCGCGACGGAGACAAGCAACTGAATCCGGCCGAGGTGGCCGAGGCGCTCAAGGCCATTGCGCAGCGCCGGGCCGCCAAGTGAGTCGTTTTATCCTTTGACGCGGTAGCCCAATTGACTGAGCACGCCGCGAATGCGTTCGAGGTGTTCGCCTTGCACTTCCAGTGCGTCGTCTTGTAACGAGCCCCCGGCACCGCAGGCGCTCTTGAGTTGCGTGAGCACGGCTGCCAGGTCGTTCCCGGTGGGCGATAAGCCACGCACGACCGTGACCACCTTCCCCTTCTTGCGTTTCTCAACCGCCAATCGGGCCGTCTGCCGGTCGGGTGCGATGCGTTCAGGAGCGGGCGGAGGACAAACGCACGCTGCTTCCAATTGACCGCAGCGCTCGCAACGCGCCGGCTGAAAAAAAGGAGTCCCGGCAAACAATCGCGTCATGGACCGACTCCCGCCGCCTCGATGGGGAGGGGACCCGTTGCCGACGTGGCGCGTCGACCGCGGAGCGACTCGCACCAAATCCGGAAGCGATCGAGATACAAGTACACCACGGGCGTGGTGTAGAGCGTGAGCAGTTGGCTAAATACCAAGCCGCCAACAATGGCAATCCCCAGTGGGTGACGCAACTCGGCGCCGGCACCGGTCCCCATCGCCAGTGGTAAGCCCCCCAACAGCGCCGCCATCGTGGTCATCGTGATGGGCCGAAAACGCAAGATGCATGCCTCGAAGATCGCCTCCTCGGGCGTTTTGCCATGCTGACGCTCGGCCTCCAATGCGAAGTCAATCATCATGATGGCATTTTTCTTGACGATGCCAATGAGCAAGATGATGCCGATCAGCGCCATCAGGTTGAGTTGGACGTTGCACCACATCAGCGCGAGCAGTGCTCCCACGCCGGCCGATGGCAGCGTCGAGAGAATCGTGATTGGATGAATGTAACTCTCATAGAGAATTCCGAGCACCAAATACACCGTGACAATCGCCGCGAGAATGAGCAACGGCTGATTCGAGAGTGAGTCCTGAAAGGCCTGCGCGGTTCCCTGGAAGTTACACTGTAGGGTGTCGGGCAACCCCAGTTCATCTGTCACCTGCAAAATCCGCGGCACGGCGTCGCCCAGCGATGCGCCGGGTTTGAGGTTGAAGGAGATGGTGACCGAGGGAAACAAGCCCGAGTGGTTCACCGAGAGCGCGGTGTTCGTCTTCTTGTACTGGTACAGCGCACTGAGCGGGATACGTGCGTCATTCTGGCCGCGCACGTAGAGTTGCTGGAGCGCGTCGGGACTTTGCAAAAAGTCGCTCTGCACGCCCATCACGACCCGATATTGATTGAGCGGCTTGTACATGGTCGAGACTTGGCGTTGGCCGAAAGCGTCGTAGAGCGTGTCGTCGATGACCTGTGGCGTGATGCCAAGCCGCGCGGCGGCGTCGCGATCGATGTTAACAGCAGCCTGTAACCCGCGGTTCTGCAAATCGGCCCGCACGTCGTTGAGCAGCGGGATCTTTGCCATGGCCTGCTCAAGTCGCGGTGCCCAAGCGACGAGGTCTTCGATATTGTCTCCGCGCAGCGTGTACTGATACTGAGCGCTGCTCGTGCGGCCGCCGATGCGGAGGTCTTGCGTCGACTGCAACACGAGCCCCGCTCCGGCGATCTGGGAAGTTCTTTTTCGCAAGCGATCGATGACCTCGTCGGCCGACAGTCTGCGATCGCCGAGCGGCTTGAGTGCGATGAACATGCGGCCAATGTTGGCGCTCGCGCCGGTACCCCCTGGCCCACCGGTCGAGGCCGTCACGCCGATCACTGCCTCGTCCTCGCTGACCGTCCGCGCGAAACGGCTGAGCAGTTGGCCCATCATCTGGAACGACGTGTCTTGCTCGGCCGTGAGTTGCCCCACCAATCGGCCGGTGTCTTGCTGAGGGAAAAAGCCCTTCGGAATGATAATGTACAGATAGATCGTGAAGATGAGCGTCGCGATGGTCACCAGCAGCGTGACGAACGGATGCCGCAAAACACCGGTCAGCGTCACTTCGTAGAAATGCAATATCTGATGGAAGCACCATTCGCTCAGGCGGTAGATTGGCCCATGCCGCGCGCCTCGGCGGTGCTTGAGCAATTTGGCGCACATCATCGGCGTGAGCGTGAGTGACACGAACATCGACACGATGATGGCTGCCGACAAGGTCACGGCGAACTCGCGAAACAGTCGGCCAACAATCCCTCCCATCAACAGGATGGGAATAAACACTGCGACCAATGAGGTGCTGATCGAGAGAACAGTAAAACCGATTTCGCGAGCGCCAACCATCGCCGCCTCGAACGGGGACTTGCCCGCTTCCAAATGCCGCGTGATGTTTTCGATGACCACAATCGCGTCGTCGACGACAAAACCCGTGGCGATCGTGAGCGCCATCAGCGACAAGTTATTGACGCTGTAGCCGCACAGATACATCACGCCGAAAGTTCCCATGAGCGACACGGGCACGGCCACGCTGGGGATTAACGTCGACTTGGCGTCGCGGAGAAAGATGAAGACGACCAGAATCACCAGGCCGATCGAAATGACCAGCGTGAATTCAACTTCGGCGACCGATGCGCGGATGCTTGCCGTGCGGTCCATTGAGACCAGCAGGCGCATGTCGGCCGGTATCTGCGCCTCGAGCTGAGGCAAAAGTGCGCGGATACGGTCGACGGTTTCGATGATGTTCGCCGCCGGTTGCCGATACACCAAGACCATGATCGCTGGTTGATTATTGACCAACCCGAATGCACGGATATCCTCGACCGAGTCGGTCACCGACGCCACGTCGCGGAGCCGCACCGGCGCGCCGTTGCGATAGGCCACGAGCAGCGGTTGATATTCGCTCGCCTGCATCAACTGATCGGTCGTGCTGATCGAGTAGGTCCGCTCGCCGTCGTCAATGGTGCCCTTGGGCCGATTGGCATTGGCTGCCGCGAGCGTGGCACGCACATCTTCAAGTCCGAGCGAATAGTGATTGAGCACCAGCGGGTTGACCTCGACGCGGACCGCGGGTGCCGATCCGCCGCCGACGTTGACTTGTCCGACGCCGCGCACCTGGGCGAGTTTCTGCGCCAAGATGGTTGCCGCGACATCGTACATCTGCGGTTTGGTGTAGGTCTCCGACATCATCGCCAGGATCATGATCGGCGAGTCCGATGGATTCACCTTGCGATAGGTGGGATTGTTCGGCAAATTAGGTGGCAATCGCCCGCGTGCGGCATTGATGGCCGCCTGCACGTCGCGCGCCGCGGCGTCGATGTTGCGGTTCAGATCGAATTGCAGCGTGATACTCGTCGAGCCCAAATAACTCGCCGAGGTCATCTCGGTGACCCCCGCGATGCGACCAAACTGGCGCTCGAGTGGTGTCGCCACGCTCGATGCCATCGTCTCGGGACTCGCACCCGGCAGCGAGGCGGAAATCTGAATCGTGGGAAAGTCAACCTGTGGCAAGGGTGACACGGGCAACAAGCAGTAGCCGAGCAGACCACTGAGCGTGATGGCCACCGTGATGAGCGTGGTGCCCACGCTGCGGCGGATAAACGGAGCCGAAATGCTCATGCGTTCGCTCCAGGCGAATGAGGCGGCTCGGCGATGGGCCCCCGCGCGCCAAAGCGCTTGGCCAGGCGATCAAACCACAGGTAAATGACGGGCGTGGTGTAGAGCGTGAGCAGCTGGCTGAACACCAAGCCGCCGATGATCGAGATCCCCAGCGGACGGCGCAACTCGCTGCCGACGCCGTGGCCCATCGCCAGTGGGACTGCACCGAGTAGCGCGGCCATCGCGGTCATCATGATTGGGCGGAAGCGCAGCAGGCAAGCTTCGTAGATGGCCTCG
>CAZZBK010000082.1:0-27504 GCA_964652155.1 uncultured Planctomycetaceae bacterium | reverse complement strand
ATCCACCCCGAGACAACCTCAGCCAAGATACAAGGGTACGCACTCCGTGCGTACCGTTCTTCACGCCGGATCAAGCATGGTACGCACGGGGTGCGTACCCTACGATTGCTTAACTGTTCGCGCCTTCGTAGGTCCGGCCGATGACTTGCATCTTGTCGTTGCGAACGGCGATCTGATAGAGCTCCTGACCGCAAGGGGTCGGGTACTCGCCGGTGAAGATCAGGCTGTACACAGCGACTCGCTGTCGCCATTCCAAAGACATTTGACACCACCTAACGGCCAAGCTCAGCAGGCGGGGTCGATCGCAATGGCTGATTGTCTTGAGAAACCGGAATGACGGCTTCGGTCGACTGGTTCGGGGTATCAGCCGCGGGGATTCGCCGAGCGGGTCGACTGACGACGGGCCAATCTCCCGCCAGGTCTTGGGCACACAGGTCTGCAACCATCGCACGGATATTAAAGCCGTGACTGCGAGCGTATTCCTCTCGCGCTGTTCGCACTTCGCGAATCACGTCATCCTCGATCATGGCTCGATCTCCTAGGAAAGTTCCTCCGGAGTGCAGATCAGCGAAGGCTCGAAGCTCGCCGAATGATTGGAATTACTTGGTAACGAGAGAATGTTCAATTGAAGACACCTGCTTCGCCGCTCTGGGCGTATTGGATTGCTATACCCACGGTAAGGTTTTGCGTTTGTTTGCAAGTGTCTTTAACCGCTCTGTGAGTTTGTCTTGCAGATCACTGCGACCCTCGACATTGTTCAAATACGAAATATATCTGTGATGTCGAAGGTCAAATGGAATATCGTCGGCGCTTTGAGTGATGGGAATCACGTGTTTGCCAAGAGCGTGTGCCAATCCAGCTTCATAGAAGACATTCGGATTCTTGCCTGTGAAGTCGCAGACCACGATGTAGGATCGAAAGATCAGCGAGAAGATGTCCTGAATAACGGTGGAATCATCCCAAATGTCATCTGCTCGTTTGCACGTAAGTCCGGCTGAGGACGAAGCAGATTTGACTGAGTCAAAGACAGGACTAAATCCACCCGAGAACGGCATCATTGCGGAAACGAGTGAGTAGTCGACTTCGCCATCGGGTACACGGAAGACATTCGGTGAAAATACGATTCGACGCGAATTGTTGTCTTCACTAGATATGTATTCGCCGACCTCGGGGCATTTGGTTTGGACGTATTCAGCAATTACGCCGCGGTTGTCAGGATCAGCTTTGACCATTTGCTGGAGCATGCCGAGTACGTGGCCTTCGTAATCATCGTCGCCGAAGCTAAGACTGCGTAGTAGACGCGGGTGATGTTTCACCTGATCGAGGTGATTGGTCAACATTCCCAACTCAAGCCAATGAGATTCGTTGAATCCGGCAACGATGTGATTCTTAAGTGAAACTAGTTGCTTGCCGATGTCAGCGTCAGTGCTTACCAAAGTTTTTTCCTTAATGACATAGCGATCAAGGTCACCAGACAGCGGTCTTATAACTTCGAGTCCAAAAAATGCCCGATCCGCCGCTCGGGGCGATCGATTTGCTATGGCCCAAGTTCACCCAAGATTGCAGCCCCAAAATCTTCAACAGCGTGGGCCCATTCTCGAACGGTTTGTTTGTTAATTGCACGGATTTCGTGGTCACCGCTTCCAGCTACCTGATCCTGGCGATCGGCGCGATGCACAATCAGGTGGCGACGAGCCATCAAATCTTGAAGAGTTCCGAATGTTGAATTGACCTTGGCAACATCTATGTTAACTTTCTGAAGAATGGCAGCAATCTCCGCGCTGTTGTTGTAATTTGAATGTTCAAGGTAACTGTCGATTGATGCTTCAATGAGTTCGTCAACGGTTTTCCCGCGATGAGCTGCTAAATCACCGAGCAGAACCTTCTTTGAATTCAAGCCTGCGCCTGAAACTGCGATTTCGTCAAGAACGGCCTTGTCTGCGGTAGGTAGTTTCCAATAGGCGACATTCCGCAGAACGTCTTCGAGTGTTGCGTGAAGCAGGACAACGGCGGCGCGAAGAATGTCGAGGACTTCTGCGGGCTTACGGCCTTGTCCTTGAGCGTCGGGATGCGACTCATACGTTGTGACGAGCGATTCGACACGAGCAAGATTGTGTTTCAGATTATCCGCGATCTTGTCTTTCATGCGAGCTAATTCTCAGAGGCAAAACATTGATTACCTTGTTTCCATATGTATAGTGCACATAATCCGTGGTCAGTGGCTTGCACACTCAGAGATTCTAACAACGTCGGCAGCCAACGCCAAATGTCGTGGCGTGCCATCTATTCAACGCACTCCGTGCGTACCACCGTTGAGCCGGCGCAAAGCATGGTACGCACGGAGTGCGTACCCTACGATTGCTTAACTGTTCGCGCCTTCGTAGGTCCGGCCGATGACTTGCATCTTGTCGTTGCGAACGGCGATCTGATAGAGCTCCTGACCGCAAGGGGTCGGGTACTCGCCGGTGATACAGGCCTGACACAATTGGTCGCTGTCGAAGCCAATCGCCCGGGCGATCGACGAGACGGGCAGATACCGCAGCGACTCGGCCCCGAGCTGCTTGGCCATGCGGTCTTGCCCGGCCTCGGTGAGCACGCCGTCCTCCAAAAACTTGGGGGCAAACAGCTCGCTGACCGTCGACATGTCGATGCCATAAAAGCACGGCGCGATGATCGGCGGCGAGGCGACGCGCACATGAATCTCCTTGGCGCGGCCTAGCTCGCGAATCTTGTGCAGCAGCACCTTCATCGTCGTGCTGCGGACGATCGAGTCCTCGACGAGAATCACCTTCTTCCCTTCGAGCACCTCGCGCAGCGGTGTGTACTTGCTCTCGGCCTTGCGGACCCGTTGGTGCTTGCCTTCGATGAACGTGCGACCTGAGTAGCGATTGCGAATCAGCCCTTCGCGGCTCGGCACGCGCAGCTTGTAGGCCATCGCGTCGGCGGCTGCCTTGCTCGTGTCGGGCACCGGCACGACGATCGTGTCGTCGTCGATGGCCAGCGTCTCGATGCGGGCGAGCTCTTCGCCCAAGCGGGTGCGGGCCAGATACACGCTACGGTCGTCCATCGTGCTGGCGACGTTGGCAAAGTACACCCACTCGAAAAAGCAGTGGGCCCGGCGAGGGCTTTGCATGAACCGCTTGATCTCGAAGCGGCCATTCTCGATCGAGATCGCCTGCCCCGGCAGCAGCGACTTGACGCTCTCGGGCTTAAAGCCCAGGTTGATAAGCGCGACGCTTTCGCTGGCGGCCGCGAACAGGTTGTCTTCCTTGGCGTAGACTAGTGGCTTGATGCCCAACGGGTCGCGGACAATGAGCATCTCGCCCAGGGCGTTGAGCATGGCCAGGCTGTATGCCCCGTCGAACTTTTGCGCCAGCCGCTGCCAAATCTCGAACAGCGACGGTGTGTAGCCGCCGTTGGACTCGACCGACATCACGCGGCCGATTTCGTGCAGGATGATTTCGGTGTCGTTGTCGCGCGACAGGTGATTATCGCCACGGGTGAGCAACTGGTGCCGCAGCTCGGCAAAGTTGGCCAACTGTCCGTTGAAGCCGAACGAGAACCACTTGTGCTTTTGCAGATGATGCCGCTCATAAGGCTGGGCGTAGTTGATGTCGTCGGCCCCGCAGGTGGCGTAACGCACGTGACCGATCGCCGCCGGCCCGCTAAGCCGTTCCATCAGCGACTCGGCCTTGGCCTTATGACTCAGCCGGAACACTTCGCTGACCGAGCCTAGTTCCTTGTAGGTCTCGATAAGTTGCGTGCGGGTGGGGTCGTAGGCCGAGATGCCCGCCGACAACTGTCCGCGGTTTTGGATGTCGAGCAGCATCCGCGGGATGAGCCGCGAGGCGTCGCTCAGCGGTGCCTTTTCGCCCAGGATCGGGCTCGGCTCACCGCTCAGGTGATAGATGGCGGCGATGCCGCACTCGTGGTGCAATTCACTCATGGATGATTACGCCGGCGACTTCATGCCTGACCGGCTTCCCAGGGTACGCGAGAGAAAGGCGAACGCATCGAGGCGGAAAGCAGACATGTATTTTAGGGGTACGACCCCACTTCCACAACCAACACCTTGGCGAGATAGCCTGTCGGGCGATATGTTGATAGCCGACTTGAGGTTAGCGACGCTCGACGGCGACGCTCGACCCACACCCGCTTGGGGTGCCCCTGACGCATTTCACTCCGCGCATCCGCCCCAGTGATCCACTTATGACCGATCCCTTGCGACAGGAAATTGCCGCCGCCGCCTCGACGCTCGTCGTCAAAGTGGGGATCCGCGTGCTCACCGGACCCGACGGGCGACTCAACGAGGCCCGCATCGCCGCACTGGCCGAGGAATTGCACGACGTGCTCCAAACCGGACGCCGGGTCGTGCTGGTCAGCAGCGGCGCGGTCGGGGCGGGCATGGGCCAGCTCGGACTCGTCGAACGCCCCAAGGACTTGGCCAAATTGCAGGCCGTCGCCGCCGTCGGGCAGTGCTACCTCGTGCAAACCTACGACCGGGCCTTGCGCGCCTTCGGCCGACATGCCGCCCAGGTGCTGCTCACCTTCGACGACGTCGGCGACCGGACCCGCTACCTGAACGTTCGCAACACGCTGCTCGCGCTGCTCGAGTTGGGCGCGGTGCCCATTATCAACGAAAACGACACCGTCAGCGTCGAGGAGTTGCAGACCACGTTTGGCGACAATGACCGGCTGGCCGCGATGGTCACCAACCTGATTCGTGCCCCGCTGCTCGTGTTGCTCAGCGATGTCGAGGGGCTCTATGACGGCGACCCACGCGAGAGCGGCTCGCAACTGGTCCACACCGTGCCGCAACTCGACGAACGGGTCTGGGCCATGGTCCGCGACAAGAAAACCGGACTGAGCAAAGGGGGCATGTCCAGCAAGCTCAACGCCGCGCGAATGTGTACCCTATCGGGCGAGAATGTCATCATCACCAGCGGTCGCGAACGCGGAGCGCTGGCCAAGATCCTCGCCGGCGAGCCGGTCGGCACACTGTTCGTCGCGCAGGGAGAAGGACTTGCCAGTTGGAAACGCTGGATCGGCTTCACGGCCCAGCCGCGCGGCGTGATCACCGTGGACGACGGCGCGCGGCAGGCCATCGAGCGGCAAGGACGCAGCCTGCTCGCGATCGGCGTCACCGACGCGCAAGGCGACTTCCACAAGGGAGACGTCATCGAACTGCGTGACCCGCACGGGCGCGAATTTGCTCGCGGGCTAACCAACTACCCTGCCGCCGACGTGTTGCGCATTTGTGGATTGCGGACCGAGGCCATCGCCACCGCCTTGGGACAGTGTCCTTACGAAGAAGTGATTCATCGCGACAACATGGCCCTGACCGCAGTGCGCAGCGCGAGCGAGTGATGGGGCCTCACCCAAGCCGGCGGCTCGGCCGCCGATTTTCTATTTCACGCCAAGCTCACGCCCGTGACGATGGCGCGGGCGTGACGCTTGCGGCCGCTACTCGGGCAACGGTTGATCTTTCGTCTCGGGCAGAAACAGAATGAACACCAACCCTAGCAAGTACGTCGATGATAACAACGTGAGCGCCACGGGCAACGAGGGGGCCAACTCCCCTTTGACATAACCCGAAAGCGGCAGCATGACCGCCGCGACGATCCGTCCGCCGTTGAAGCAAAAGCTTGCTCCCAGGGCGCGGAGCCGGGTGGGAAACAGCTCGGGAAAGTACACGGCATAGCCGGCGTGCATGCTCATCGTCAGAGCGCCGTACAGCGGCAACATGCACAGCAGTTGCGCGTATGACTGCGGCACGAAGCAGGTGAGCGGCACGATGGCGAGCGCCGAGAGATGTGCCCAGAC
Source organism: uncultured Planctomycetaceae bacterium (assembly GCA_964652155.1). Classification (GTDB taxonomy): domain Bacteria; phylum Planctomycetota; class Planctomycetia; order Pirellulales; family PNKZ01; genus CAZZBK01. The sequence goes on along the minus strand of CAZZBK010000082.1, from coordinate 21,681 downwards.
GAACGCGCGGCGGCGCCCCAGCCAGTGACACAACGGCCCAAAGAGCACGAGCCCGATGCCTCCGCCGGTGGCCTGCACGAGCGCGTAAGCGAATTTGCTCGACTGCTCGGCAGCCTCATGTGACTGTCCGTCGGCCAGGGCGAAGATGCGTGCCAGGTCTTGTCCGGCGATCGTGATGGCCCAAAAGGTCGCCAACCCCACCGCCGCGAGCATCACGCCGGCCAGTGCCCGAGCGCACCAACGTCGATCGGTGAGCAGTTCGACCAAGCCGCCCGGCTGGCCGCTCGCGCGGTGCTCGACGGCGCGCCACGACTCGGGTTCTTTCAGGCGAGCGCGGATCCAAAGAATCAGTAGCGCGGGCAACACGCCGATCAGATACCCGTAGCGCCACTGCGCGCCGATCCACAGCGCGACGAGCCCCGCGAGCCAGGTGCCGAACGTGCTCGAGGCATGAAAGATACTCGCCGCCTGAGCGCGGGCCCGACTGGGAAACACTTCCGAGACCAAGGCCGCGGCCACGGCCCACTCGCCGCCAATGCCCATCGACACCAGGAACCGCAATGCGCCGACCTGCCACAGGTTTTGTGCGAAGTACGTGAGCCCCGAGAAGAGCGAGTACACCAAGATCGTGAGGATCATCGTGGGTCGGCGCCCCCAACGATCGGCGAGCAGGCCAAAGAGCAATCCGCCCGTCATTCCCCCGGCCAGAAAGATGCCCACAAACACGTCGCCCAAAAAGCGAATTTGTCGGGTCTTCTCTTCGGGCGAGTCGGCCACAACCAATTCGGCGAGCAAACTCTGCCGCGTGGTGTTGAAGATTTGCCCCTCGTAGACGTCGAACACCCAGCCGGCCGAGGCCAGCACGAGCACCAACCACTGGTAGCGTGTGATGCCGTGGTACCAACGCACGGCCACGGGTAGCTCTTCGCTGGGTGTCATGCCGGGGCTCCCGGTAGCTGGACATGCCGTTGCGTTTCGAGCGACTCCTGAGCGGCCAGGCACATAGCCACCGCAGCGCGACCATCGTCGCCGGTGCAGCTTGGCGCGAGCCCCGCGCGCAGCGCGCGAGAAAATTGGGCCACCTCGTCCACCAACTCGTACACCTCGCCCGAGGGCTGCTCGATGGGCACTTCGACGGGCTCGCCGCCGCCGCGCTGCCAATGCAAACTGTGGGAGGGCTGAAACGTGCGGTCGAGCGCGCCGCTCCAGCGTGCCCATAGCGCGCCTTCGGTGCCGGTCAGCTTGACGCTCTGATGATGCTCCCAACCCGCCAGGGTTTGAGTCACCACGGCATAGCACCCCTGCGGGAAGTGGAGCATGGCCGAGAAATTGTCGTGTAACTCGGGGTGGCCGGGCTGGCGACCATTGCCGGTGGCGTAGACCGTGTGCGGCTCGCCAACCCGCGCCAGGTACCACCGCGCCAGATCGAAAAAGTGGATGGGCTCTTCCAAAATCCAGTTGCCCACGCGGCGGATATCGTAGCGCCAGCCTTGTGAACCGAGGCGATACGGTCGCCGCCACAACTCGATGAGCACGTGCAGCGGAGCACCCACGTCGCCGCGGTCGACCATTTGCTTGACCCGTCCCCACAGCGCCGAGTGCCGCAGTTCGTGCCCCACGGCCAATTGCAGCCCGCGCGACCGGGCCAACTGATTGAGTTGATCGCAGTGTTCCACGCCCAGGCACATGGGCTTTTCGAGCAGCAGATGCCGGCCCGACTCGAGCACGGCGCGCGCGACCTCGAAGTGCAAATCGGACGGCAGCACGACATCGACCACGTCGAGCGATTCGTGCGCGAGCAGTTCGTGAACATCGGCGTAGAGCTTGGCCTGGGGATGGTCGAGAGCGGCGCGCTGGCGACTCTCGGCCGAGCGCGTGGCGATCGCCGACAGTTGATTGCCGCTTGTACTGGTGATGGCCCGGGCGTGGTGACTGCCCCAGGCTCCGTAGCCGATCAAGCCCCAGCGTAAGAGAGGGTTCGTTGAGTTCGCCGACATGCCAAGCTCCTTCGACGTCAAAACCTGCGGCTGACTTTGATGAAGGTCTGCGCGGCCATTAGGCCAGGGCGACCTCCGGGATGCCCGGTGTTTCCCGGCCTCGAATTGCTCACCGGGGGCCCATGCACCGCGCAAGGGTGAATCGGCCTGGAATATAGCAGGTCACCCGGGGGTACGCTCGCGCAGGCGGCCCGGGGATCTAGGCCCAAAATGCCGACGGGTGGGGCTGTAACGATCGTATCGAGCAAGGAACTGCGGGACTGGGACGAGTTCGGGACATGTGCGTGTTTGTCGCGTCCTATGTTTTCCCAGACGGTTGGTTGCTTGCGCGCCGACGGTCTGCCCGGAGTCATCCCCAAACATGATCAAATTGACGCATCTCGGCGGCGGTGAATTCATCGTCAACGCCGACCTGATTCGCTACGTCGAGCAGCGTCCGGACACGTTCGTGACGATGACCGATGGCGATCGTTTCGTGGTGCAAGAGACGCTCGACGAGGTGGTTGGCCGGGCGGTCGAGTACCAACGCCAGAAGCACATGATTCCGCCTCCGCTGCGCAGCGTCGCGAGCCAGGAACTCAACTCGTTTCGATAGACATCACTGAGTCAGTTGCCGGAAGAACAGCATGGATATTGCAACCGTATTGGGAGTCATTTTCGCCGTGGGGGCGATCGTCTACTCGGTCGTCGCCGGTGGCGGTTCGGCCGGCGCGTTCATCGACTACCCTTCGCTCGCCTGCGTGGGCGGGGGTGGCTTGGCCGCCGTGCTCATGTGCTTTCCGCTCAAGAACGTGCTGAGCGTGTTTGCCGTGATGAAGAACGTGTTTCTCAACAAGCCCCCCAATGTCTTGGAATTGATTGAAATGGTCGTCAGCCTGGCCGAGACCGCGCGCCGCGACGGCCTGCTCGCCCTCGAAGGGCGCATCGGCGAAATCAAGAACCCGTTCATCGTGATGGGCATTCAGATGGCCGTCGACGGCACGCGCGCCGAGGTGATCGAGGAGGTGCTCCGCACCGAGATCGACTGCACGGCCATGCGACATAGCCAAGGCAAGAGCATCCTGGACCAGGCCGGCAAGTTCGCGCCGGCGTTTGGCATGATTGGCACGCTGCTCGGGCTGGTGATTATGCTCGGCAACATGTCGGACCCCAACGCCATCGGCCCCGGCATGGCCGTGGCCTTGCTCACAACGCTGTACGGCGCGATCCTCAGCAACGCGATCATGTTGCCATTCTCGGAAAAGCTCAACTATTTGAACAAGCAAGAACTGCTGGCGATGGACATCATCGTTCGCGGCGTGATGGGGATTCAGTCGGGCGACAATCCGCGCGTGATCCAGCAGAAGCTGTTGGCGTTTGTTCCGCCCAAGGCACGTCCGAAGGAGGCCGCTTAAACGCGGCGAGCCGTCATGGCGTTCCAAGAAGACCCACCCGCTGGCGTGCCTGAGTGGCTCGTGACGTTCGGCGACATGATGTCGCTGCTGCTCACGTTTTTCATCATGCTCGTGTCGATGAGCGAGTTGAAGAGCGAGAACCGCGTGGCGATGGCGGTCGAGGCGATGAAGAAGCAGTTTGGCCGAGACAAGGACCCGGCCCCCGGCGCCCAGCGTCGACGGGGGCCCAAGGTGCAGGCCCCGGTGGGCGAGAACGCAATGGTGCGTCATGTTCGCCCCGGCGATCAGACATTGATCGGCGGAAGCGTGTTGTTCGAGGAGGCGTCGGACGAATTGACGGACGACGGCCGTGATCGGCTGCGCCCTTTGCTCCCGACCTTGCTCGGACGACCTCAGAAAATCGAGATTCGCGGTCATGCGTCGAAACGGGCCAGTTCGACCGAAGAGACGGCCGACAACGCCTTCGACCTGGCTTACGCGCGGGCCAAGACCGTGATGGACTTTGTGATCGCCGAAGGCATCCCCGCCAAGCGGATCCGCCTGAGCGTGGCGGGAGCGAATGAACCGGCACAGTTGATCGGCGACAAGAGCACGAAGGTGATGAACTCGCGTGTCGAGGTATTTCTCGTGAACGAGATCGCCGAGCAGTTCGAGGGGAGCGACGAAGAACGCAAAACGCGATTGGCCCCCGCCAAGTTGTAATGCGAAATAACGAACGACGACCAAAGAACGAATGGATAGCTGAAGAACCGGTTCCAGAGGGACCGGCTATGATTGCGTGATTGGATTTCCATAGCCGGTCCGTCTCGGACCGGTCGTGGCCGTGTCATGCGGTCGAAGATCATGTTGCTAAACACGGCTGAATGTGACCATCCTTTAATGCTTCGGAACGATTGAGTAGGACCATCATGCCAGCTACCGATACCCGCGACGCCGAAGTCGCCGCGCCGAAGGGCAAATTTGCCAAGCTGAAGATCCCCTTGGTGATCGCCGCGGTGGTGCTGCTCGAGTTTGTCGTGGTGTACATGTTCTTTCCGCCCGCGGCCGCCGAAGCGCCTCCGCCCGAGCCGGTCAAGGAAGCCGCCAAGGAATTGCCCCCCCCGCCGCCGGAGCTCGAAGAGCCCCTCAAGCTGACGCAGTCGGACAAAGAAGTCGATCTCGGCGACTTCAGCGTCACGGCGCACCAGGCCTTGGCCAACGTCACGCTCCGCATCGACTTCCACCTCTTCGGCACCGTGCCGATCGAGCGCGACGAAGAATTCACCAAGGCCATGGAGTCGCGCGGCAAGCGGGTCCGCGAACAGGTCATTTTGGTGATCCGGGCCGCCGACCTGACCGACCTCACCGACGCCGGATTGGGGTTGATTAAACGCCGCATTTTGGCGACAACCAACAAGACCCTCGGCAAGCCGCTGATGACGTCGATCGTCTTCACCGACTTCCGGTTCAACGAACAGTAAGGGGTAGTAGAGCACGAAAAGCCCGATAAACGCGGGCATTTTGTGATGTTCCCCCCTGCCCTTTGCCTAGGAATGGATTCCGATGGCCGACGACTCGAACACGCTCAAACAGAGTGAGATCGAAGACCTGCTCAAGCAGGCTCAGGGCGGAGCGCCGACCCCGGCGGCCCCTGCTAGCAATGCTGCGCCAGCGGGCGGCACGGTCTCGCAATCGGAAATCGAGGCGCTGCTCGCTTCGAAGAATCCCGGCGCCGCCGCGACCGTCGCCCCACCCGCCGCGCGCAGTGCCCCCTCCAAAGACACTGCCCACGATACCGGCATCCAACAGCAAGATATCGAACTGCTGCTGGCCAAGGCCGAGGCCGCAATTCGTTCGGTCGACGAACCGGGCAAGGCCCGCTCGTCGAGCAACGCGCGGCCGTTTGCCTTGGCCGACCTTGGGGGCGCGCCCCCGTCCACCGAATCCGCCACCATCGGCTTGCTGCGCGACGTCGAGCTCGATTTGAAAATTGAGTTGGGTCGTACCCACATGCAGCTCGAAGACGTGCTCAAGCTGCGTAAAGGGGCGGTCGTGCCACTCGACAAACTGGCCGGCGACCCGGTCGACATTTATGTCAACGGCCGGCTTATTGCCCGCGGCGAGGTGCTCGTGCTCAACGACAATTTTTGCGTGCGCGTGGCCGAGTTGGTGGCTAGCGACCCGACGTTGTAACACGAACCGAGACGGAATCGCTTTTTCTGCACAGGGATGGTCTCATGGCGCGCAGCGGCATCATCGCGGCTCTCGGAGCGTGGCTGCTCGCGCTGCCGCTCGCGGCCCAAGTGCCGCCGCCGCTCGACCCGCGCGGCGCGACCTACGACCCCGCCGTGCGACCCGCCACGCATCTCGCCCCCAGCACGACCAACAAGCCGTCGGGCGACGCGCCGCTGCCGCTCACCCAACGTGATCCCAAGTCGAGCTTGCCGCGCCTTGCGCCCCCCGAACGCTCGCCGGGCCTGACGCCCGCGTCGAGCTTGACCTCGATGTTCGTCAGCCTGGGCGTTGTGCTCGCGCTCTTTATGGCCGCCGCCTGGGCGATCAAACGGAGCTTGCCTGCCGGCGCGCCCACGCTCCCCAGCGAGGTCGTCGAACTGCTCGGCCGAGTGTCGCTCGGCTCGCGACAGCAGGCGCACCTGCTGCGCTGCGGCAACAAATTGCTGCTCGTGTCGCTGTTTCCTGGCGGAGCCGAAACACTCACCGAGGTCACCGACCCGCTGGAGGTCGATCGGCTCGTCGGCTTGTGTCAGTCGGCCAAGTCGAATAGCGCGACGCAGACGTTTCGCCAGGTGCTCGAACAATTTGCCCGAGAGAAGCCTGCTCCGGCCGTCAGCCCAGCGGTGCCCTCGCGCGCCGTCGATCGGACCCTCGCCGCCGCGGAGGACGACGATGTCTGACGCCTCGCTCGCCACGAACGACCAACCCTCCACGCCGCAGCACGCCTGGCGGCGTTCGCCGCTGCGGCGCAGCGTGGCGCTCGCCTATCTGCTGTTGGCCTGCGGTTGTTTGTTGACCCCGGCCTGGTCGCAAGAGCCTGCCAACGCGCCGGCTCGCATCGAGTTGCCCAGTGGCTTGGCCGGTGGACCCGAAGCATGGACCAGCCCGCAGGGGCTCAGCTCGACGTTGCAGGTCATGTTGCTGCTCACGGTCCTTAGCCTCGCGCCGGCCGTGTTGCTGATGACCACCAGCTTCGTGCGGATCATCATCGTGCTGGGTTTGCTGCGGCAGGCCATGGGCACGCAGACATTGCCCCCCAGCCAGGTCATCACGGCGATGGCCATGTTCATGACGCTGCTCATCATGACGCCAGTTTGGAAGCAGGTGTATGACGAGGGGATTCAACCTTACACGCAGCGGCAAATCTCGCTCGATCAGGCCTGGGAGAACGGTGCCGCGCCGATCCGCCGCTTCATGAGCTTGCAGATCGAGCGAACCGGCAACACCGACGATGTCTGGCTGTTCCTCCAATACCTGCCCGAGGCCGCCGCGCCGCAGACCTACGACGACGTGCCGCTCGCCGCCTTGCTGCCGGCCTTCATGCTCAGCGAACTCAAGACCGCGTTCCTCATCGGCTTTCAGATCTACCTGCCGTTCATCGTGCTCGACATGGTCATCAGCAGCGTGCTGATCGCGATGGGCATGCTCATGTTGCCGCCGGTGCTCGTGTCGTTGCCGTTCAAATTGCTGCTGTTCGTGCTCGTCGACGGCTGGCGGCTTGTGATCGGCATGTTGCTCGAAAGCTTTCAGCCTTTTAGCTGACGTCGTAGAGCCCAACCTCGGTCCGCGCGAAGGGACTCGCCATGCAAACTCAAGATGCCGTCGATCTGGTCCGCCAAGCCGTGCTCATCACGCTCACGCTCTCGACCCCCGCGTTGATCGCCGGCCTGGTCGTGGGCTTGGTGATCGGCTTGCTGCAAGCGCTCACCCAGATTCAGGAGCAGACCGTGGCGTTTGTTCCCAAGATTGTCGCCATGGTCGTGGCCATCACCGTGGCGCTGCCGTGGATGGTGGCCCAGATGTCGCAGTACGTCATCGAACTCTTTACCCGCATCCCGGACACCCTGTAGCGAGGCCGCCGCCGCAGGACGAGTGACTCCGCTGCACTCGTCGCTCGGCCGTGGATCACGATCATGGCTTGGCTACAAACGCTGTTCGTGCTGATGTCCCCCTCGGCCGTGATCGTGTTCACGCTGGTCATTGCGCGCGTGGGGGGCATCGTCGTGACGGCCCCCATCTTCGGCGGCAACGAAATCCCAGCCCAGGTCCGCGTGCTGCTCACGTTCGCCCTGTCGGTGCTCGTCGCTCCGGTGCAACTTAGCCGACACGCCACGCTCCCCACCACCCCCGTCGACTGGCTGCTCGCGATCATCAGCGAAACGCTCGTCGGTCTGATCCTGGGCTTGGGGCTGCTCGTGATCTTCTCGGGCATGCAAATCGCCGGGCAGCTCATCAGTCAACTTGGCGGCATGTCGATCGGCGAAGTCTTCAACCCGCAGTTCGACACGAACATGCCACTCTTCTCGCAACTGCTGCACATGTTCGCGCTGGCCCTGTTCGCCATCAGCGGCGGCCACCGGCAGGCCATGCAGGCGCTGCTCGATACCTTTGCCGCGCTACCGTGCGGCCAACTGCTCGTGAGCGACTCGCTCGTCGATACCTGTACGACCCTCATCACGCAGAGCTTTCACATGGGCATTCGGGTCGCCGCTCCGGCGGTGCTCGCCCTGCTGCTGGCCACGCTGGTGCTGGGCATTATCAGCCGCACGCTCCCCCAGTTGAACGTGCTCTCGTTCGGCTTCGGGGTGAGTGCCTTGGTCACCTTTGGCATCGTCTGGGTCTCGCTCGGCGCGGTCGCGATCGTGTTTCAACATTACATCGATCTCGGGCTCGACCTGAGCAACGACTGGCTCAGCACGCCGAACTCGTTGACGCCGGCAACTCCTGTCTCGACTCGCCCTTTTTGATGCTCGCACCATGAGTTAGACAGGCCTCACGACGCTCGGCCTGTAAAGATCGTGACCTGAACCTGGATAAGCACCGCGCGGCATGGAAGACAACGGCGACAAAACACTCGACCCGACCCCGCATCGCCGCGAGCAAGCGCGCGAGCAGGGACAAATTGCTCGCAGCCAGGACCTAGGCAACGCGGCTCTGCTGGCCGCGGGAGCAGTGGTGCTGTACGCGCTCGGCGGCTCGCTGGCCGATCAAATCGGCCGGCTCACGGTGGACCAGCTTGGCGGCGAGGCTTGGCTCCGCGCCGACTCGTCGCTGCTCTTCACCACCTGGGTCGCCACGCTCGGCAACGTCAGCCTGGCGCTGCTCCCCATCTTGGGCTTGCTCTTTGTCGCGGCGGCGGCCGTGAACATCTTTCAAGTCGGTTTTCTGTTCGTGCCCGACAAGCTGGCCCCTGACCTGTCGCGCATCGACCCACTGGCCGGTTTTGGCCGCATCTTCTCGGTGCAGGGCGTGGCCCGGCTGGCTTTCGGCATGCTCAAGGTCGTGCTCGTCGCCGTGGTCGCGTATCGCGCGCTGATTGCCGAGCAGGACACGGTCATTGGCCTGGCGCAACTGAGCTTGATCGAGATCGCCGCCACGCTGTTCGACGTGCTGTATCGCGTGACGCTCAAAACGGCGCTCGCGCTGCTGATCCTCGCGCTGTTTGACTACGCCGTGCAATGGTGGAAGCAGGAGCAAGACCTGCGGATGACCATGCAGGAGATGAAAGACGAGATGAAACAGATGCAGGGTGACCCGCAAATTGCCGCCCGACGGCGACAAGTACAACGGCAGCTCGTGCTGCACCGGATGAAGTCGGCGGTGCCCAAGGCCGACGTCGTGATTACGAACCCGACCGAACTGGCGATCGCGATTCAGTACGACCCGCAGAAGATGGCCGCCCCGATCGTGGTCGCCAAGGGGGCCGGTCTGTTGGCCGCGCGCATTCGTACCTTGGCGCTCGAACATGGCATTCCGATCGTCGAGCGCAAGCCGCTCGCCCAGGCGTTGTACAAAGAGGTCGATCTGAATCACCCCATCCCGACCGGCATGTTCGCCGCGGTCAGTGAGGTGCTCGCCTACGTGTACACGCTCAAGGGCAAGAAGTTCCCCGAAGCCGCGTAGTTAGAAATGGCGAAGAAGGATGGGAACCACGGATGAACACGGACGCACACAGATCGGAGACAGATGAGAGATAAAAGGGGATGATCGTTCGACCAAAGCACAGTGAGGCAACGCTGACTATTCTCCCGTTCTGTCGTTCTTATCTGTGTGCATCCGTGTTCATCTGTGGTTCCATTTCTGCTGCCCTATTTTTTTCGGCCGATGAACAAATAGTACGGCACGCGGCCCAGCGGCAGATACGGTACCTTGGCGCGGCCTTCCTCGACGCGCTCGACCTCGAATCGTCGAGCGAGCGTCGGCAGGTGCTCGCTGCTCAAGAACACATTGTCCAGCGCAAACCACGTGGGCCAGATCGTGCGCGTGAGCCAGGCATGTTGTGCTCGCTGCTGCTCGGCATGCTTGCGCGAGACGTAAAAGTCGACCACTCCGATGCGTCCCCCTGGCTTGAGCAAGCGCTGCGCATGATCGAGCGCCGCGACCCAGTCAGGAATCATCGTCAGCGAGTACGAGAAGGTCACCACGTCGGCTTGCCCCTCGGTGGGCACAAACGTCGTCGCGTCCGCCTCGACCGCCTCGACATTCGACCAGCCGCGCTCGGCGATGCGCTGTCGGGCCACCTTGAGCAGGCTCGTCGCCAGATCGACAACGTACACTTTGCTAAGCGATGAGATGCGCTCACCCAGGCTGTCGAGATTCTGCCCCGTCCCGCCGCCCAGATCGACCCACAGGCCGCCGCTGGGGACGTCGAGCGAACTGAAGAGCTTTTCGCGGCCGTGCAGCAATCGACGGCGGAAATCGTCGTAGCCGCTCGCCTGCTGGCAGTAGAAATGGTCCAACCGCTCGGCATGGGTATCGCCGCGAACGGGTGCCAAACCCAACTGGTAAAGCGTTTTCAAATCGGCAACGAGCGACATGGCGCAACACCCACATTTCGATGATCGTTGGAGTTCGTTTCACGTGACCAGATCGGCAATGCAGAAGCTGCCATACGTGTGCACACGATCGAGCCGATGCAGTTGCTCGGCTTCTTCGCGATGATATTCGAGCACTTCGCCGACCGAGCGCGAGATGCCACTCAATTCGATACGAGTCCGGTCGACAAAATCGGTCCGCAAGCCGCCGCTACGCCACAGCACGCGCGCCTCGGGCGTGGCGCGATCGACGATCGCCTGCCACTCCCCTTGCAGCAACTCCGGCCGCGTGGCGAGCCAGTCCATGTGGTCAAGCAGCACAAAACGGCTGACTGGCTCGTCAGTCGTTTCTAAAAACCCCTGCACGCTATGGGTGTGGATCGACAGCCGGTCGACCAGCCCCGCCTTGAGCCGCAGAAAGTTCTCACGCTTGAGATACTCGGGGCAGCAGTCGCGCGTGTAACGACCGGTCAAGTAGACCCGCCAGAAGTAGTTGTCGACAAGCGGCAGCTCTGCAAACACGGCATCCAGACATTGTTCGATGAAGCCGGACATGCCGCCCGGGTGATAGGCCTCGACGTGCTCACGCTGCGCGCGCGGCACTCCGAGCAGCGACAGCGTCGAATCGCGCCCGACGAGCCAGCGCAAGAAACCGCTCCAGAACATCGGCTTGACGTGCTCATAGTACAGCTCCTGTTGTTGGGCCAACGACTGCGACGCACACAACGCCTCGACCGCCTCGCGCAACCGCGTCACGCGATCGATGTAGAAATTGACAAATCGGGCAAAGCTCCCCGACGTTCCACAGAAATAGAACGACCGCCGAGCGAAGCTGTCGATGCGGCGATCCCAATAGTGTTGCGCCCAGACGCTCAGATGCTCGCGCAGCGCGTCGTGATAGACGTCGCGCGCCACGTCGAGCCGGCCGCTGCCAAACAGCTCGAAGAAGGTCGTGAAATCGAGAGCCCGAATGCCGGCCACCTTGAGTTCGAGCAGGGCGTTCTGCCGAGGGTTGAGGTCGACCGCGCTCACCCGCGCTGGCGCATCAAGCAAGTAATCGAGCGCATTGCACCCAGCCGACGTGATCACCAACACGTGGTCGTCGGGCCCCAGTCGCAAAGCCTGCCGATCCAGTCGTGGGTCCTCCCAACAGGTGTTGTAGACCAGATGGTTTTGATGCACAAACTCGAAACACCGGCGACTGATTTGCTCGGCCAGCGACATGAGTAGAAGCTCCTTGTGTGACTAGGTGGAGACCAGCGCCGGCTCGATATCGTCGGCGTCGTCCACGTCGACCTGCGGCGGCCAGACCGGCCGTTCGGACAGTGGTGCCAACTCGCTCGGCAACCACTGATACGCCCGCGCCGCGCCGTCGCGAATGCCCACAAACCCAGCCGGCGACTCGGTCCAACAACCCGAGTTGAGATAATGCACCCCTTCGTACGCACTGTCGCCCAGCACGTGCGTGTGACCGAGAATGACGCCCGCGAAACCTCGTTGCTGGGCCGTGCGGTGCGCGTGTCGTTGCAGCGACTTGACCGCTTTGACGAACCCCTTGCTCTTATGCTTGAGAAATCGAGCCAGCCGGTGCGTCGGGTCGATCCATTGACAGCCGCGATACACGGCCTCGGCACCACCGATGATCGCGGCGGGCCAATGCATCGAGCGGTCCCATTGATGGCCATGACAGACCAGGTATCGCGCGCCGTCGACGCGCAACTCCAACTCGCTGCGCGGCTCGATCCCCAGCAGACCGGTGAACCACGACTCGGGCGGGTCATGATTGCCCAAGAGCCACTCGACGTGGGTATGCGTCGCGTAGCGCCGCAGGGCGTCAATCACTTCGATGTCGGCGACCGACAGCCCGCGCAATCGCGAGTCTTCAAACACGTCGCCGTTCAAGATGAGATGATCGGTCTCGATTTGATCGAGGAACGCGAGCACCTCGCGGTGTCGCGCGTTGCGAGCTCCAAGGTGGAGGTCGCTGATGATCACAGTGTCATACGGTCGCATCCGCAGGCCCTTGGTATTGGCATCCGTGTCGGGTCAATGCTGCGAGTTTCTCCCTGAAGCGATCCGGTCGTAAGAACTATCGTCGGGCGATGTTATTTGCCGATTAGGTCGGGGTGAGTATTGCGATAATGCGCGGAAAAGGGCCGTGTCACTCGCATGCCAGCAAGGGAACGGTGGCCGCAAAAAACACACGATGACGCACGAATGGAGAAAAGGAATAGATGATTGTTTGCGGCGACGTCGCGAGTTCTCTAAGTTAGCCGCGTCGCGAAGCGCATAACGATGGCGCATCGGGCTGAGTTCGCGACGGTTACGCGCTCCGCGTCGCGGCTCACGATCTTGCCGGCGATCCGCGCGCGACCTCTCAGAGTTGTCGCAAGAACCGCAGGATTTCGCGATGCGTGCGGGGCGTTTGTTTGATGATGAGTTTGGTGCCAAACGCCTCGATTGTCCCTTGCCCTTTGTTTTGCATCCACGACTCCGGCGCAACATATCGCGGGATCAACTCGACAAGTTGTTTGGCTTTTTTATCCAGGGCCTCGATACTCAACGTCGGTTGAGCCGTCGTCGCTGTCGAGCCCGCTGCGGCAGCTGGCTGCGTAGCTGGGACGGGTTGAACTGCGTTCGGAGACGGAGAGGTCGCATTCACTTGGAAATATCCGCCCCCCTGATGACTCTGCCGCTCGTGTGATCCTCCGTTAGCCAAGACATCTCTCACGTCATACACACGTGTGTCCCAGGTCATCGGGTTCGTGGTGGTTGCGGGCATAGACGGTGTCCCAACCGCCTCCTTGTCACGGAAGATACGCAACGCCGTCAGCAGCAACCCAATTTCTTCGTGAACTTTTTGGGTTTGCGACAAGACAATGGCACCTGCATTGCGGAATACCTTGATTGCCCCTTGGCCCCCCACATCAGTCCAAGTCGTTGGCGCCACGGTTCCAGTAATGACCTGAATCAGCTCGCTGTAATCCTCATTACCAAAGTTCTCGGGACTCGCGTTCACTGTTCGAACTAGATCCCACACCGGATAAGCAATCGTCATGCCGTGTTGCCAAATGTCGTCGGCTGCGGCATTTGTAAGTACCAAAACCTCGTCGTCGCAAATAATCCACGTGAGATCATAACGTTTAAGTACGGAATCCAGCACCGAACGAACGTCGAGGCCCGTATAATTGCCGTTAATCTCAAGGTGCCGATAGGCAGGAATTCCAGAACCTTCTAATGACCGCTCATCGATGCGGATCGGAATTCCAAGCTGAGGCTTGAGACCACGAAGCCAAGTGGCAAGAGATAAGCTCTCCACTTTCTCGATGTGAGCGGGGGCATCCAATTTCTTTAGCAACGGGTGTGGACCGATTGTCGGCACTGGATGGTGTGTAGCAACCCGTTTGGAATCGAGATCGAATTGCTGTTGCCGACAATCACGCAGGCTTTTTAACAGAAGATCGATTTCGTCATGGCAAACACTGGCATGGTTGACCAGCATGACCCAACGTGACTGAATCGGCAGAATACGAGCGGAGGCTTGACCACCCACATCGGACCACGTGGTGGGAGCAACAGTGCCCATCACTATGGTGAGCAATGCGTCTTTATCAGGCAGAGCTTGCGTTGCTTCACGAAACTCGACGGGTGGCAGTAACAAATCAGTCACATCGTACGCCCGCAATTCAATGTCTCGATAGTGCTGCGGTGTCGTGAGAACAATGCCGTTATTGCGAATGACCCAGGTAAGTCTATTAGGCTTCAATAACTTTTTCAGGACTTGCTTCAACGGCAATCCAGACCACTCTTCTCTCAGTTCGCTGCGCGGGATTTTTTCCGGATCAATGCCTTCTTCATCTAGCGCATCTCGGTTGAAAACGACCGTCATTTTATGCTGTTCGACTAGAGTCGATATGGCTTCTACGAGCGTGCAGTCCGCAATCGGCTCAAATTTCACCGGCGCGTCGAGCTTCTTGAGGATCGCGGCGCGAAGGGCGGGAGACTCGTGCGAGACGAGAATCGAAGGCTCATCGGCGAATAGTTCGACGGTGATGAGCGACACGACGAAACCGGCCGCGAGCAAAGCGTGTCGAAGCATGGACGCCCCCTGCGATGAGATGAGAGTGGGACGGGCTGAAATGACGTCCACTTCAGTATATCTCAGAGCGCGGCGGTGCCAAACATTTCGCTCTATAACGGCGTCGAACAATTCCCCTTGCCCGCTGACAAAGGGTGACCGATGGCCTCTTGAGGGCGGAGCGACCACGACGGATTGCTCGGCGGAGACCGGAGCAGATCAGGGCAAGAAATGGCCGCAAAAAACCCAAGATGACGCAAAAAGAGGGACAGGAGTTAATGACCGTTTGCTCAGCAAGGTCACACGTCGGAACCGCTTCTTGCCCTGCTCATCTGCGTTCATCGGTGTTCATCCGTGGTTACCTTTCCGCAGGCACTCGCTTTGCGTCTCTTTGCGATCTTTGCGGCCATAATTCTCCCGTCTCTCGACGCAACGCAAACACGTCCGGTCCGAGACGGACCGGCTAGGGATTCGTCGAAACGCTTCAATCAAAAAACGGAAACAGCTTGCGCAGTTCGGCCGTCGTGGGGCGACGACCGTACTCGCACAACTCGAACGCCTCGGCGAACTTGACGGCCTGCCCACGCTCTTTACCGTACCACTCGATGAGCTGCTCGCGGTACTTGTCCGCCTCGCGACTTTGCCGCTGCTCCCAACGGGTCTTGAGCCACTCGCGGCGGCCGCGCTCGTCGCTCGCCGGTGGCACTTGTCGCAGGTACTCTTCACTCCCGCCGGCGCCCCCTTCGTAGGCTTGCGAGGTTAGCTCATGAATGCCGAGCAGCTTTTGCTCGAACGAGTCGTCGACCGACACGATCACGTCGGCTCGAAACGGATACGGTTTCACAAAGCCGTCGCTCGAATATAAGAACACCGGATTCGTTTTGAGCACCGGCGTGTCGGGACAGAAGAACGGCACGGTGACCATGAACGCGGCGTCTTGTACCAAAATGCCCACGTAGCGGTGGTCGGGATGGTAGTCCCAGGGGCGATGCGAGATGACAATGTCGGCGTGCCAGGTGCGAATCACGCGCGTGATCATCCGGCGATATTCGAGCGTTGGGACCAACTCGCCATCGTGAATATCGAGCACCTCACTCGTGACGCCAAACTTCTCGGCGGCGGCTTTCGACTCGGCCGCGCGACGCTGCGCGAGTGGGCCACCCGCCTCGCGCCAGTGACCGATATCGCCGTTAGTGACCGAGACGAGCTTGACTCGGTGTCCGAGTCGAGCCCACTTGATGGCCGTGCCGGCCGCCTTGTACTCGGCATCGTCAGGGTGCGCGCCGAACACGACGATATTAAGTCGTCGCTCATCGGCCGCTCGCAGCGGAAGCGCGAACACCATCAACAACAGCAGGCAAACTGCGGCAGCCAGACGACGGGGCATGAGGGTTACTCCGAGCGATGAGTGAGTGGCCAAAGGTGGGTCGTGGCGACAGGGATGCCACGCAAGATAACCGCTCGCGGCGGTGATAGCAAAGGCGCAGGCTGATCTCGTCCTCGACGAGCCGAGCGTGGTACACTGCCCCGCATGCGACGCGAGCGAATCACAATCGGCGTGCTCTCCTGCGCTGCCCTGCCGGCGCTTGTGTGGTATGCGCTCGAGCACGCCGAGGCGGGCAAGACCGGCCGACTCATGCGCGATCTCTGGCACTATTCGACCGGCACGCAACGCTCGGCCATCGTCGAGTTTCCCGAACGGGTCGACTTGGCCGTGGGTGACCCGATCTTCACGATCGACGCTCAGCGGCAATTCCGCCAGGTGGGCGAGGTCTGGTCGCTCGAAGCCGAGGGGCAGTGGCTCGCCGAGCGGCGCGGGGACGTGCAGGCCGCTCAACTGCTGTTCTACCCGTCGGCCGGAGCCCTGAGCGCGCGACGCCAGGTATCGTTCGTTCGCACTCCGACTTCGCTCACCTGGGTGGTCGAGCGACTGCTCCCACCGGAGCGACGCGCCCAGATCGAGGCCGAGTTGCGGCAGCTTTATGAGTCGCAGCGCGACCAGGTGGCCCGCGAGTTATTGCCAATCCTCGAACGGAGCTTCCGCGACGCCAGCGCGGTGATCGAGCAGGAGTTGCCGCAGGTCATCGAGCGGCATCAGAGCGAGCTTAACGCGCTGGGCGAGCGGTATCGCCGCACGCTGATGCGGGACGAGATCGTGCCGCTCGTCAAGCAGGAGATCTGGCCGCTGGTGCGCAACGAGGCCGAGCCCGAATTGCGCAGCGTGGGACGCGAGCTGTGGCAACGACTGTCGCTGTGGCGGTTCGGCTGGCGCATCCTGTACGACGCCACGCCGCTCCCCGACCGGCAACTGACCGACAAGGAATGGAATCGGTTTGTCGATCAGGACGCGATGCCGATCTTGAACGCCCACGTGCCGCAGTTCATCGAGGTCGTGAACTCGATTGTGCGCGAACTGGAAAAGAACCCGGCCGTGCGACAAACCCTGCGCCGCGGCGTCGAGCAACTGCTCAGCGACCCGGAATTGCGGCGCGTGGCACAGGCCATCTTTCGCGAGGCGGTGGTCGACAACCCGCGGGTCCGCGCGGCGCTCGAACAACCGTGGTCGGAGCCGGCCACGCGGCACACGCTCAAGCAGATCGGCGACCGCATCGAGCCCGCGCTGCGACGCATGGGCGATATGGTCTTTGGCACGCGCAGCGACGGTATCACCGACGAGTTTGCGGCCGTGTTGCGACTGCAAATCTTGGGCAAGGACAAACGCTGGTTCGTGCTGTACGACGCAGACGATGCGATCGCGGCCGACGTGCAACCGCTGCGTCTGCGGAGCAAGCCATGAGCGCGGCGGCCGACCCGATCGAGCACGGCCTGAGCGTCGAGATTCGCGACCTCTCGCTGCGGGCAGGCAAGCACGAACTGCTCCGCGCGGCCCACGCGCGATTCGAACCAGGCCAGCTCACGCTGATCGTGGGACCAAGCGGGGCGGGCAAAACCCTGCTGCTGCGAATCCTGGCCGGGCTACTCGAAGCGGGAAACGAAGAAATCGCCGTGCAGGGTGAAGTCCGGTTCGGCGATCAGAACGTGCTGCATCAGCCACGTGAAAGCGGCCTCGTCGGCGTCGTGTTTCAAAACTTCGCGCTGTTCGATGAACTCTCGCCACTCGACAACGTGCGGTTCGCCGTGGCCCATCGCCGCGCGGGAACGCCGCCGCTCGATGCCGCCGCGCTGCTGAACGAGCTGGGCGTGCCCGACGACGTGCGAACCGCCTCGCTCAGCGGCGGACAACGCCAGCGGCTGGCCATTGCCCGCACGCTGGCCTACGATCCGCCGGTCATCTTGTTCGACGAGCCCACCTCGGGACTCGACGACGACACGGCCCGACGAGTGGCTCAACTCATCCGCGCCACACACGACCGGCATCGCAAGACCACGATCGTCGTGACGCATGACCTCGACACGCTGGCGCCGATCGCCGATCGGGTCTATCGACTCGACACGGCCACGCGACAGCTGCGCGCGGTCGACCCACGTGATACAGACGAGCTGCGGCGCGATGCGCGGCCGCAAGCGACCATCACGGCCGACGAGTTGGAGTCGCCCTCGGCAGCAAAGCCCGTGCGGCGATTCAGCGCGCAAGCCGGTCAAGCGCTCGGCGACTTTTTTGTCGCCGTGAGTCATGTCGTGCAGGAAGCCGTAATGCTGCCGACACGGTTGTGGCCGCGGTGGCGCAGCGTGCCGTGGGGCTTGCGGTTCCTGGCCCATTACCTGCGGCTGGTCGCCGATCCGTCGGCCTGGTTGTACGTCGCGCTGGCCGGCGCGATCGTGGGCTACGTGTCGACCGACTTCACGTTTCGCTTCATGCCGTATCGAGCATACATCGAGCCGCTGGTGGTCGAGAATTTGGTCCACGCGTTGGGCTTTGCGCTCTATCGGGTGTTGGTCCCCATTCTGGTCACGCTGCTCATCGCGGCCCGGTGTGGCGCGGCGGTCGCATCGGACGTCGGCGCGAAAGTGTACGGCCAGCAGGTCGACGCCCTGCGATCGCTCGGCGCGGCACCCGAGCGATACCTAGCCTCGAATATCCTGTTCGCGTTTTTGTTGGGCGAGCTATTGCTCGGCGCGATCGGCTACCAGGCTGGGCGATGGACGAGCCTGATCGTGTTCAGCGCAACGCATGCCGAGTTGGGCCCGTTTTTTTGGCGCTCGCACTTTGAAAACCAACTGCGCGTGCCGGGCGCGTGGTGGAACCGGGGCACGCTGTGGTTGGTGGCCAAGCTGCTCGTGTGCGGCGCGGGGACGGCGCTGATCGCCTATCATCGCGGGGCCCGACCGAAGTACTCGAGTACCGACGTGAGCCTGGGGATCACGTCGACCGTGCTCTGGACCACGCTCTATGTGCTCGTGGTGCATTTGCTCTTTGCGCTCGTCGAGTTCGAGCCGCTGCGGTAGATGACCACGCGGAATCTCCCAAATTGGGTGCCATGGCCACACGTAGGGTGGCCATGCGCGAGAACATGCCCACGCGGTAGCGGATCGCGTTTAATGACCCAAGGCGGCGACTTTGTCGCAGTGTGAACGTTGGGTGGCTGGCGTTTTGCGCAGCAAAACCCGGCTGATTGCCAGAGCACCCTTGCGAAGTCAGCTGGGGTTTGCTCACGCAAACCACCAGCCGCCCGAGCCGCCGGCTTGGGTGTGGGATCGACTCAAAAGGCGGGTTGCTCGTGGGAGTCATTCCCGGCAATCCATTACGAGCAACCCATACATCGATCCGTACGTAATAAAACCGCTGGGAGTCGCCGCGGCGCGCGGCCTCGGCGACTCCCGAGCGATTGTGTCACCGTGATTACGAACAACCCATGCTGTTGCCACAATTGTGGCACAGGTAGCAATTGCCGTTGCGAACCGTGATCGATCCGCAGCCGTCGCAGGTTGGGGCGTCGACCTGGAACTGAGCAAACTGCGCGCTGCGACTCGTGGGACCGTTCTTGACGGCCACGCCGGCGCGCTCGAGTCGCGCGATCACGGCATTGGCCTCGTTCTTGGCACTGGAATCACTCCCGGCTTTGGCGGCACCGTTGGTCTTGTGACCATTCGTCTTGGCCGAACCGTTCGTGTGCGATCCATTCGCGCCGTTGAGCCCGCCAGCCTTCATGGCGGCGGGCTTAGCTCCCCCCGACGATTCATCCTCGTCGCCGCCGCTGCGCGACTCGGTCGGGATATTGGCCATCGCCTCGCGATAGCCGGGTATAAACTCGATGCCCAACCAACGGAAGATGTAGTCGACAATGCTCTTGGCGATGCGAATCTCGGGGTTGGTCGTGTAGCCCATCGGCTCGAATCGCGTATGCGAGAACTTGTTGACGAACACCTCGAGCGGCACGCCGTACTGTAGGCCCATCGAGATCGCGGTGCCAAAGCAGTCCATGATGCCGCCGATCGTGCTCCCTTCCTTGGCCATGGTGATGAACACCTCGCCGGGCCGGCGATCGTCGTAGAGCCCGACGGTGATATAGCCTTCGTGCCCCGCCAAGTTGAACTTGTGTGTCAGGCTTTGACGAGTGTCGGGGAGCCGCTCGCGTCGCGGGACCGCCTTGGCCTTGTCGGCCGTCTTGTCCCCCTCGGTGCTCGTGTTGAGCGGTTGGCTCTCCTTGCTGCCATCGCGATAGACGGCCAAGGCCTTGAGGCCGAGCCGCCAACCTTCCATGTACGCGCTGGCAATGTCCTCGGGGGTCGACTCGCGCGGCATGTTGACCGTCTTCGAGATCGCTCCCGAGAGGAACGGCTGAGCCGCGGCCATCATGTGCACGTGGGCCGGCCAAGCGATCGAACGCTGACCGTTGCGCGGCGAGAAAGCACAGTCGAACACGCTCAGGTGCTCGAGCTTGAGGTCCGGAGACCCTTCGATCGTGTCCTGCTTGTCGATATAGGCCGTGATCGACTCGATTGTCGGCTGGTCGTACCCGAGCGTCTTGAGCGCGGCGGGGACGGTGTTGTTGACGATCTTGAGCATGCCGCCACCGGCGAGCTGCTTGTACTTGACGAGGGCGATGTCGGGCTCGATGCCCGTCGTGTCGCAGTCCATCAAGAAGCTAATCGTGCCGGTGGGGGCGAGCACCGTGGCCTGGGCGTTGCGGAAGCCGCGTTGACGTCCTTCGACGAGCACTTCGTCCCAGAGGTCACGCGCGGCGTTCTTGAGATACACCGGACACTGGTCGTCGATTTGCTCGACGGCGTCGCGATGCATCTGCATGACCTTGAGCATCGGCTCGCGATTGGACTCGAAGCCATCGAAGGTGCCGACGGCCGTGGCGAGTTCGGCGCTGGTCAAGTTGGCCGTGCCATGCAGCAGCGCGGTGAGCGCTCCGCACAGGCCCAGCGCGCCGGGGCTATCGTAAGCCAAGCCGCTGCTCATGATGAGGCTGCCGAGATTCGAGTAGCCCAAGCCCAACGGCCGGTAGCGATGGCTGTTCTCGGCGATTCGCTTGGTCGGGTAGCTCGCGTGATCGACCAGAATTTCCTGGGCGATAAAGAACACGCGGCAGGCCGACTTGAAGCCCTCGAAGTCAAATGTGCCGTCCTCCTGGCGGAACTTCATCAGATTGATGCTCGCCAGATTGCAGGCCGTGTTGTCGAGGAACATGTACTCGCTGCACGGATTGCTGGCGTTGATGCGACCCGAGTTGGGGCAGGTGTGCCAGGTGTTGATGGTCGTGTCGTACTGCACGCCCGGGTCGCCGCAGAACCAAGCCCCTTCGGCCATTTTCTGCATCAGCTCGCGGGCTTTGTAGGTCGGACCGGGGCGCGACTCGTTGGTCACCCAATGCGTGGTCCAGTCGCCGTCCTTCTCGACGGCCTGCATGAAGTCGTCGGTCACGCGGACCGACAAATTCGCGTTCTGGAACAGAATCGAACTGTACGCCTCGCCATTGAAGTTCGAGTCGTAGCCGTTCTGAATCAGAATGCGGGCCTTCTTCTCCTCCTTGGCCTTGCACTCGATGAAGTCGAGAATGTCCGGGTGCCAAATCTTGAGCGACTGCATCTTGGCCGCGCGACGCGTCTTGCCGCCGCTCTTGACCACGGCCGCAATCTGGTCGTACACCCGCATAAACGAGAGCGGACCGCTCGGCTTGCCGCCACCGCTCAACTTCTCGCGATGCGAACGCAACGTCGACAGGTCCGTCCCGGTGCCCGAGCCAAACTTGAACAACATGGCCTCGCTGCGGGCG